>JAWPNA010000363.1:0-10434 GCA_045402695.1 Acidobacteriota bacterium
GTTTCGCGAACAGCGCGGCCCCGACGGCTCCCGTGTAGATCGAGTCGGGCGAGATGTTGATCGTGCGCTGGCCGTAGTTCTCCTCGATCAGCAGACGGACCGCTTGTAGCGCGGCGGGGTTGCGGGCCACGCCGCCGGTGAAGGTGAACTGTTCATGCACGCCCCCGGAGCGCGCCAGCAGCGACATGGACCGCAGGATGATGGCGCGGTGCAGGCCCGCGAGGATGTCCTCGCGTTTCTGCCCCAGCGAGAGCCGCTCGCGCAGCTCCGCTCCCGCGAAGACGGTGCAGGTGCTCGCGATGCGGGTCGGGCGGCAGGATTGAAGCGCGAGCGGCCCCAGCTCTTGCACGGCGAGGTTCATTTCGTCCGCGATGTAGCCGAGGTAACGGCCGCATCCGGCCGCGCAGCGATCATTCATCTGAAAGCTGGTGACGATTCCTTGCTCGTCCACCTGGATGGCCTTGGTGTCCTGCCCGCCGATGTCCAGCACCGTGGCGGTGGCGGGGTAGAAGTAGTGCGCCCCGAGCCCGTGGCAGAGAATCTCCGAGCGGATGCTCTCCTTGGGAAAGGGCAGCCGGACGCGGCCGTACCCAGTGCCGGTGGCGGCGCACTCTAGAAATGGTGTCCGGGCCGCGGTCTCCACCATCGTGGAAAGCTCCTCGACCGTGCCATCGCCGGAGATCGCCTTCTCGGCGACGCACTTTCCCAGGGCCGCGCGGATGTTGCTCTCGAAGGAGAGATCGGGCGGGGAGTTTTCCGCGCGGAAAATCGATTTGTCGAAGCAGCCCATCAGACGATCAAAACGCCCCTGGCCGTGCCGCGCGACGTCCTCGGCCAGCCGGTGGTATTGGCTCGCCGCGATGTCCCGGAAAAAGTCGCTCGCGGCGCGGGCGGTGCCTTCCGGAGCGAACAGCGTGATCGATTCCTCCCGCATCCCGGCGAAAATCTCTTCCACCGGGGCTTGATCATCGGGGCTGGTGATCATCAGCAGGCAGGTTTCCCGCAATGACTCGAGTTGGCGCTCGTGCTGCTCTCGGCGGAACCGCCGTTCCAGTAGCCGCAACAACGAGCCAGCCGGATCGGACAGAGCGCGCGCCGCGGTGATGGCCCGTCGCAGCAGCTCGAAGCGCGCGGTGGTGAGCGCCTCGGCGCGCGCCACCGCGCAGGCCACGTCGTAGTTGTTCCGGCTGTTGGTGATGCCGCGGCCGAGCAGCTGACCGTCCTCGGTCATGATGACCGCTTTGGTCGTGGTGGATCCCAGATCGATGCCCGCGTAGACCTTCACGAGGTGCGCCCCCCGCACCGTTTCTGTGACAGCATCTGCAGGTATGACTCGAGGCGGTTCTTGATGTTGCTCGCGGAGAAGTAGCGCGGGTCGACCAGGTCGCTTTCGATGAAGCCTCCGGGCACGCCGGTCTTCCTCTCCAGCTCGCGCAGCATCACGAGCTGGCCCGCCGAGAAGGAGTTGCACGATTTGACGGAGTTGATGAGCAACCCGTCGGCCTCGTAGTCGCGAATGTAGCGCTCCAGCATGTCGACCCGGCTGGGGAGGTTCAGGTTCGTGTAACACCCGAGGCAGTAGCGGGCGAGAGACTCCAGCGGCCTGCCCGGGTCATGCCGGAACCCGGTGTCATAGACGCCTCCCACCTTTGTATATGTGGAGGCCACCACGACTGCCCCCTCGTCGTAGAACATCTTCCAGAATTCCCTGAACGAGGTCCAGTTGGGCGGCCCTTCGACCACGAGCCGGTACCGCTCCTTCTCCACCGGGCCTTCGGGCGTGATCGGCCCATACCCCGCGGCCAGCCGCTGCTCCACTTCATGGCGCAGCAGCCGGTAGTACTCGGAGCCCTCGTCGGTCCCTCTGAACGCGCTGAAGATGGGCCCGATGTAATAGACGCCTCCGAAGTAGGCGTCGATGGGGGAAGGACGATGGCGCGCGGACTCGAAGACACGGACCAGGTCGTCCTCGGCCGCAGCCGACAGGGCCAGCCGCCGGGCCAGCTCGGCCTCGTCGTAGCGGCGTCCCGAGATCCGCTCGAGGGCCGGGATGACTTCGGTGCGGAGCTGCTCCACCACGTACGTCACCATCGTCTCGGTGATCTCGCCGTCGCCCTGGTAGGGGACCTGCAGCATGACCACGGGGCACTTGTAGCGCTGCCGCAGCAGCTCGAACCACTTCATGAAGGTGAAGCATCCCGTGTAGGAGAGCAGGAGCAGGTCCGGTTCGGGCAGTATCTCGCCCGTGGGGCCCACGTTGCCCGCCAACGACATGCCGATGTCGCACTTCACGTAGGTGCAAACATCCTCGGAGTGGCCAGCCTTCTCTGCGCGCGCGATGTAGTCGGCCGACTTGCCGCGCATGCCCGATTGGAGGGCGTTGATCTCGGGAAGGATCGGCAGCGCGCCGAAAGTCCACAGCATTTCGGTGAGGTTGCCCGGCACGAACGTATAGACGACCGGCTCGCCGCTCTCTTTGGCGCGCGCCAGGCGGCGGTAGTGCCCCGCGATCATCTCCTTCTGAAGTACCATCGAGGGCTCTTTCTGGATCTCCTGCTTCATGCAGCGCTCCACAGCTTGATGGAATCAGCGAACGTGCCGGCCTGCTCGCGGATCGTCTGGAACTGACCGGTATCTTCGGCGAACTTGAAGGCGGTGTAGGGGATCGACGCCTGATCGAGCGCGTCGGCCAGCATCGGCTGATCCAGCAGCGCCGGATCGCAGAATGAGGCGGCGGCGAAGATGACGCCCTCGGCCCGGCACTCCCGGACTTCCTCCACCAGATCAGCTCCCTTCTCCTTGTCGCCGATGTAGAGGCTTGCGGTGGGGACGCTGCTCTCGAGAAACGCCCTTGAGTACGCCTCGAAGGGGTCGCCCTTTTCGGGGACGTCCCGTGTGAACCAACGCGTCACCAGGAGCAGGTCGTCGTTCACGATGTCGCAGCCGGCCCGTTCCAGCGTGCGCAGCAGGGCCAGCGGCGGCTGCTCGCAGAAGGCGCCCCGGATGACGATCCGGCAGTTGTCCAGGACCGGCCGGCCGCGCGCGCGTGCCTCCTCGAGATAGGCGGCCAGCATCTCGTTGTGCTCCTCGACAGGAATCAGGTATCCGGCGCGCAGCACCACGTACACTTCGGAGGCCGGGGCGAGGTGCGGGAATTCACGGCGCAGGTTGTTCACCTCGCGCGTCAGACGGCGGTTGGCATTGAATGTCTTGATGCTCGCGCGCAGTGATTCCTCGTCGAACTCACGGCCCGCCAACCGGGCGAGGTCCGTGGCGATGGCGCGCAGCTCCGCCTCGAAGTACCTCCCCCCCACCGCGCGGTCGAAATTCTGGGGCACGTCGAGGTAGCGGGCATAGACTCCCGGCAGGAGGATCTTCCACATTCCGGAGAGGTTCCTGATGACGTCGCACGTGGAGGGGAAGATCATGCCGTCGAGCATCCCCAGGCGTCCCGACAGCGCCAGCTCCACCGTCGAGCGCGGGATGTGGCAGATGTAGGACTGGAAGCAGGCGTCGCCGCGGATGATCTCCATCTGGTCGCCGCCTCCGAACACCCCGACGGGCAGCATCCCCGCGGCGTGAATGATCTCACGTGGCGCGAACACGGGCATGTAGCCGATTGCTTTGCGCCCGGAAACGGCGTCCTTCCAGCGACGCACCGGCGTGAAGTCGATGTCCCTGACGATGCCCTCGGCGCGAGCCAGCAGCTCCTGCAGCTTCATGGGAAATCCGGGACGAGCACGACGCGCTGGTGCAGGCGGTGCTCAGCCATCGCCGTGAAGACGGCGTTGATCTCGGACATCGGCCGCCGCTCCACGAACGGCTCGATGACGATCCTTCCCCGCGTCACCAGATCCAGCACCTCGGGGTAGCGCTGAGGAGCGCATCCCCAGTTGCCGGTGGCCCGTGCGTCGAGCGCCATGAGGTGGCTCAGCGGCACCGACACCTTCGACGGGGTGAACCCCACCACGCCGAGATGCGCGCCGCGAGTCAGCAAAGCGAAGGCCGTCTCCTGGCCCTGCGGCGTGCCCGAGGTCTCGAACAGCTTCCACTCCTCCTCGGACAGGTGTCGCGCGCGCGCGAAGGCGCGCACAGTCTTGCGAAGGTCGGCGGGATCGACTCCCTCCGGATCGAGCGCCTCACTGGCTCCGTGCTCGAGGACGAGATCGCGGCGGTCTTTCGAGGGATCGATGACGAGCACGGTTGCGCCCAGCGCGGCAGCGATCTGCGTGCCGAAGCCGCCCACGCCTCCCGCCCCGATGAACACCGCAAGGTCTCCCTGCGCCAGCCCGCTCCTGCAGATCGCCTCGTACGGGGTGCTCACCGCGTCAGCCACCACCGAAAGCGCTTCGAGCTGCCGGCCATCCACGCCGCCCGCATCGCACAGGTGGCGCGCCGGCACCACCAGATGCGAGGCGAACCCCCCGTGCACGTCGTTGCCGGGGAAGATCTGCTCCGGGCACAGCGCATAGCGTCCGCGCCGGCAGGCGGGGCACTCCCCGCAAGGGAGGATGGCCGGCACGACCACCGCCTTGCCAATCCACCCAGAGGCGCCGGCTCCCGCCGCCTCCACCACGCCGCTCACCTCGTGGCCAAGCACCAGCGGCAGCGGGTGCTTGGTGCGCACCTGACCGAGGTGAAATGCCAGATCCGTGTGGCACACGCCGCAGCCGGCCACTCGCACGAGCGCTTCGCCTGCGCCGGGCGGATCGGTGGAGCGCCGCGCGCGGGCCATCGGCTCGCGCGGCGCCCGCATCTCCCATTGATCGATGACCATGGTCGGTTCTCCCTTCGTTCGCCGAAAGCGGCTACGCGAGCTGGCCTCCGTCCACGCGGATCACCTCACCGGTGATGTGCCGCGCGCGCTCCGACGCCAGGAAACTCACCAGCTCGGCGACGTCCTCGGGCTCCCCAAGCCGGCCGAGCGCCGTCTCGGCGCGCGCCTGCTCGTGAAAGCGAGTCTCGAGCTTCGCGGTCAGATCGGTGAGGATGTAGCCGGGCGCCACGGCGTTCACACGGATGTTGCTGGCTCCCAGCTCGCGCGCCAGCGTCCGCGTCAGTCCGATCAGGCCGGCCTTCGATGCCGAGTAGTTGGCCAGGCCGAACTTGCCGCGCAGACCGTTGATGGAGGACGTGAACACGATGGCGCCGCGCTTGCGCTCCCGCATCGCGCGCGCGGCCGCCTGCGCGTAGGCGAACGCGCCCGTGAGGTTCACGTCGATCACCTCGCGCCAGTCGCCCTCGGTCATCCTCCACGAGGCGGCGTCGCGGCTGATGCCCGCGTTGATCACCGCAATGGCCAGCGGTCCGATCCGTTCCTGCACGCTGTCCACCGCCGTCACCGCCCCCGCGAAGTCGCGTACGTCCCGCTTGAGGAGGAGTGCTCCTTCGATTGGCGGCGCCGCGCGCTCGTCCGCGTCCCTGTCCACGAGGGCCACGCCCGCGCCGTCACGCGCCAGGGCCTTCGCGATGGCCAGCCCGATGCCGCGCAGGCCTCCGGTGACGAGAGCGGCCTCCAGGCGGTTGTTTCGAAGGCTCATCATGGCGCCAGAGCAGAACCGCAGCGTCCGCAGTGCGCGAAGGCATCAGGAAGGTTCTTCGCGCCGCAGGCGGTGCACGACTTCACCGGCGCCCCCCACGGGGTTTCGCTCGATCCGCCGCCGGCCGATGCCGCGCGGAGGCGGGCGTAGTCGGGTTTTCTCTTCTCCACGAAGGCGTTCATCCCTTCGATCGGCTCCCAGTGCGTGTAGTGCAGTGCCAGCCACTCGCGCGCGTGGCCGATCGTCTGGTGCCACGCAGTCTCCTTGTGGAAGTTCACCTGCTGCTTGGTGTATCTCATGCATTCGGGAAAACTCTCGAGCAGCTTCGACGCGAGAGCGGACACCTCCGCGTCGAGACGTGACAGATCGATCCGGTAGCCCTCCTTGCCCTCCCTCGCCAGCTCGATCTCGCCCGCCCGCGCCTGCTCGATCCAACGATCCTCATGCCGCACGCTGGGCACGGCGCGCGTGATGAGGCCCCACTGCTCCGCGCGCAGGGCGGGTACGGGCTCTCCCGTCATCAGCATCAGGCGTGCGCGCCGGTCGCCGACGGCCAGCGGCAGCCACTGCGTGGCGCCGCCCGCGGCGACGCTCCCCACATGCACCCCCACCTGCTTGAGGATCGCGTGCTCCGCCGCGAGGCTCAGGTCGCACGCGAGCTGCGACTCGTTGCCGCCCCCTACGGCCATCCCGTTGAGGCGCGCGATGACCGGCTTGCCGCAGTTCAGAATGCTCTCCAGGTAGGCGCGGAACAGCCCCATGTACTTCCAGTAGTCGCGAGGCTTCGTGACATACTCGGCGGCGTACTCCCGCACGTCGCCTCCGGTGCAGAAGGCGCGATCTCCCGCGCCGGTGTAGACGACCACGCCGATCTGGTCGTCCATTGCCGCGTCGCCGAATGCCTGCGCCAGCTCGACCAGCGTGGAGGTTGAGTAGGCGTTGTAGTGGCGCGGGCGGTTGATGGTGATGCGGGCGGCTCCCGGAATCGGGGCAGCTTTCTCGTACAAGATCTCGCGGAACTCGAACGAATCGGAGAGGCGGGGGGCGAATGGTGTCATGAGCGTCTTCCTCCGGATCCGGCAGTCGAGGATTGCCCCGCGACGTCGCGCGCGCGGCCGGTGGCGTGCCGGTGGGGCCTCATGCCTTCCATGAACAGATCGAGGAATCGGCCGGCAACCTCGTCGGCGCCCGCGGCGCCGCCGGCGCGGTGCCACCGGGCAATCCAGTTGATCGAGCCCAGAAGCGCCATGCCGGCCAGCTTGGGATCGACGCCGCGAAGGCACCCTTTCTTCGCGCCTTCTTGGATCATCCCCCGCAGCGCATGCTCGTATCGGTCGCGCTTGTCGATCACCCTCCGAAGCCGCCGGGGCGACAGCGCACCGAACTCGAGGGCCAGGGCTGTGCCTTGGAACCCCTCCACCATGATCCTGATGTGCGCGGCCAGGAGATCCGCGAGCTGGTCGCAAGGGCACCCTCCGGCCCGCCTGACCCGCGCCAGCTCCGCGAGGATCCGGTCCAATGCCCGGTCGTGCGCGGCGAACAGAATCTCCTCCTTGTTGCGGAAGTAGTAGTAGAGGCTTCCCTTGGTCATCAGGAGCCGATCGGCGATCCGCTCCATCGAGGTGCCGTGGTAGCCCTGCTGCCGGAACGCGCGGATGGCGCTGTCGAGGATGGCGTCGACTCTCTGTTCCCTGCGGGCCGCGCTGCGGGTCATGCTGGCTCCGGCGGGCGATGGTTAACCAGATGGTTAATTTTTGAACCAACGTTCAAATTTCGTAGTGATAGTACGCCGGTGGGAGGAGCGTGTCAAGCATGAACGATTCTGGGCGTCAGCGGCCGAGCATGTAGAGCTGCCAGAGCTCCTTGCCGCTGGCGCGCAGGAAGGGGGCCATCGCGAGCCTTCCGGTCCTGCCGATGCTGCTCTCCAGATACTCCAGCTCCTTGAATTTGGCCCGGGTCTGCTGGTCCACCTCGACCTGGAATCCGTGCTCCCGCATCATCAGCACCCCTTTCGCGCGCAGGGACAGTTCCATGTGGACCTTGAGATAGCAGAGCAGATCGGCCACTACCTCCCCGCGAAACCTCTGCTTGAGGGAATGCAGGTAGACTCCCACGCGGGATTCCGACAGCATCCCGGAATCGATCAGCTCAAGCAGCTCCGCATCGGCATCGAACCCCACGTTGAGCCACCTCTGGAGCGACTTCTCGCTGCGATCGAACACCAGGAAGATCAGCGGCGGAAGTACAAGGAGAATGCCCGCGGTGGACAGGGCGGGGGAAAAAAAGAAGTGGTTGAAGAGGGAGTGGATGGCCCAAGCGATGACGAGCCCCGGCAGATAAGAGGCGGCCGGGGGGATCCTCTCGCGCTCGGAGAGGGTCTTGGAGGTGATGCCGAAGATGGCCGTGGCACCGCCGTGCATGATGGCCGTGCCGAAGCCGCGCAGAAGCCACACGATCATGTGCGCTGAGGAGAAGACCTGCAGATAGTACAGGTTCTCGATGACTGCGAATCCCGTCCCGAGCGCGAACCCGTGGATTGCCGCATCGACAAGGAATCCGACCCTGTGGGTGCGGATGAGATAGACGAGGAAAAGCCCCTTGGCGGACTCCTCGACGAGGGGGGCGATGTAGCGGGAGTAGATCGGCGGATCGAGCTGTAGCCGCGGGATGAGCCAGATGTTCGCAAGATAGCTGCCGCCCGCGACGAGACACCCCAGGGCGATCGTCGTCAGGATCCAGCGGAGCCGCACCAGCTTGTAGCTGTCAAGGTAGATCAGGGCGAGAAGGAATAGCAGCACAGGAAGAAGCGCGGCCGCGATTCTCGGCAGAATCTCAATCATGGGCCGGCCGCCGTCAGTTGAGGATCTTCAGCGAGACCATGAATTCCTCCTTTCGATCCATTTCCCTCTCGAATGCCCAAGCATAGCCGAGCGAGAGTGTCATGTTCAGACGCGAGAGAAAGGTGAGCCTGACGTCCACTTGGGTCCCGATGTTCGCCAGTTTCCTCCCGGCGCTCTCCTCATCAAGGTTCGTCTGGATGCCGCCGCCGAACAGCGACGCCCGGGCCCAGGGGACGTAGAAGCCAGGAGAGCCGAGGCTCTTGAAGCGCAACGGAGGCAGGTTCCATTCGAGCATCGACTTGGCGAAGGTTCTCCCGCCCACCTCGTTCAGGTTGATTCCCGGAAAGCTGTCGTACTGCTGGTACCGCTTGATCGATCCCTGATCGACCCAGTTGTTGCCGAACGCGCCGAAGAAGAAGTTGGCGAACGGGTCGTCCAGATCCCCGAAAGCCGCCCCCACCGAGTTTCTCAGCCAAATCGAGGAATTGTGCAGGGGAGTGGGAAAACCGGCGTCGAAGTTGCCGACGATGCTGGGAACCAAACGGCCATTGACGTAGTTGTTCGAGACGAGCGCCTCGGCCTTGATCCCTTTCTCGTACTCGACGGCGCCGATGGAGGCCCGCATGTTCCTGTAGCTGAGCCCGATGTTGGTCCTGAGCAGCCTATCGTACGTTGCGTCGATGTTCTGGTAATCCGGCAGCTTTTCAAGATTGCCGTAGTAGGCGGAGTTGACGCTCAGGTCGAGGTTCCTGGGTTCATCGTAGATCAGGACCTTTCTGAACCCCGTTCCCAGAGAGTATCCCTTCCGGCTCGTCTTGGTCGGACCGAACAGGTCATAAAAGTCCGCGTCGTTCCACTTGAAGCTGGTCGTCCAGTTGTTCCGTTGGTACTTGAGGTGCATGTGCAGGCGCTCGTCCGACGGCAGGCTTTCGGCCGGGGTGTAGGAGGCCGTGATTGACGCGCGGTTGAGGAGAATCGGATCGGAGATGTTGGCGCGAAACCCGAACGCGGAGGAATCCTTGTATCCCTCCGCGACCGGGTAGATCGAATCGAGCCTCATGTTCTTGAACGACTTGTAGCCGCCCTGGCGCGTGATGAGCGAATCCAGAGGAATCGCAGCGGGCGAGCCGAGCTTCCAGTCCTTCACCACGGGATATTCGTCCGCGAGGCGCTCTCCCAGAAACGTGGTCGCGCTCACGTCCTGCAGCGGCGTGGCCTGGATCTTCGACGGGACAAACCCCTCCCCCGTATAGCGGAAGACGATCAAGCTGTCGTTGGTCATGGGCACCGGCCGGAACATCCCCGTCTCACAGTTGCTGACCGCCTCGAGAGCGCCCTGGGCGATCTCATAGCGGAAGATGTTCGACACACCGGTGTAGTAGGAGCTCCCGAAGAGGTACTTGCCGTCGGCGGAGAAGACGAAGTTCGAGGGAATCGTGGTCCCGAAGTCCACCTGGGCGACCGGGGTCGTGTCACCCCGCAGCAGGGCGTCGATCTCGAACACACGTAGGTTGTGATGGCCGTCGATCTCGCCCACCGACGCCGACAGCAGGCGGCCATCGGGTGAGATGTCCAGGTCGTACATCACCGTCCCGTAGGGCCAGGACTGAACCTGGTTCCACTCCTTGTAGGGGTGCGGGACGCGCGCGAGAGTGGCGATCCCGTTGAAGTGGCGGACGCCCCAGATCGATCGGTCCACGGGGTTGAATACGATCTCTCCGATCCGGGCGTCCTTCAGAAGCATCCGCGCCTTCCCGGTGGCGGGATCCAGGGCGTACAGGTCGCGGTAGGCGTTGTTGTCGGTGGTGTAGTAAAGGATCTTGCCCAGGGGGTCGTACGCGAGCGAGGTCACGCTGTAGATCATGGGCCCCTTGATCTCATGGATCTTCTCGACGGTGCCATCCTTCAGGGATATGCCGCCGACGTGGGCGACGACCCCGGGATAGTTGTAGGCGGCGTACAGCTTGTCCGCCGCGGGCTCGTAGTAGGCGCGCGATACGGAACCCAGGGCGCGGCTCGACAAGTCCGTGTAAGGAGTCGTCGGGTAAGCCTGG
>JAWPNA010000215.1:0-13422 GCA_045402695.1 Acidobacteriota bacterium
ACCTTCTTCTTGCGCTCTGCTCCTGCGGATTTCACCGTGCGCTTCACCGGCTCCGCGCTCATCGCCTTCGGCCGCGCGTGTCGAGGCTGATAGACACCGAGCTTCCCACCGCCCGGAAGAGTCACCTGGGTGACCAGCCCGTAGCCTCGGTCCTGCACCGGCTCGCAGGCGATGTGGTGCCTCCCCATCTCGGCGAGGAACGCCTGGACGTCGTCGCACATCAGAAAGAACCCATGCACGTTGTTCTCGTTGGACGGATGGACGGCCACCTCCGCGGAGGGCAATCCGAAGATCAGCCATCCGTGACCGACGTCGACGTTGGTCAGCTTGAGAACGTCTCTCAGAAAGGCTCGATCGGCCTCAGGGCCCTTGCTGTAGATGATCGAGTGCCCACCGATGATCATGGTCGTCCTCCCTTCTCGCCATCGTGTCGTCGTGTGTGGTCACCTCTACTGCTGCCGCGCGTCGATCCGCCGGAGCAACACGCGGGCCTCTTGCTGGTTCGAGTAGGCGGCCAGCAGGCGCTCCAGGCCGAGGCGGCGGCCACCAGCCGCGGGGCGAGCGCGAGCGCGGGGTCTAGCCGCACCGCCTGGAGCTGCGCCTCGGCGTCGATTGGTTTGCCGGCATCCATCAGCAGGTCGCCCAGGGTCAGGCGCGTGGGACCGTAGTCGGGGTCTGCCTTCAGGGCCTCCTGGATCAGCGCCTACGCCAAGGAAGCGTCGAGGTTGCGGGAGACCGGAGCGGCGCCGCCCGCGAACAGGGTCAGGAGGAGGGCAAGCAGACCGGGCAGGGGAGTGGAATTGGTCCCTCCGTCAGCTTGCGGCCGACAGCAGCCCCGCCGTGCGGCCCTCCACGAGCGCCTCCGCCGCGGAAACGCAGTCGCCCACGTCCTTGGAGTAGCCGTCGGCGCCGATCTCGGTGGCGAAGCGCGGCGTCACCACCGCCCCTCCCACCAGCACTTTGTATGAAAAGCCGCGCGCCTTCACGGCGTCCGAGACGACCTTCATCTGCATCATCGTGGTGGTCATCAGGGCGGACAGTCCGATGATGTCGGCC
Organism: Acidobacteriota bacterium; assembly: GCA_045402695.1. Classification (GTDB taxonomy): domain Bacteria; phylum Acidobacteriota; class Polarisedimenticolia; order JACPZX01; family DASXTC01; genus JAWPNA01. Next base: position 1,057 of record JAWPNA010000215.1, read on the forward strand.
TCGTGCTCTTTGGCCGCGGCCAGGATCGTCTCCATCGGCACGTTGCGGCCCAGGTCGTGCACCACGAAGCCGAAGTTGCGCAGCATGATGGCGCACACGCTCTTGCCGATGTCGTGGATGTCCCCCTTCACGGTGGCCATCACGATCGTGCCCTTCCGCTCGATCTGCCCGCTCGCCTCCAGCAGCGGCGTCAGGATCGCCACCCCTTTCTTCATTGTGTCGGCGGCCGCCACCAGGTGGGGGATGAACTTCTTGCGCGCGCCGAACAGATCCCCCAGGTGGCGGATGGCGGGCGTCATGATGTCCACGAAAAGGTGGAAGGGGTCCGAACCTTCGCCGAGCGCCTGGTTGACCAGCCTCTCGATGCTGTCGCGGTCCCCCTCGACGACCGCCTCGTAGATCCGGTCCTCGGTGGAGCGGGGCCGCGCGGCCTCCTCGGCGATCGAGGCCGCCGACTTCTCCTCGGCGTCCAATTGCATCTGGACGCTGATGAATCGCCTGCACTCGGGATCGCGTCCCGCGAACAGAGAGGCGGCGGACAGCGCGTGCTTCAGCTCTACGTCGTATGGACTCATGATGGCCGCGTCGAGCCCCGCGGCCACGGCCATCGAGATAAACGTCTGGTTGATGAGCCCCCGGTTGGGCAGGCCGAACGACACGTTGCTGAGTCCGAGTGACGTCGGGCATCCCAGGTCACGCCCGATGAGCCGGATCGTCTCCAGGGTCTGAGCGGAGCCGGTCTGCATCGCAGACACCACCAGCGCCAGCGGATCGAAGACGATGTTCTCCTTGCTGACGCCGTACGTCTCCGCGTACTTGAGGATTCTCTCGGCGTTCTTCAGCCGGTCGACGGCCTTCTCCGGGATCTCGTTCTCGGCGCACAGGGCGATCACGGCCGCCCCGTACTTCTTCACCAGAGGGAAGATCAGCTCGATGCGCTCCAGTTCCGCGTTGATGCTGTTGACCAGGGCCTTGCCCGGATAGTTGATGAGGCCCTGCTCGAGCGCCTCGACGTACGACGAGTCGATGACCAGCGGCAGGTCCACCACGTTCTGGATCGCGGTGATGGCCTTGCCCATCAGGGCCGGCTCGTCGGTGAGCGGCACGCCGACGTTCACGTCCAGCGCGTCGGCGCCCGCCTCGAACTCCTTGCGCGCCTCGGCCACCACGAGGTCCATCCGCCCCTCCGCGATGGCGGCGGCAAACTTCGCGCGGCCGGTGGGATTGATCTTCTCGCCGATGATGCGGAACGGATGGCCGGCCCCGATCACAAGCGTCTTCATGCGGCTCGTGATGCGCAGCCCGGGAGTGTAAGAGCGCGCCGCGGGCGGCTTCCCCTTGACCTGGCGTGCGGCCAGGTTCACGTAGTCGGGGGTGGTGCCGCAGCAGCCCCCGATGATGCCGGCGCCGGCCTCGTGGAACCTCGGCACGAAGGCAGCCATCTCCTGCGCGGACATCGGGAAGATCGTGACGCCGTCCTTCTGGATGGGGAGCCCGGCGTTGGGCTGCACCGCGATCGGCAGGCGCGTGGCCAGGGCCATCTTCTGGATCACCGGCATCATGTGCTCTGGGCCCGTGGAGCAGTTGGCGCCGACGATGTCCACGCCCAGGCCTTCGAGCACCGTTGCCGCCGTGACAGGATCGGTCCCGGTGTCCGTCAGGCCGTCCTGCGTGAAGGTCATGAACGCCAGCAGAGGCACCTTGCCGCGGACGTCGTTGCACGCCATCACCGCGGCCTTCATCTCCTGCAGGTCGAACATCGTCTCGATGGCGAGCAGGTCTACGCCGGCGGCGATCAGAGCCTGCGCCTGCTCGCGGAAGATCTCGTACGCCTCCTGGAAGGGGATCTCTCCGAAAGGCTGCACCGTGGTGCCGCACGGCCCGATGTCGCCGGCCACCAGGACCTTGGCGCCTCCCGCCTTGCGCGCGATAGCGACGGCGGCCTCGTTGATCTCCTTGAGCCGTCCGGAAGCGTCGTACTCCGCCAGCCGCCGGCGGCTGGCGCCGAAGGTGTTGGTCAGCAGGATGTCGGCGCCCGCCTGCGCATACTCGGTCTGCGCGCTCAGGATCACGTCGGGCCGCTCGAGGTTCCACAAGTCGGGGGCGTACCCCGCGGGAAGCCCGCGGCCCTGCAGCAGCGCACCCATCGAGCCGTCCAGGATCATGACACCCTTGCGGAGCCTCTCGAGGATCATCCTTTGCGCTCCCATCCCACCGCCGCGGTGACCGACTTGCGCGGCTGCAGGATCGCGGTCTCGGTGCAGGAGAGCCCGATCGTGGACGCCCCGACCAGCCGCAGCATCTCGTGCTGGGACGTCAGATCCCAGTCGCCGTATCCGGGGCTGTACCTCATCGTCCGGGCGTAGCCGCGCCTCAGGATCTCGCTCTGCACGATGGAGTCCACCCGGTCGGCCATGTAGTCGGCCATCCACCCTCCCACGACGTCGAGGAAGTAGGCGTCGGCGGTGTGCGTCTTCTTGATCTGATCCACCTTCTTTTCCAGCTCGGGGCCGATCGTGCAGGCCAGCAGCGTTGCGAAGTCGCACTTCGACAGGAGCTTCACCATGTTGCCGCCGGCGAGAAGAGTCTCCGACCCGGCGAGGACAACCCTGTCCGTGCGCACCTCGATGATCTTGTACGTCTTGTAGCAGGCCCGACCGTGGATCAAGGTGTAGGCGGTGTTGATGGCGAACTTGATGGCGCGCGCCACGCCCTCTTCCTTCAGCTCCTTGACGTACTTGAGGCGCGGGATCCTCAGCTCGCGTAGCACACGCTTCTCTTCGATCTCGAAGGGGATGCTGTTGATGACCACGGGGCGGTCACCGAGGCTTTTGACTGTATGCATGGATTCCCTGTAAATTGCTGGCAGCACGGAAATTCTGGCCATTGTACAGTCGTGGTTCGGGAGGATCAAGCAGACGATGGACGGCCGGCCTATCTCGCGTGGCCAGGCGGCACGCGGCCGCCGGGTTGCGGTGCTGGCGGTGCTGGGGGGCACGGTTCTGGCTCTCGCCGGCACGCTGTACCTCGGCATCTGGTTCTCCGATCCCGCCACGGGGATGGCGCCGGAGCGGACGGCCTCCACCGCGCGCGGAGGCGCACGCGTGGTGGCAGTCCTTCCGTTCAAGTCGGTTACCCCGGATCCCAACACGGCGTTCCTCGGCGTCGGATTGGCCGACGCGATCATCACCCGCCTCGCGGGCATCCCCGGCCTGAGAGCCCTCCCGATGAGCGCGACGCTTTCGTCGAGGCAGGACGGAGGCGGCCCGGTCGAGATGGGGCGGAGGCTCGGCGCGGGGGCCGTCATGATGGGGAGCTACGAGCGGGCGGGCGGCGGCCTTCGAGTGACCATCAAACTCCTCGACCTGGGCACGGGAGCCACGCTGCTGGACCACCATCTTGAGTCGAGCCTGACCGACCTGATGCAGGTGGAGCAGATCGTGGCTGAAGAGACGCTGGGGGCGCTGCTTCCCTCCACGATCGAGGACGAGCGCCCATGGGAAGGCGCCACGGGGACTTCCGTGGCCTCGGCGCACTATCTCTACACCCTCGCGCGCGGCAAGATCGCCACGCTGGAGAGCGGATCGATCCGCGAGACGGTCCCCTTGCTGGAGGATGCCGTCGCCGCCGATCCGGGATTCGCGCGCGCGCACGCCGCGCTTGCGGAGGCCAGCGCCAACGTGAGCCTGGGAGGATTCTCGCCGGACAGCTCCTGGACCGACCGGGCGATAGCTGCCGGCCGGCGCGCGGTGTTTCTCGACGACATGGATCCCGAGTGCCACTACGCCCTCAGCTACGCGATGGCGGCGGCGGGCGACCCCGTGGGCGCCACGCGCGAATCGCTACGCGCGCTCCAGCTCGATCCGGATCACCCGGCGGCGCTTCGCCAGATCGCGCTGCACATGTCCGCGGCGGGGGCGGGGGCGGCCGCCGTGAAGCTGCGCGATCGGGCGCGCGAGGCGGATCCCTCCATCGAGCTGGGGTGGGTGGACCTCTACATCGCACTGTCTGAGGGCTGGACATCTCAGCTCGTGTCGCTGCTCGAGCAGGATGCCCTGGACCGGAGGGGGCGGGGTCGCTCGCCCGAGCAGCCGATCATGCACCTCGGCCTCCTCGCGTTCACGACCGGGGACGCCGCCGCAGGGCTGCGATGGGCCGCCGCGCTCGAGGAGGTGTCCAGCAACGTCCCGTTCACCGACCTGGTGCGGATGCTTGCACATGCCCGGACCGGCAACGCCGAGGCCGTCACGCGGATCATCGAGAAGAACCGCGACGTCTACCTGCGCGACTGGGACTACTCCGAGCTGGTCGCGCAGGCGCTGGCGCTGGTGGGGCACCGTGAAGAGGCGCTGCAATGGCTGAGGCGCTCCGTTGACCGCGGCTGCTTCGCCTCGCAGGTGCTCGCCAACAGCGATGCCCTCGATGGACTGCGGACCGACCCGCGGTTCTTAGAGGCGATCGCCACCGTGAGGCAGCGGGCGGGGGAGATCGTCCAGATGGCCCGGTTCGCGGGTTACCGCTGAGGCCCGTGGACACACTCATTGAAGGAGGCGCTGATGCAAAAGACGGTGAAGATTTACGGCAAGGACGGCTGACCCTACACGACGGCGGCCCGTGAGGACTGCGAGGCGCGGGGGGTCGCGCACGAGTACCTGGATGTCAAGAAGGACGCAAAGCTGCTGGAGGAGATGCTGACGCTGAGCAAGGGACGTCGCGAGGTGCCGGTGATCCTGGAGGACGGCAAGGTCGCCATCGGCTTCGGCGGGACGTGAGGCGTCTGAGCCGGCCGTGAGCCGGCCGCATTGAAGGGGGAGGCGCGAGGGAGTTATCAGCCGCCCAAGACCTCAAACAGGCCTTCGAGGATCTGCGCGATCTCCTCGGGTGTTGTCTTGCCGAGCTTCTTCCCGATCCTCTCCACGGAGAGTGTCCGGATCTGGCTGATTTTCGCCCAGGTTCGCTTCGGGAGGGCTCCTGGGTGAAGTTCAAGCGTCAAGGGGAAGCCCGCTCGCTGTGACCGGCTGGTGAGCGCGACTGCGATGACGGTCCCCGATCGCTCGTTGAACACGTCCTGACTGAGGATCAGGACAGGGCGACGCCCAGCTTGCTCATGACCGCGCACTGGGTTCAAATCGGCCCATCGAATCTCTCCCCTCAGTATTCGGGCCATTCTGCCAACTCTCGAGAAAGACCTTCCTCCGCGAGAGCCTTCTCGAAGCGGGGGTCGAGCTTGCGGCACTCCTGCGCCAGCCGGCTATGCTCCAGGCGCTCAATTTTCTCCGAGACAGCCTCCTGGATTGCCTGGCTGCGACTAGGGAATAGCCGTTGCCGTACCATCTGATCCAGGCGACGGAGTGTTGTCTCGTCAATGGAAACCGCGACCTTCGATCTCGCCATGTCCATCCTCCTGGTATGACAATACGTAATACCTCCTCACGCGTCAAGGCAGTTGATCAGGATGCGACCGATTGTCGCGTGAGCGGAGGCCTCGGCGGCGGTCTCCCACCTCACTTCACATAGTATCCCGCCCGTGCCGTGACGCGCGCCTTGGGCCGCGCCACGCGCACCTCGATGGGGCGCCATCCGGGGGGGCCGGACTTGTCGCCGGCTGTCTCGGTGGGCGGGTAATAGGCCAGCGTGTACTGATGACGCAGTTCGTCCTCGATCAGCCGGTACGCCTCCTTCAGCCGGGAGGCCTTCTTCACGAGGTACGACCGGCCCCCGCTGTGAAGGGCGAGTTCCTCGAGGATCTGCCCGACCGTGCGGCGGTGGTCGTAGTCGAACTCCTCGGCCAGCCCCTCGCCGGTGCCGATGGCGTACACCGCTGTCTCGCTCTTGAGGATCGCCTCCAGCGCCTGCTCGAACGAGGCGGCGGACCCGGGCCCCAGCCCGTCCGACGATTCATCGCGGCCGTCCGACAGGAGGATGAGGGCCTTGCGTCCCTCGATCCCCTTGAGCAGCTCCACGCCGGCCACCAGCGCGTCGTACAACGCCGTGCCCCCTTTCGCCTCGATGGAGAGGATGCCTGCCTCGAGCGCATGCTTGTCCGATGTCCGCTCATTCAAGAGGCGCGCGGTGTCGTTGAAAGTCACAACGGCCGCCGTATCAGCCGCGTCCATCGCCTCGACGAACCCGACGGCCGCCTCCTGCGCGATCGTCAATCTGCCTTCCCTGCCCATCGAGGCGCTGGCATCAACCAGCAGGACGAGGTGCGCGGGCTTGCGTTCGACGGAAAACACCGCGATCTCCTGGCGCGCCCCCGACTCGATCACGGTGAAATCGTCCTTCGTGAGATCGGTCATGTAGACGCCGCGGGAGTCCCTCACGGTCGCGTACACCTCGACAAGCGTCACGCGCGCCCGCTGAGCGCCCGGCAGCGCCCGTGTGACCACCTTGTCCGACGCGGTCGCGCCGTTGCCTGCGTAGGCCTTGGCCCGCAGGGTCCGGGACTTGAGACTGTCGCCGGCATCCCACGTGAACTGGTACGGAGCGTCCAGCAGCGTCGCCATGAGACGGTCGTCGGCGTACAACTCGACCTTCAGGATCGATACGCCGGCGGGCGCCTCCACCGCCACGACGATTTCGATCTTGCCCAGGAGCGTGTCCGCCGACGTGGGAGAGACGATTCGAACGGCGGGAGCGTCGGCACAAAGAGCAGGCGGGAAGGCGGCGAGAAGAACAGCCGCCGCGGGCATCAGGGCGAGGCGGGTGACGGGCGTGCAAAAGATCCGCATCCGCGTCAGTAGGCCCGCGCGAAGTAGACTCTCCGGGTGGATGAGCCGCCGCACACGAGGCAGGCGCCCGCCTCGGCGGCCCCATCGAGAGGGATGCACCTTATGGTGGCCTTCGTCTCCTCCTTGACCCGGGCCTCGCATGTCGCACCTAAGCACCAGTGGGCCAGCAGGAACCCGCCCTTCTCCTCGACGAGCGATTTGAAGTCGTCGTAGTTGTCCACCGGCCGCGTGTTGTCCGACAACCGCTGGCTGGCGACATCATAGAGTTCCTTCTGGATCTCCTCCAGCATCAGCGGCACCGCGGTGGCGAGCGATGAGAGAACCACCGGTGTCTTGCCGCCGCCGGTCCTCCTGGCGGCCATGACTTGGCCCGATTGGATGTCCCGCGGCCCCAGCTCGAGGCGCAGCGGCACCCCCTTCATCTCCCACTCGTTGAACTTGTAGCCCGGGCGCACGCCATCGCGCGTGTCGGCCTGGATGCGGACCGCCGGCGAGAGGTCATGGACGATTCGCGCGGCGGCCGCCACGACCTGCTCGCGCTCGCTCTCCTTGAAGATGGGAACCACAACCACCTGCGTCGGAGCTAAGCGCGGCGGCAGGACGAGCCCCTGATCGTCGCCATGCGCCATCACGAGCGCTCCGATGAGGCGCGTGGAGACGCCCCAGGATGTGTTCCAGACGTACTCCAGCTCGCCCGCCTCGGTCTGGTACCTCACTTCGAACGCCTTGGCGAAGTTCTGGCCGAGGTTGTGCGACGTCCCGGCTTGCAGCGCCTTGTTGTCCTGCATGAGCGCCTCGATGCAGTACGTCCTCACCGCGCCGGCGAATCTCTCCGCGTCGCTCTTGATCCCCTTGAGGCAGGGAACCGCCATGTAGTCGCGAGCGAAGGTGTCGTAGACGCCCATCATCTGGATCGCCTCCTGCTCGGCCTCCGTCTCGGTGGCGTGCGCGGTGTGCCCCTCCTGCCACAGGAACTCCAGCGTGCGCAGGAAGAGGCGCGTGCGCATCTCCCAGCGCACCACGTTGCACCACTGGTTGATGAGGAGCGGCAGGTCGCGGTACGACTGGATCCACTTGGCGTACATGGAGTAGATGATCGTCTCCGACGTCGGGCGCACGACCAGCGGCTCTTCCAGCTTGGCGCCGCCGCCGTGCGTGACCACGGCGCATTCGGGAGCGAACCCCTCGACGTGCTGCTTCTCCTTGTGCAGGAACGACTCGGGGATGAACAGCGGGAAATAGGCGTTCTGATGGCCAGTGGCCTTGAACATGCCGTCGAGCGCCTTCTGCATGTTCTCCCACAGGGCCATCCCGAGGGGGCGGATCACCATGCAGCCGCGCACCGGCGAGTAGTCCGCGAGCTGCGCCTGCAACACCACGTCGGTGTACCAGCGCGAGTAGTCCTCGGCTCGAGGCGTGATCAGCTTGGCCATGCGGGCTCCCCCGGCATCAGGTCCTTTGCGAAAGGCTGCGCGACAGGGGCGGCATTATAGCAGGCGGCGCCGGCTCCGCATCCGGCGCGCCGGCCTCCGAAAGCTCAGGGAGCGACTGAACGGCCGCGCGGCCGGAGATCAGGGCCGGTCCTGCTGCTGGGCCTTCCCGGTCATCGGGACGAAGCGCACCGGGGTGACCTCCTGGCGCTCGGTCCCCCCCTCGGTGCGAGTGATGACTTCGAGGTACTGGCTCGAGGTGCCGACCGGGATGATGAGGAAGCCGCCCACCTTGAGCTGATCGATCAGCGGCTGGGGGACGTGACCCGGCGCCGCGGTGACGACGACGGCGTCAAAGGGGGCGGCCTCGGGCCAGCCAGCATAGCCGTCTCCGACCCGGTAATGGATGGTCCTGTATCCGGCGCCCTCCAGCGCTTCCTTCGCGCGGGCGGCCAGCGCGGGGATGATCTCGATCGTGAACACCTCGGCCCCCATCTCCGCGAGGACGGCGGCCTGATATCCCGAGCCGGTGCCCACCTCGAGGATCTTGGCCCCTTCTTTCACGCGGGCCAGCTCGGTCATCAGCGCCACGATGTAGGGCTGAGAGATGGTCTGCTCCTCGCCGATCGGCAGCGGGCGGTCCTCGTAGGCGTGCGCGCGCAGCTCGAGCGGGACGAAGACGTGGCGCGGCACAACTCGCATCGCGCGCAGGACCTGCGGGTCCCTGATCCCCTGGGCCTCGATCTGTGTGGCGACCATCTCGCCGCGCAGCTCGTTCATGTTCCCGTCGGTCTCCTTGCCGGCCCTCGAGCGATCCGCGACGCAGCCGGCGAGCAGGGCCGCCGCGAGGATGAAGCTGGCCCGCCTCACGCAGGAGGCCCCTGTGTCCCGACGCGCGGGCCGGCGCACCATCGATGAATCTGGGACCGCTCCATTCGAGAACCCTGATACCGAAGCCTCTGGGGTCCAACCTGCATCAGAGTACCACAGCGTGAGCCGATCCCGGCCTGGCGCGTGGCTTGTGAGGCCCAACAGGGAAGGGTACAATCCGACCCACGGCCGGCACTGGCAACAGCTCACTCGTCCCCGCGGAAAGTCTGAGCGCACGACTCCGAGAGCGCGGCGAGTTGCGAACCTGACAGGAGGACTTGGATGGACACCCAGGAGATCGAGCAGCTCGCCACCGAGGCAGCGCCGAGCGTGGAGAAGGCGGTCAGGCAACGCTACGAGAGAGGAGCACGGGAGGTCGAGACGGCGCTGTGCTGTCCGGTCACCTACGACCCGAAACTCCTCGAGGCGCTGCCCGAGGAGATCATCGCAAAAGACTACGGATGCGGAGATCCGACCTCCCACCTCAGGCGCGGCGACGCGGTGCTCGACCTGGGAAGCGGGGCGGGCAAGATCTGCTACATCGCGTCCCAGATCGTCGGGCCGGAAGGCGAGGTCATCGGGGTGGACTTCAACGACGAGATGCTCGCGGTGGCGCGCCGGCACCGACAGGCCGTCGGGGCACGCATCGGGTATCACAACGTCGCCTTCAGGAAGGGGCGGATCCAGGATCTGAAGCTGGACATGGATCTGGTGGACGAGCATCTGCGCCGGCACCCCGTGACCAGCTCGACCGATCTCATCCGGCTGCGGGAGTACGAGGATGAGATTCGCGCAGCCCGGCCGCTGGTGGCCGGCGACTCCGTGGACGTCATCGTGTCGAACTGCGTGCTGAACTTGGTTCGGCCCGACGACAAGCGGGCGATGTTCACGGAGATGTTCCGCGTGCTCAAGCGAGGGGGGCGCGTGGCGATCTCCGACATCGTGGCCGATGAACCGGTGCCGCAGCATCTGAAGAACGACCCGGAGCTCTGGAGCGGGTGCATCTCGGGCGCCTTCGTGGAAGAGGAGTTCCTGCGGGCGTTCGAGGAGGCGGGCTTTCACGCGGTCGCGATCGAGACCTGGGCCACGGCTCCCTTCGCAGTCGTGGGGGGAATCGAGTTCCGCTCGGTGACCGTCACCGCACACAAGGGAAAGCAGGGTCCCTGCTGGGAGCGCAACCAGGCCGTCATCTACAAGGGGCCCTGGTCGCAGGTGACCGACGACGACCATCACGTGCTGCGCCGCGGGGAGCGCGTGGCCGTGTGCGAGAAGACCTTCGACCTTCTCAGGAATGGACCGTACCGCGACTCGATCTTCTTCATCGAGCCTCGTCAGCCTGTTGCCCCGGAAGCGGCGCAGCCCTTCGACTGCTCGCGCACCGGGAAGCGCCACCCGCGCGAGAGCAAGGGGCAGCAATACCAGGTCACGCTGCGGCCCGGGGGCGAGGCGTGCGGCCCCGACGGTTGCTGCTGATGTCGGGCGGCAAGCTGATCCTGGCGGCTCTCCTCGCCTCACTGGGCGTGATGGCCTGCCCGGGGTGCGGCGGTGGAAGCCGTGAGCCCAGCGTGGCCGAGGAGGCCGCGGCCGCGGCCGCCCGGGGGATGGACCGCGCCCACAAGGAACGCACGTTGAACCGGCTCGAGCAGCTCCGCACGGCCCTCACTCAGTACGCGGTGGATCACGACGGTGTATGCCCGGAAGGGTCGTCGCTTGCCAGCATCAGCGCCGAGCTGTCGCCTCGATACCTGCCGCTGCTGCAGGCCGAGGACGCATGGGGCAACACGATGACGTACGCGTGCGACGGCAGGACCTACTCGGTCGTCTCGGCGGGCGCCGATGGAGAAAGCGGCACCGAGGACGACGTCACCTTGCGCGACGGAGCCATCACGGGAGCGGGGCGCGGCGGATCGTGAGGCGCGCCCTCGCCCTCATCCCGGCCATCTCCCTTCTCGCCTCGTGCGCCCCGAGCGCCAACACCCTTTACGTCACGATGGAGACCTACATCTCCGCGGTGAGCCTCAACGACGTGGGGCGGGCCCTCGCCAGCTCGGCCCCATATCAACGCGACCTCAAGGAGGCGGCAAGCTCCGAGGAAAAGGCCGTGGTGACGAAGCGCTACGAGGAAATGATGGAGCGTGGCTACATGCTCTGGGAGCAGTCGAAGTCGATGGGGGAGATGGCGCCGGATCTCATGGGGGTGGCCCTCATCCGGGGCATCGGGCTGGGCAGGGAGGGAGCCGCCGCGATGCCGCTGAACGTGCGCTTCGAGGGGGGCAACACGCGCGCGGTGATCACCAGCCGCGCCATCACCAATTACGACCGCATTCCGTGGGGAAATCTCCCGAGTGGAGGCCGCATGTACCTGCTGGGGTATCCTTTCGGCAAGGTGGTCAACTTCGCCACGGGGTATGATGACCCCTCGATATTGAAACTCCTCGCCACGGTGGATCTGCAATGGACACTCGTGACACTGCAGGGCGTGAAGCGGCCCGCGGCGGCGCCCAGCGACTGGTACGTGGAAAAGGTGGAGGCGCGGCCCGACACGGCGACCTCCTGGTCGCCGCCGGCACCTCCGTCGAGCTGAGAAAGCTCACGAAGAGGATCATCCTCGCGCTCGAGGCCTCGTACGGCCGGCCGGCCGCGGGCGCGCCCAAGGACCCTCTTTCAGAGCTGATCTTCACGATCCTCTCACAAAATACCAACGACGTGAACCGGGACCGCGCGTGGGAGTCGCTGTGGAGGAGCTTCCCTTCGTGGGAGGCCATCGCCTCCGCGCCTCGCGGGAAGCTGGAACGCGCCATCAGAGTGGGAGGCCTCGCCCCCACAAAGAGCCAGGTGATCCAGGCGGCGCTTCGCCGCGTACGGCTGGATCAAGGCAGCCACACGCTCGAGGCCCTGCGGGGGATGACGATGGATCAGGTCGAGGCCTACCTGCGCGTCTTTCCGGGAGTGGGCCTCAAGACGATCCGGTGCGTGCAGGTCTTCTCCCTCGGCCAGCCCGCCTTCCCCGTCGACACGCATATCTTCCGGATCACCAAGCGGCTGGGCCTCGTCCCCGAGAAGGCCGCCCCCGAGACGGCGCACCGGATCATGCAGGAGCTGACGCCGCCTGCCGATGTCCTGCCTTTTCACATCAACCTGATCAACCACGGAAGGAGAGTGTGCAAGGCCGGACGGCCGCTCTGCGGGGAGTGCCGCGTGCGACGGCTGTGCGCCTACGGCAAGGGCTAGGAGTGTGTCCGAGTCATGGCTTGGGCCGCGCGCACGGGGCTTGCGAGCCGCAGGCAAGGAGCGAGGAGGAGACTGACCCGTGTGGTCGTTGACGACGAGCGACG
>JAWPNA010000138.1:0-8041 GCA_045402695.1 Acidobacteriota bacterium
CACGGCTGGTACGACCTGCCGCCGTTTTCGTGGGACCCCGAGTCGGGTGTCTTGCTGCGCGCCGTCGAGCTGCCGGGCGCCGGGCCGGCGGCGCTCCGGGTGACGGCGGGCCAGGATGCGCAGGGACACCGGACCCTGAACGTGCGCGTGACAACATCGCGCGACCCGGGGCGCATGGACCTGGCCGGCGCCGCGAGGGCCGTGTGTCACATGCTCAGGCTGGACGAGGATTTTGGTTCGTTCTACCAGACGGCCGCGCGCGTGGATCGCCCGGACCTCAAGTGGGTCGAGGGAGCCGGAGCCGGCCGGCTGATGAGATCGCCCACGGTTTTCGAGGACCTGGTGAAGATGATCTGCACCACCAACTGCACGTGGACCCTCACGCGGGTCATGGTCGAGGCGCTGGTATCGAGGCTCGGGCGTCCCGCGCCTGAAGGGATGAGGACATTTCCCGGGCCCGGGGCGATGGCGCAGGAGCGGCCGAGTTTCTATCGCGACGTGGTGCGGGCGGGATACAGAGGACCGTTCCTGCGCGATCTCGCGCGGGATGTGGCGGCCGGCGCGATCGATCCGGAGGCGTGGAATGACCCGCGCCGGAGCACTCCGGAAATCCGCAAGGAGATCCTCTCGGTGAAGGGAGCGGGCGGGTACGTCGCGGACAACATGCTCAAGCTGCTGGGGCGGTACGACGGACTCGGCATCGATTCCTGGTGCCGCCGCAAGTTCTCGCGCATGTATCACCGCGGCCGGAAGGTGAAGGACAATCGCATCGAGCGGTTTTATGCGCCGTTCGGGGGCTTCAAAGGCCTCGCGCTCTGGTGTGACATCACCAAGGACTGGTTCGAGGAAGGCGGAGCGCATCGCCTGGCCAAGGAGAAGCTCGCGAGCTCTTCCTACTGAGGTGGATTCCGCAATGTCACTGAGCATCATCCGGGTGCCGGAGCGGTTCGACCAGGTGGTGGAGGAATGCCTCAAGGAGGCGGACCGTGAGCTGGCCGCCCGGTCCCTCACCGTCACTCACCAGATCGGCGCGGAGATTCCCGAGTACCCGCTGGATCGGCTTCTCGTCAAGGAGGCCGTGCACTGCATGATCTCGGAAGCGATCCGCAGCGTTCACGCAGCGGGCCGCCTGCGGGTGACCGTCAAGGCGAGCCGTCACGCGCTGATGCTGGCCGTCAAGGCGCCCGGCCCCGGCCTCACCGAGGTGCAGCGCGAGGTCCTGTTCACGGGCGACGCGCGTCCCGGCACGCTGGCGCACGCGCGCGCCATCATCGCGGCGCACGGCGGCGTCACGTGGGCCAACAGCTTGCCCGGCCGAGGCGTCACCTTCTACCTCTCGCTCCCGCTCCGCAGCGTCTCTCCAGCTCCCACCCCTGAGAACCGTGGCTCATGATTCAGCTCTCTCACGCCACGGCGTCGCAGCTCTGCCTCCAGTCATCGGGTGCGACCGTGCGCGGCGCGGCGTTCGACGTCGCCGTCTTCCACGCCGGGTCGCACGCCACCCTCAGTCCGTTGCGGAAGCGCTCCCTGACGTCTCCCGCCGCGTTGACCCCCATCGCCCACTCGAGCTGGCGAGGCGCTCTCCCGCGCACGCTGATGCATCCGGAGTGGATCATCTCATGGCAGGATCGACAGACGCTGACGAGATTCCACCCCTCGTCCGGCCCGTTGCGCGATCTGTAGATCACATGGTGCGCGTGCAGATGCGCGCGCGAGCCGCATCCCGGAACCTGGCACCTCCAGCCGTCGCGCGTGAAGGTGCGATAACGGCGCGAGCTCTTGATCACCTCGGGCCGGACCCACTCGTCGAGGAAGTTCAGAAGGACCAGCGCCACGCACTGGCTGTCGGTGGGCACGGTTTGCTCGGATGCCCCGCGGCGGCAATGGGCCAGCGTCAGGTCCCACCAGCGGCAGATCTCCTCGGGAGCGTGAAACGTGATGGGGCGATGAGGCCCGCCCGCCGACAGCATCGCCCGGGTCACTCCTGACCGGTCCGAGCAGAACGCCGCGTACCACCCATCCACCCCCTCCACCCTACGAAGCGGCGATGTCGGGATATTCTGGGTTGTCCGCGGTGCACATCTTCGCACCCTCATGCAGTCATCCTCCGGATCAGGCTCGGGCTGCCCTGCCCATGTCCTGCCGGCCGGCGGCCGCGCGCACGGTCGCACGCCGTTTCCAGCATCGGGAAGCGGGCGGCCGGGAGGCAGCCCCAACACATCTTCCGCCTGCAGGCTGAAGGCGACATCGGCCTTGAGACCCTGAAGGGTGGAGGACGCCGCCCGGGTGATCCAGTCGCCCTGGGTCCCCGGCCGTGCTGCCTTGCCGATTGACAGCGCCTCGGCCCCGGTGATCCACCCGCACCTGAACGCCGCGGCGATCTTCGGGAACCTCTCCAGTGTGCGGGCCAAAGCGAGGGTCGCGCGCAGCGTCCTGACGGAGTAGCCCACCATCATGGTTGCGTACGACTCCATGGAGGTGGCCCCGAGCGATTCAAACAACGCCAGGCCCGCCATCAGCCGCACCAGCCGGCACTCGTGCCACGCGATGTTCTGCCCCACCCGCAGGACCCATCGGATCCGCCGGTGAAGATCGTCCGGATCGGCTTGGCCCGTCTCGACGAGCCCCTCGAGCGGGTTCACGGCGAGCTGGGCGGCGCGCGCGGCCTGCCTGAGCTTCTCCAGATCGCGGCGGGCCTCCACCGTCTGCGTCACGCTCTGCCGCCAGAGCCTCCGGAGAATCTCCTGTGCGTCGGGGTGATCGTTCGGGCCCGCAGCCACCTCCTCGGCATCCCGGGCCAGCTCCTCCACCGGGATGTCGGCCAGCACCTCCGGGCAAGCAGCGGCGTACTCGGCCAGCAGGTCGTCCACGCAGTCGGCCAGCGGCATCTCGTAGCCGGCCATGCGGCGCGACGTCTCGACACACACCTGCCAGGCATCATCCACGGGACGCGTGCCGGCGAAGGCGCGCCTGTCCCATGCCTCGTCGGCCCGGACCTCATCGCGCGCCACCCCGGCGGCACCATCTCGTCCGGTGCTGGCCAGCTCGCGCTGGACCGCGCCCTGCAGCTCCTTCACGCTCATCAAGCCGGCGCGCTCGAGCCACTCCTGCTCGTTGTCGGGGGTCATCACCCGGATCAGCTCGCGGGCCTGAGACACCGAGACGCGCCCTCTCTTCCAGGCATCGCCCAGCTTGACCAGAGGCCTGGTGACGATGGCCTCGTCGATGGAGACCATATACCGAAACCTGCGGGCGGACGGCTGTCGCAGCTCCTGGGTGAGGTACTGATCGAAGTTCTTGCACCCCCACCGCCTGAAGCCGGGCCCCGAACCGTTCATCAGGCGCAGCAGCCGCGCGAGGCACACATCAATGATGTGGGAGGCGGCGCGTAGCTCCCTCAGGGCGGCGTGCACCTCGAAGGCCTTGGCCTTGCGCCAGCCGGCCGCGCGCTCCTCGGGAGCCGGGACGCGGCAGGTCTCCTCCGGAACGAGGCGCGAGCTCTCATCCACGACGAGCGGATCACCGTCGAGACCATCACGGGAGATTCCCTCGATGGTGTGTGTACCCTCGCGATCGGATGCGCCAGGCATGCGGACCTCCACCAGACACCGAAGGTGTCGTGAGGGGAAGGTCGAGAGTTCTCGGAGCAAGAGGAAACAGCAGGGAAGACGCGCGAATGGTACCGAAGCCATTACCGAAAGTCAAGCGAGTTCTCAGAATATTTTCACGGAAGTAGAGAAAAAGGTGGCCCGACGACAGGGGGGCAAGCAACGAACCGAGTGACGACACGCTTCGAAGTCACCGCGCTATAATGCCGCCTCTTGCCCGCGGCGAACACGGAGTCGCATCCACAATGCAGCAGACATCGTTCTGGGCGCGGCGCGTCCACTCCCTCTCGGGCGTGGTGCCGATCGGCGCCTTCCTGCTGGAACACCTCTTCACCAACTCCTTCTCCACCCAGGGCCCCGCCGCCTACAACGAGGTGGTCTTAAAGCTCCAAAGCCTGCCGTACGTTCACTGGATGGAGGTATTTATCATCTTCCTGCCCATCCTGTTCCACGCGGTCTACGGCACCTACATCGCCTGGCAGGCGAAGTACAACGTCGCGCGGTACCCGTTCTTTCGCAACTGGATGTTCGCGCTGCAGCGCGCGTCCGGCATCATGCTCTTCGTCTACATTGGAGTGCACGTCTACGAGACGCGGTTCCAGCTCTTCTTCAACGAGGACCTCAAGCTGCATTTCTTCGAGCACATGCAGGAGCTGTTGAGCAACCCGATCTACTATGGCATCTACGTGCTGGGCGTGATCGCCGCCGCCTTCCACTTCGCCAACGGACTCTGGACGTTCGGCATCGTGTGGGGGATCACGGCGGGGCGGAAGGCCCAGAGGCTCTCGTCGTACGCCTGCGCGGCCCTGGGCATCATCGTGGCCGGCATGGGCATCAACTCCCTGAGAGGATTCTTTCAGTAGCCATGGCCAAGCAGAAGTTCATCGTCGTGGGAGGAGGCCTTGCGGGCCTGATGGCCACCATCAGGCTGGCGGAGGCCGGGCACGAAGTCGACCTGGTCTCCTTCGTCCCCGTGAAACGGTCCCACTCGGTGTGCGCCCAGGGCGGCATCAACGGCGCCGTGAACATCAAGGGGGAGGGCGACTCCCCGGAAATCCACTTCGACGACACCATCTACGGCGGAGACTTCCTTGCCAACCAGGGGCTCGTCAAGGGGATGTGCTACGCGGCCCCGGGGATCATCTACCTGCTGGACCGCATGGGCGTGATGTTCAACAGGACCACAGAGGGGCTGCTCGACTTCCGCCGGTTCGGCGGCACGCTTTACAACCGGACCGCGTTCGCCGGCGCCACGACGGGGCAGCAGATCCTGTACGCGCTCGACGAGCAGGTGCGCCGCCACGAGGCGGCCGGCCTCGTGCGCAAGTTCGAGTTCTGGGAGTGTCTCGGGCCGGTGATGGATGAGGCCGGGCGGTGCCGCGGTATCGCGGCCCTCGACCAGGCCGGAATGTCCGTGCACGGCATGCCGGCCGACGCGGTGCTGTTCGCCACCGGAGGCCCCGGAATCATCTTCGGCAAGTCCACCCTCTCCACCACCTGCACCGGCACGGCGGCCTCCTCGGCCTATCAGATGGGAGCGGTCTACGGCAACGGCGAGTTCATCCAGGTGCATCCGACCGCCATCCCCGGCGCCGACAAGCTGCGGCTGATGTCCGAGTCGGCCCGAGGCGAGGGGGGGCGCGTGTGGGTCCCCAAGAAGCAGGGCGACAGCAGATCCCCCCGGAGCATTCCCGAGAGCGAGCGGTGGTACTTCCTGGAGGAGAAGTACCCCAAGTACGGCAACCTGGTGCCGCGCGACATCGCCACGCGCGAGATCTTCGACGTGTGCGTCAACCTCAAGATGGGGGTCAACGGCGAGCGGGCCGTCTACCTCGACCTGACGCACCTGCAGCCAGACGTGCTCGACAAGAAGCTGGGCGGAATCCTGGAGATCTACGAGAAGTTCGTCGGTGTGGACCCGCGCGAGGAGCCGATGAAGGTTTTCCCGGCCGTGCATTACTCGATGGGCGGGATGTGGGTGGACTCCGATCACATGTGCACCATCCCGGGCCTGTTCGCCGCCGGGGAGTGCGAGTACCAGTACCACGGCGCGAACCGGCTGGGGGCGAACTCGCTGCTGTCATGCATCTACGGAGGTCAGGTGGCGGCCGCCTCGATGATGCGGTTCGCCTCCGGCCAGGCCCAGCCTGCACGGGCACCATCCACCGCGTTTCTCGAGAAGGAAGTCAGGCGCTGGAGCGAACTTCAGGACCGCATCGCGAAGATGAACGGCCCCGAGAACCCCTATCAGATCTGGGTCGAGATGGGGGAGATGATGACCGACAACGTCACCGTCGTGCGGGACAACGCCAGGCTCAAGGCGACCGACGACAAGCTGCGCGAGATGATGGATCGCTGGTGGCGCATCGGCGTGCCCGACAAGGGACGATGGACCAACCAGGCCCTCATCTTCACGCGCCAGCTCTGGAACATGCTCGAGCTGGCCCGCGTCATCACGGTGGGAGCGCTGCTGCGCGACGAAAGCCGTGGCGCGCACTACAAGCCGGCGTTCCCTCAGCGCAACGACGCGAAGTTCCTGAAGACCACGCGGGCCACCTGGAGCAAGGAGGGCCCGGTCATCTCTTACGAACCGGTGGACACGTCGCTGATCCCTCTGCGGGCGCGCGTCTACACGGCGGACGGCGGCTAGACGATATCGAGCGAGGTGATTGATGAAGACCGTCAGGGTGCGGGTGCGGCGGCAGGATGGACCCGGAAAGCCTTCCCGCTGGGAGGAGTTCGCCCTCCCGTATCAGCCCAGCATGAACGTCATCTTCTGCCTGATGGAGATACAGCGCAAGCCGGTGACGGCTCAGGGGGCGCGGACCACGCCCGTGGTCTGGGAATCGCACTGCCTCGAGGAGGTGTGCGGCGCGTGCACGATGCTGGTGAACGGCAAGGTGAGGCAGGCATGCTCCGCGCTCGTGGACCAGCTCGCCCAGCCGATCGTCCTGAGCCCGATGACGAAGTTCCCCGTGCAGCGTGACCTCATCGTCGACCGCCGGCGGATGTTCTCCGACCTGGTCAAGATCAAAGGCTGGATCCCGATCCAGGGGAGCTACGACCTGGGACCCGGCCCTCGCATGTCGCCGTCGGATCAGGATTGGGCCTACACATTGAGCACCTGCATGACGTGCGGCTGCTGCCTGGAGGCCTGCCCCAACGTGAACGACACCTCGGGCTTCATCGGCCCGGCCGCCATCTCCCAGGCGCGCCTGTTCAACACCCATCCGACCGGGAAGATGAATGCCGCGGAGAGGCTCGAGGCCCTCATGGAGCCGGGCGGCATCTCCGAATGCGGCAATGCGCAGAACTGCGTGGAGGTCTGCCCCAAGCAGATCCCGCTCACCACCAGCATCGGCTCGATGGGGCGCGAGGTCTCCCTGCACGCGCTGAAGAAGCTGCTGGGGGAGTAGGAAGCCGCCAACGTACCGATCCGCACCAGTTTGCCCCCCGGGCCCTACCGAACCGGCCTCAGGTTCTCCGTGACGGCTTCCCTCGAGAGCGGATATGATATCCGGACGGTCCAGGAGATGTTGGGGCACCGGGACGTCAGCACAACGCAGATCTACACGCATGTGCTGAACAAGGGAGGCCGAAGTGCGCAGCCCGCTGGACGCTACATGAAGAGGCGCGGAAGGTGTGGGAGACGGCGGGATACGATGCGCCTTTCGCAGTGCGAAATGGAGGTGGGTTCCGGCGGGATGAAGCCGATGATCTGCCGTTTCAACAACATGCGCCTCGTGACACATGGGTGGCCCAGCCGTCATTCTCCTCGTCGTCCACGCTGCGATTTTTCGGACGTCGAGTTATAGTTATGTCCCATAGGAGGCATTGATACGTGGTGCATCAGAATGATGACCTTGCCCAGATCCTCATTGGCCTTGATCTCGGCACGTCTGTAGCCGAAACCGATGGGCTTCTCGACCGCGCTCGCGTCGAGACATCGGCCTTCGCAGACATACTCGCGGACAAGGTAGACTTGGTTCCGGGTACGAAGGGCTCCGGAAAGAGTGCCCTCTTTCGTATTTTCGTCCAGTTTCTGCCGGACTTTCTTCTGGAGCGCCGAAAGGTCGTCGTAGCTCACGGCGTGGAAGACCCCGGGGATCCCGTCTTTAACGCATACCGTGAGGCATTCGCAGAACTAGACGAGTCCGACTTCATTGCTTTCTGGTGCATCTACCTGATCTCTTTGGCACACGAACAATTCATAAAGGGGCCGCGATATGCCGTACTCCTGCAGGGCAAACACGCAGAAGTAGCGGCGTTCAGGCAGGCCTGTGCCGCAGCCCGCATACCAGAAATCACGGCGCCGAAGAACCTGGCAGCCATTCTTGCCTGGACGCTCGGCGCCCTTAAGGGCCTGCGGCCGAAGCTCAAGTACAACCTCCCGGAGAATCAAGGATCGCTTGAGATCGACCTGTTCGGCACGG
>JAWPNA010000086.1:0-7426 GCA_045402695.1 Acidobacteriota bacterium
CATCACGGTGCCCGTGGGCCCCTCGGTGCTGGGCCGCATCCTCAACGTCATCGGCAGACCGGTGGACATGCTGGGTCCTGTGGAAGCCTCAATGCGGCTGCCGATCCACCGTCCCGCGCCGTCGTTCATGGACCAGAGCACCGACATCCAGATGTTCGAGACGGGGCTGAAGGTCGTGGATCTTCTGCAGCCCTTCATGAAGGGGGGCAAGATCGGCCTGTTCGGCGGGGCGGGAGTGGGCAAGACCGTCCTCATCATGGAGCTGATCCACAACGTCGCGACGAAACACTCCGGCGTCTCGGTGTTCTGCGGCGTTGGGGAGCGCACGCGCGAGGGGAACGACCTCTATCTGGAAATGAAGGAATCAGGCGTCATCAAGAACGCGGCCCTGATCTACGGCCAGATGACCGAGCCTCCCGGAGCGCGGCTGCGGGTCGGCCTCACCGGCTTGACCGTGGCCGAGTACTTCCGCGACTACGAGAACCGCGACGTGCTCCTGTTCGTGGACAACATCTTCCGGTTCACGCAGGCGGGCTCCGAGGTGTCGGCTCTGCTGGGCCGCATGCCCTCGGCCGTGGGATACCAACCCACCCTCGCCACGGAGATGGGGGAGCTGCAGGAGCGGATCACATCCACGAAGAAGGGATCGATCACGTCCGTGCAGGCCATCTACGTGCCGGCGGACGACTACACCGACCCGGCGCCGGCCACGACGTTCGCCCACCTGGACGCCAACACGAACCTCTCGCGGCAGATCGCCGAGCTGGGCATCTATCCCGCGGTGGATCCGCTGGCCTCCACGTCGCGCATCATGGACCCTCGCATCGTCGGTGAGGAGCACTACGACACCGCGCGCTCGGTGCAGGCGGTGCTGCAGAGGTACAAGGAGCTGCAGGACATCATCGCCATCCTGGGGATGGACGAGCTGTCGGAAGAGGACAAGATCATCGTGGCGCGCGCGCGCAAGCTGCAGCGCTTCCTCTCGCAGCCCTTCCACGTGGCGGAGCAGTTCACCGGCATCCCTGGGCGGTACGTGGAGCTGCGCGACACGATACGCGGATTCAAGGAGATCGTGGAGGGCAAGCACGATCTGATCCCGGAGCAGGCCTTCTACATGATGGGGACCATCGACGAGGTGCTCAAGAAGGCCGAGCAGATGAAGGCGGAGGCCGCGTGATCCACCTGACCGTCGTCACGCCGGAGCGCAAGCTCGTTGACGTCAAGGTCGACGAGGTGGTGCTGCCGGGCAGCGAGGGATATTTCGGCGTGCTGCCGGGGCACGCTCCGCTGCTGGCGTCCCTGAGTGTGGGCGAGATCACCTACCGCCAGAGTGCCGCGTCGAAGCACCTGGCGGTCGCGTGGGGCTTCGCCGAGGTGCTCGCCGACCAGGTTTCGGTGCTGGCCGACATCGCGGAGCGCGCGGAGGATATCGACCTGGAGCGCGCACGCAGGGCCAGAGAGCGCGCGGAGGCGCTCCTCAAAAAAGGCACCGACGTCGACTGGGACATGGCTCGCGTGGCGCTCGAAAAGTCGATGGTCCGCATCCAGGTGGCCGGCAAGAGTCGTTGAGAAACTCTCACGCCTTGAGGTGATGCCGCAACCCTTTCTCTCCATCGTCGTTCCGGCCTACAACGAGGAGGGGCGCCTGGGCCCCTCGCTGGAGAAGATCCTCGCCTACGCGGGAAGGTCGCCTCACCCCGTCGAAATCATCGTCGTGGACGACGGGTCCTCTGATCACACCCAAGAGGTCGCGCGCCGGGCTCTCCAGGCGGCGACGAAGCACTCCGCGGTGAGCGGGGAGGTGCTGGTCAACGAGGCCAACCGCGGAAAGGGGTACAGCATCCGCCGTGGCGTGCTGGCGGCGCGGGGCGACTTGGTGCTCGTGAGCGACGCGGATCTTTCCACCCCCATCGAAGAGGCCGACCGGCTGCTGGAGCATCTCTCCCGGATGAAGCACGGTCTGGTGATCGGCTCGCGCGCCCTGAAGGACTCTCGCGTCGAGGTTCACCAGAACATCGCGCGCGAGGTGATGGGCAAGGTCTTCAACAAGGTAGTGCGGGCCGTCACGGGGCTGACGTTTGCCGACACCCAGTGCGGCTTCAAGCTGATGACACGAAGCGATGTCTCCCCGATCTTCGGCAAGGCGCGCATTGACGGCTTCAGCTACGACGTGGAACTGCTGTACGTGGCGCATCGCCGGCAGGTCCCGATCAAGGAGGTACCGGTGATCTGGCGCAACGCCCCCGGGTCGAAGGTAGGGATGCTCACAGACCCTCTCAAGATGCTGCGCGATGTCTGGCGGGTGCGGCGGTGGCACAAGCGCGGAGTCTATGATGTGGCGTGAGGCGGCGCGCCCCCCGAGGCGGGTCAGGCAGGCGCGGGGCAAGGTGATGGGCCTGAGGCGCCTCCTGATCGTGCTGAAGGCGGCGCGGCGGGCGGGCCGGCGGATCATCTTCACCAACGGCGTGTACGATCTCCTCCACCCAGGCCACGCGCTGCTTCTGGAGAGGGCTCGGGGGCTGGGCGACCTTCTGGTGGTGGGGATCAACAGCGACGCCTCCGTCAGGCGCCTCAAAGGGCCCGAGCGTCCCTTCATGCGCGGGAAGGACCGGGCGCTGATGCTGGCGTCGCTCGAAGCCGTGGACTGCGTCGTCCAGTTCAGGCAGGACACACCGTTCGCGCTCATCAAGGCCATCCAGCCCGACCTGCTCGTGAAAGGAGGCGACTGGAAGGCGGACTCCATCGTGGGGCGCGAGATCGTGGAGGCCCGCGGGGGCCGAGTGGTCCGCGTGAAGATGGTGAAGGGATTCTCCACGACGAGGATCGCGGGGATCATCAGGCAACGTTGACGGGGGTAGATGGCGCGAGCGGCATCGGCGGCTCTCCACCCGCTCCTGAGAATGGAGGGGATGGTGGCGTTCGCCTCCGCGCCGGGCTCTCTCCAGAGTCCCATCACTGTTGTCGGCCTCACTCCCACCGCCCGCGCGCTCGTACTGCTCGGCCTGTTTGACCGGGCCGGCGCCGCGCTCATGGTTGTGACCCGATCCGACGCGGAAGCCGAGTCGCTCGTGAGGGACCTGCGCGGCTTGGGGCGGCTCACCGGCGGCATCAATCCCGAGGCGGTGTCGATCCTCCCCGCGCTGGATGCCGATCCATACGACGGACTGGCCACGCACATGGGCGCGGTGTGCGAGCGCGTCCGGTGTCTCTGGCGATTGGTTCGAGGCGAGGCGCGCATCACCGTGATGCCGGCGCGGGCGTTGCTGGTGCCCCTGCCTCCGATGTCGCTGCTGGCCCCGTACTTCATCCGCCTGCGGGAAGGGGAGAAGTTCAGGCAGGCCGATGACGCCGTCTGGTTCGGCAGCGCCGGCTACCGGCGCGCCGATCTCGTGACCGAGCCGGGGGAGTACTCCCGCCGAGGCGGCATCCTCGACATCTTCGCCCCCATCCTCGATGAGCCGGCGCGCATCGAGCTCGAGGGAGACACCGTCGTCTCCCTGCGCCATTTCAATCCGGTGGACCAGCGCTCCACGGGCCGCGCCGAAATCGTGGAGCTGTCTCCGGCGCGCGAAACCATACTCGGGCCGATCGAGCTGGACAACCTGCGCGCGGCCCTCGCACAGGTGTCGCCTTCCACCGCGGCGGCACGCCGTCTGGCCGAGCTGCTCGAAACCCAGGGGGGCTTTCCCGGCATCGAGGCCTGCGCCCGCATCATCTATCCCGGTGCGGTCAATGTGCTCGACTACGTCGCCTCCGCGTCCTCGGGGGCACGGCTGCTGGTGTGCGACGAACCGGAGCTCACGCGGGAGGAGCTGCGCCAGCAGCGGGCAGACCTGATGAGGGCGGCCGAGGCGGCAGGTCCCGAGAGGAGCGCTCTTCCTCCCGCCGACCGGCTCCTCGTACCTGCCGAAGAGATCGAGGCAGCGCTGCGGCGCGCCCCCGTTCACCTGCGCCAGCTCGCCATCGAAGAGGAGCAGCAAGGCGCACCGGGGACGATGGAGGGCCCCCGGAGAGAATCGATCCGATTGCGCGCATCAGCCGTCCCTTCGTACAGAGGACGCCTGGCTGATCTGATGGAGTTCATCCGCGCCGAGAGGATCGCGGCCCGCACCGTCTGCCTCGTGATGAAGACCGAGGGGCGCGCTCACCGGATGCAGAGCCTCCTGATGGAGGCGGAGCTGTCCGCCTTGGAGCTGTCGTCCGA
Source organism: Acidobacteriota bacterium (assembly GCA_045402695.1). Taxonomy (GTDB): domain Bacteria; phylum Acidobacteriota; class Polarisedimenticolia; order JACPZX01; family DASXTC01; genus JAWPNA01. Next base: position 4,205 of record JAWPNA010000086.1, read on the forward strand.
GACGCGCGCGCCCGGGGAGGATGGCGGGCTGTTTCTCGGCACCGCGGAGATCGGCGGCGGCTTCACCCTGCATGACGCCGGGCTCACCATCGTCACCGAGCTGGAGATCTTCGGCGAGGAGGCGCGCCACAGGAAGAAGAGCGCCCTGCCCGCCTTTACCTCCGACTTCAGGGACCTCAACCCAGGCGATCTCGTCGTGCACGTGGACCACGGCGTGGGCCGCTACGAGGGCCTGGCTCGCCTGCCCGGCGACGGCCAGGAGGTGGACGTGATGGTGCTGTCGTACCTGGGCAAGGACCGTCTGTTCGTCCCGATCACCCGCCTCGACCTGGTGCAGAAGTACAGCGGCGTCGGAGGGCGCGCACCGGCGCTGGACAAGCTGGGAGGGACCGGCTGGACCAGGACCAAGCAGCGCGTCAAGAAGGCGATGCAGGACATGGCGGTGGAGCTGCTGAACCTGTACGCGGCGCGCAAAGCTGTCGAGGGGCACACCTTCGGCCCCGACATGCAGTGGCAAAGCGACTTCGAGTCGGCCTTTCCCTACGAGATGACCATCGACCAGCAGATCGCCGTCAACGACATCAAGCGCGACCTGGAGTCGGCCACCCCCATGGATCGCCTCCTGTGCGGCGACGTTGGGTTCGGCAAGACGGAGGTCGGACTGCGCGCCGCCTTCAAGGTGGTGATGGAAGGCAAGCAAGTGGCCGTGCTGGCGCCCACGACCGTCCTGGTGTTCCAGCACTTCAACACCTTCCGCGAGAGGTTCGCCGCCTTCCCCGCGCGCATCGAGAGCCTCTCGCGATTCCGCAGCCCCAAGGAGCAAAAGGAAGTGGTCGCGGGGCTCGCCACGGGCGCGGTGGACCTGGTGATCGGCACGCACCGGCTGCTGTCCGGAGACGTCGCCTTCAAGGACCTCGGCCTTCTCATCGTGGATGAGGAGCAGCGCTTCGGCGTGGCGCACAAGGAACGGCTCAAGGCCCTCAAGAAGAACGTGGACGTGCTGACGATGACCGCCACACCGATCCCCCGCACGCTGCAGATGTCGCTGATGGGCGTGCGCGATCTGTCGGTGATCGAGACCCCTCCCGAGAACCGGCTGGCGATCCAGACCCACCTTCTCCCTTTCAAGGAGCCGATCATCGCCGCCGCCATCCGGCACGAGCTGGCGCGCGACGGGCAGGTCTACTTCGTTCACAACCGTGTGGAGAGCGTCTACGCGATGGCGGCGCTGCTTGGCAACCTGGTGCCCGAGGCGACCCTCGGCGTGGCGCACGGCCAGATGAAAGAGAAGGAGCTGGAGAACGCGATGGTCCGTTTCCTGCGCGGCGATTTCAAGGTGCTGGTGTCAACCTCCATCATCGAGAACGGCCTCGACATCCCGCGCGTCAACACGCTGATCGTGAACCGCGCCGACCACTTCGGCCTCTCCCAGCTCTACCAGCTCCGCGGCCGGATTGGACGATCGGACCGGCAGGCCTACGCCTACATGCTGGTGCCTCCGGAGCGGACGCTCAACGAAATGGCGCGCAAGCGGCTCAAGGCGCTGCAGGAGTTCTCGGAGCTGGGCTCGGGATTCCGCATCGCTGCCATGGACCTGGAGATCCGCGGCGCGGGCAACCTGCTGGGGCCCGCCCAGCACGGGCACATCGCCGCGCTGGGCTTCGAGCTGTACTGCCGCATGCTGGAGCGCGCGGTGGCCGAGCTGAAGGCGGGTGGGGCCGAGGTGGCCGAGTTCCGCACGACCATCAACCTGTCCGTGGACCTGAAGATCCCCACGTCGTACATCGCCGACGAGCACCACAGGCTGATGTTCTACAAGCGGCTCGCCTCGGCGACCGGCCGCGAGGACGTCGACAAGATCAAGGACGAGATGGAGGACCGATACGGCCGCCTGCCGGCGCAGGGGCTCAACCTGCTGGAGGCGGCCGGCCTGAGAATCCTCGCCGAGAAGCTGCGCGTGCAGCAGCTCGACTACAGGTCCGGCGGACTTCTGGTGAAGTTCGGAGAGGCATCGCCCGTGGACCCCGAGATGATCCTGCGCTACGTCAAGCGCCGGGCCGACGCCACCTTCTCGCCCCCCGCCCTGCTGCGCATCAAGGCCGAGATGTCGGAGCGGGAGCGGCTGGCGACCGCCCGCGAGGTGCTCACGGCGCTGGCGTGACGGACGGCTGCCGGGCGGGAGGTGAGCAACCGGTGGGGCCGGAAAGAACAGCTCGGACCTTCAATTCGGCGCATGCGCCAGAAGTGCGTCCGCCTCACTGAGAACTTCGTCGAGATCGGAACCCTGGCCCGCCGCGATCTCCTGTTCACCTTGGGCGAGCAGGAGCAACAACTGGCGCTCGTGGTCGCTCGGTTCGTAGGTTCTGACGGACATGATATCGGGCACCTTGGGCATCGGCTCAGCCTCCAGAGGTACGACTATCTGTAGCTCCAGAGGCCCCTTGCTGCAACCGCCACGTCGGAGAGAATGTGTCAAGGGGCCCAACTCGACTTGGGGGGTGACTTGAGGGGTGACTTGGGGGGTAACCTGACCGACTGTTGGTCCGCTCATCTTGTCTGGAGCCGGTCGAGCCGTCTGAGTATGGACAGGGATACTGACCAGGAGGGAGATGCGGCGATCGTCGGTTTCGAATGCCGGTGGCACGGCCGTCGGTGAGCCTCACTCCCTGGGCTTGCCCTGGACCAAGCCATCGAGTATTGATCGGAAGTGACATCACCGGTCCTCAGTACTCTGGATCAACGCCATGTGATCATCCGTCGGCTCAAAGGGCCTCCGTAACCTCGCTGAGGATCGCGAGGTAGCGGTCGTACGAGAAGACACGATTGCGCTTCTTGCCGGTGAGCTCCCGGCCGATGCCGAGTTCGGCGATCAGCGACCCCGCCGACCCCTGCGCACCGCTCCGGTGGCCGGGTGCGAGATAGAATTTCCTACACTTCGAAGGCGCGGCCGTGCGCCGTTTCCTGATGGACGAAGCCGCCCCGCCGGCGGCCCGGTAGCCCTCCGGCTCAGAGGCTCTTTTCCAGGTACGGTTTATCGTACTCATCCTGCCTGAGGACGAAACCGTGTCCCTTGTAGAACTCGATGAGATCGATGACCTCCTCGCGACTCCCCTTGTCGGACCGTCGTTCGCCGAGTCTCGAGGCGAAGGCCACGCGACAGAGATTCACCTGGGGATAGCCTGCCGCCAGCCTACTGAGCAACGCGCGGAGGAAGGCGCCGCC
>JAWPNA010000426.1:0-10295 GCA_045402695.1 Acidobacteriota bacterium
TCGGGCCGCGTCCAGGTGGACAGCGGCGCCGCCGTCCCCTCGGGCGCGGTCGGCGGCAGGCCGCGCCGAAGGTTCTGGACCTCCGCGCGCGTCCTGACGGCCGTCGTCGCGCTCGCGGTTGTCGCCGCGGGAGCCGTGGGGATTCACCTCAGAGGGACCGCGAGGTCGCCGATCGACTCGGTGGCCGTCCTTCCCTTCGAATACGCGGGCGATGACCCGGACGGTGAGTACCTCAGCGACGGCGTCACCGAGGCCCTCATCAACGGCTTGTCGAAGGTCCCCGATCTGCGCGTCGTCCCCCGCAGCCTCGTCTTTCCCTACAAGGGCAAACCGTTCGATCCTTCGAAGATCGGCAGGGAGCTGAAGGTCAAAGGAGTGGTCTCGGGACGCGTGACGCAGCGGGGAGACACCCTCATGATCACGGCCGAGCTGATCGATGTGGCCACCGTGGCGCAGATCTGGGGCCAGCAGTACACCCGCGCCGCATCCGACATCGTCGCGATCCCGGAGAAGATCGCCACCGACATCTGGCAAAGCCTGAGCCTGAGAGTCACCCCCGACGTCGCGCAACGCATTGCACGTCGGTACACGGAGAACCCCGACGCCTTCTCGGAGTACATGAAGAGCCTGGAGCAGGTGAGCCACCCGACCCGGGTGGAGTACCAGAAATCAATCGCCGCTGCGGAAAAGGCGATCGTCGAAGATCTGAGACACCGGGGGCGCCCGCAGGAGCAGGCCGGTCGCGGCGAGCCCGTGGCGACGAAGGAGCCGGGATTTGCCCTTGCGTACGCGGCCCTGGCGCGTCTCTACACCCAGCAATCGTACCTGGGGCTGATACCGCCCGAGGAAACCCATCAGAAGGCGAAGGCGGCGGCGGAGTTCGCCCTGCAGATGGACGACACATTGGCGTCCGCGCAGGGCGCGCTGGCGTTCGTGAAGTTCCAGTACGAGTGGGACTGGCGCGGCGCGGAGCGAGGATTCAAGAAGGCCCTCGCGCTCGCCCCGGACGAGGACGAGACGCGGCGAGGCCACGCGTGGTTCCTGATGGCGATGGGGCGCAAGGAAGAGGCAGTGCGCGAGATGCGGCTCGCCTGCGAGCTGAACCCCGAATCGGATCTACTCAGCGCGCAGTTGGCTGAGATGCTCTTCTGGGCCTCCCGCTACCCCGATGCGCAGCGCGTGCTGGAAAGGACCCGTGAGCTCGAGCCGGAATCACCTCAGGCGACGCTGATCGAAGCCTACATCGATTCCAGGCAGGGACGCCACGCTGCGGCCATCGCCAGCTACCTTGATTACCTCTCGGCCGCCGAGATCGAGTCCGACATGAGTCCCACGCTCGCCTACTTCTACGCGGCCGCAGGCAAGCGGGCCGAGGCGCTGGCCATTCTGAAGAAGAAAGCACCCGGCGAGATCACTCCGGCGCAGATGGGCTGGGTGTACGCCGCCCTGGGCGAGACGGACCTGGCGTTCGCCTCGCTGGGCAAGGCGATCGATCAGCACGCGACCAACATGATCTGGATCCGCTCGCAACCATGGTTCGATCCGCTGCGAGCGGATCCTCGCTTCGACGGGCTGTTGCGCAGGATGAACCTGGCGGAATGACGCGGGGCCGGCCGGAGCCGATGACTTCACGTGCGCGCCGGGGGGGGGACAATACAGAGGTGGGGCGCCCATGGCTCCCGGGGCGCGCCATGGCGCGCCAGGGAGCGCCACAGCAAGGCCCTCGGGAAGGCCCGCCGGGCGGGCGGTTTCCATGCAGCGGGGACCGGCCAGGCGAGCCGGTTAAATCGCGGGATACCGGGCGTAGAGGGAATCGGGCAGGTCCGCGAAGCGCGACATTCCCGAAGTGGCGAGAAGCTCGCCCTGCTCGGTGATGAGCGCGCCTTCGGTTCCTGCGGCCAGCTCGAGCAGCCGCAGTCCTTCCTCGGGCCCCATCAGGAACGCAGCGGTAGCGGCGAGGCCCGCGTCAAACGCGGTGGCCGCGACGGCGGTGGCGGCGGTCACGCCACGAGCCGGCCGCCCCGTGCGCGCGTCGAGTAGGTGGTGGTAGCGCACGCCGTCCTTGATGAAGAAGCGCTCGTAGTCCCCCGAGGACGCGACCCCCCCGTCGCACAGGAGACGCACCGAGAACCGGCAGCGACTCTTGTTCCTGGGGTCGATCACGCCGATCCGCCATGGCCTCCCGTCTCCCCGCGCCCCCACCGCACGCAGGTCGCCGGCCAGGTTCACAAGCGCCGACTCGACGCCTTCCTCCCGCAATCGCGCCGCGGCGCGGTCGGCCGCGTACTCCTTGCCGATTCCCCCGAGGTCCAGCTCCATCCCTTCGCTTTTCAGGAAGACCGTCGCGTCGCGGACCAATACCCGGCGATAGTCTACCAGGAGGAGGAGCCGGCGCAGATCATCGCCCGAGGGCACCCGCTCCGCACGAAAGTCCCAGATCTGCCTCAGCACGCCCACTGTCGGATCAAACGCACCGTCGGTGGATCCGGCGAGGCTCAGCGCGCGCTCGACGAGCATCACGGTCTCCGGATCCACGGCGACCGGCGTGCGGCCGGCATCGCGGTTGATTCGGGAGATCACGCTGTCGGGGATGAAGCGGGAGTACTTTTTCTCGATCCGCTCCGCCTCTGCCATGGCGCTGGAGGCGACCGTCTCGGCGTGCCGCGTCCCCCGGTCATCCACGAAACGCAGAAGGCCCCAGCCTCCCATCACGCGGAACCATTTGTTGTAGAGGACGCGCTCGCCCAAGGGCCCGGTCAGAACTTGATGGAGAAGCCGAACGTGGCGGTGATGGTTTGCAGATCTGCCGCGGAGAGGCCGCCTCCCCCGCCCTCTCCCTCGTCGTCCTCCTCTTCCTCGAGGAGGCCTGGGCGCGTCGCGAGTGGCAAGGGGGCCGCGGCCGCTGGCTTCACTCGATCGTTGCCCGTCTGATCCAGGTAGGCCGCCGAGAGATTGAAGGAGAACCTGTCGTTCACTTCGACGGTGCACCCGATGCCCGCCAGCCAGCTCCAGAAGGAGGAAAGCCGGTAGTCGCTGGACATGAACGGCCGGGGCGAATCGAACTCGTAGGCGAAGAACGACGCGGCCCCTTGCTGGTAGTAGCGCAGCCTCGGCGAGAGGATGAACCTGCGGCCGATGCGCTTGTCCCACGTCAGATCGAGCGTCTGCGACTTGATGTCCCAGTCGTCCTGGTAGTAGCGATAGGAGGTCTTCAGCGCGCTTCGGGATACGAAATAGTGACCGTACTTGAGGATGGCCGTCCTGCGGATGCGCGAGTCGGGCCGGGCCTCGGGAAACGCCGCCGCACCCACCGTCACGAGCTTGTACGGGTCAGTGAGATAGCCGTCGAGGCTCTCAAAGCCGAGCGAGATGTCCAGCAGATCTCTCGGGCTCATCACCTGCGTCCATCCGGCGGCGAACGACAGGCTCTTCTTCGTGAACCGATCGTCCAGCGTCACCGGTTCGATGATGTCCCGCGTGGCTCCGACCCCGAAGTGGAGGGTGGACCGACCCCCGAACAGATCCCAGGATTCGGCCAGGGAGGCGCCGCGCGACACGTAGTCGGACTCGTGCGAGTAGCTCAGCGTTACCGAAGGCAGATGGGAGCCGAAGCGTCGCGAATAGGAGGCGCTGACTGCCTCCCTCGTATCCTTGTAGTCGACCATGGGGATCGATCCGGAGGACGAAGCGCCCGAGGCGGCGTCCAGTGCCGGCGCCTCGCCGGTGGGCGAAGCGCCCGAGATCGAGTCGTACCCCAGCAGGAGCCCGAGCTGCCCTCTCTCGCCGAAGTCCTGAAGGAAGTACAGCTCCGGGTTGTTGACCTGCGTGCGGCCATCCGCCTCGCCGTACCTGAGGAACTTGAAGTCGAGGCTCGTGTCGGCCGCCACGGCCGAGCCGGCCAGCGCGCCGATGCCCGCCGCCACGGCGCCGATGCGCCGCCTGCCTGGTCCGCCCTCAGTTGCAGCCACAACCACCTCCCGACACACCGCCGTCGCCGGCCGCCGCCTCCTTGCTGGAGTGGATGTGCTCGCGCATCGAGCGTGTCAGCTTGTCTCCATCGAGATTCATGATCGGATCCGCCAGGTAGCCGCGATCCCAGGCGCGCAGGTTCCCTTTCGGTCCCCGGCGAGGTCCGGCGTCGGCCGTGACGGGCGCGAGCTCCCCGCGCATTGCCGCTTCCACGGCCTGTTCCATCCGCTGATGCACCGAGTCGCCCCCTCCTTCGAACCGCGCCAGCACCCGTCCGGCGCGATCCAGCAGCACGGCCGTGGGCATCGCCGCCACCTCGAAGATCTCCCCCGCGCGCCCCGTCGGGTCACGTCCTACCAGGAAGCGCGACGGGTTGGCGGAGACGAACCCGGCCACCGCGGCGTCGTCGGTCTCGAGGGTGACCGCCACGACCTTCAAGCCTCGTGCTTCATGTTTCTCTTGAAGCTGATCGAGAAACGGGACCGCCTTGCGGCATGGAATGCACCATGACGCCCAGAAATCGAGCAGCACGACGCTACCCTTGAACTGGGCGAGCGTGTGGCCGGCACCTTTCATGTCGGTGAAGGAGAGGTCCGGGACCGTGGTCCGCTCGGGCGCCTGGGCCGGTCCGGCCATTGCGAGCCCGGCTGTGGCACAAAGAGTGAAGAGGAAGGCGGCAGGGAGCCCGGGACGTCCGGCCAAGAGTGTGTTCATCCGATCCCCCACGATGAAGTATCGCCTGCCGGACAGACCACCGGCCCAGGTTGGAACCTTGCGGGGCGTGATTGGTTACACTTCCCGGATCCCACCAGCCTGCCGGGACTCCGCCTGATCGATGACGCTGGCCCGACGTGGACCGCCTGCGGGGGGTCGAGCAGATACGGATTGCACGCGGTGCCTGATGCGTCGCGTGGAGACATTACACTGAGATCGGGCCCGGCGCAACTACCGAGGAGCGCAATCTTCCGATCCCGATACGCCGGGCGCTTCGCCTGATACCTCCATGTTCAGAAACCGACGTCGCCTCCGTCGCGGCTCCAGCGCGCAATTCTTGCGCGTCGCTCCGCCTGGAAAAACCGGATATGAGTAAGGTAGTCTGGGAGGGTGAAACGGACGCGCGGCGGCCGGTCGGAGAGACAGCGATGGGATTGATGCGGGGCACGCTTCTCGCGGCATCGCGAAGCCGATGGCTCCGGGAGCGGGCGACGCGCTGCCGTTTCGTCCAGCGCGCCGTCAGCCGGTTCATGCCGGGCGAGACCCTCGATGACGCGCTTGCGGCGGCCGGGACGTTGCGCTCCCGCGGCATGACGGCGGTCCTCACCTGCCTCGGGGAGAACGTCGCCAACGAGGCGGAGGCCGCGGCCGTTGCCGATCATTACCTCGACGTCCTGGATCGCATGCACGAGATCGGCCTCAACGCCGAGATCTCCGTCAAGCTGACCCACCTCGGGCTGGATCTCGACCCTGCCGCGGCGGCGGCGAACCTCGCGCGGATCGCACGGCGGGCGATGGAGCTGAAAAACCGTGTCTGGATCGACATGGAGGACTCGTCGTACACCGATGCGACTATCCGGTTGTTCCGGGAGTGCTCGGCCGGGAGGGCCGGCCTGGGTCTGTGCCTACAGGCGTACCTCCACAGAACGCGCGCCGACCTGGAGGCCCTCCTGCCGCTGGCGCCCGCGATCCGTCTGGTGAAAGGCGCGTACAAGGAGCCGCCTTCGCGCGCGCTGCCCCGCAAGCGGGACGTGGACGAGAATTTCTTCGCCCTCGCGACACGTCTGCTGAGCGACGAGGTCCGCGGCAGGGGCGGCTGGACCGTGTTCGGCACCCACGATCCCCTCATGATCCGCCGCATCGTCGATCTCGCCGCCGCACGCAGGATCTCCAGCGAGGCGTTCGAGTTCGACCTGCTCTATGGCATCCGCCGGGACATCCAGGGCCGCCTCACGAGCGAGGGGCACCACGTGCGCGTCCTGATCAGCTACGGCAGCTTCTGGTTCCCCTGGTACATGCGGCGCCTCGCCGAGCGTCCCGCCAACCTCTGGTTCGTCGCGCGCAGCGTCCTTGGAGGCGCATGAGCCGATGAAGAGATTCCGCTTGACATCGGCCCGGTGGTCATGTATCTTGACGCCTACTTACCGACCGCATCTTCATCCCCGCCGAGAGAACCATCTCACAAGCGACGATGTAAGCGTGGCAGTAAGGACTCCCGGTCACGAATTGCCCGGGAGAATAGGGCAATTTCGCCCTCACACATGACAGGATGTACAGCACATGGCAACAGGTACCGTGAAGTGGTTCAACGATTCAAAGGGGTTCGGCTTCATCACCGTGGATGGTGAGTCGAAGGATGTCTTCGTGCACCACAGCGCCATCCAGGGGACGGGATTCAAGAGCCTGTCCGAAGGCCAGAAGGTGGAGTTCGAGATCGTCCAAGGTCAAAAGGGGCCGGCGGCCGAGAAGGTCCGTCAGGTCTGATATCTTCGCCTGACCCGAGCGGCCTCCGGGAGATCCCTTCCGAGAGGCCGCTTTTTTGCATTCCGGCCGGGGTTCGGCACAGGTGTATGCGGCGAGGCCGCGGAAAGGGTGAAGGTGGGAACAAAGCTGTTCGTTGGAAACCTCTCGTTCGAAACGCAGGACGCGGAGCTGCGCGAGATCTTCACACGGGCCGGCGCGTGTGTGTCGGCCGTCATCGTGATGGATCGGGCAACCAGCCGCTCTCGTGGGTTCGGCTTCGTGGAGATGGCAACGGAGGATGAGGCTCGGCGCGCGGTCACGGAGCTGAACGGGGCCGAGCTGCGGGGGCGCAACATCAACGTCAGCGAGGCGCGCGAGCGCTCCGCGGAGCGGCCAGCCAGCGCCCCGGGGAGGTTCCGGAGCCTCGGGCCGGATCGCCCACCGGCCGGCAAGGGCTTCAAGAAAGACGGAAAGAGCCGGCGGGGGCTGCGCGCCAGGAAGCGCAGTATCTACTGAGGACGATTACTTCTTGGCCTTGGGCTCGCGTGTCCTGGTCCGTGTTTTCTTCGGTGGGGCCGCGTCACTGTGTTCGAGCTGGACCATGCTTGTGACGAATTTTCTGCGGCCGTTCTGGTCGAACATGATGACCGTATGAAGATCACCGATCGTGTTGATGGTCCCGAGTCCATAGACATTGTGACTGACCCGCTCATTCACGGAGAAGTCGTTAGGATTCCTGGCCACCTTGCCTCCTCTTGCGTATTGGGCGCGACGTGCAGGCCTATAGAATAGCACACGGAGCGGCTGTTAGGGGTCGGCGGGACAAAGTGGAGCTGAACCATGGCGAGAAAATCAAGGCCGAGTGTCACGAAGCGCCAGAAGGAAATGGCGCGGCAGCTACGGCAGCAGGAAAAGCAGGCCCGCCGCGTCGAGATGAAGGAACGGCAGGCCAGCGTCACCCCGCGGGCCGGCGACGAAGATCCCGATATCGCGGGCATCAACCCCGGCCCGCAGCCTCCCCCGGCCTGGGCCGACGAGGACCGGCGGAGATCCTGAGCCAAGGGGATTGAGGCGGCCCGGTCGCTGACATCGCGCGCCGCGTGCAGTAACCTCTGCCGCCCATGAGCGGACCTGAGTCATCCTGGCTCCAGTCGGTCTTCGGCGCCATCGTCGCGCGGCGGTGGTGGTTCCTCGCCCTGTACGCGCTGCTGCTCCCCCTCGGCATCCATCTGGCCGCCGGCGTCAAGGCCGACAACTCGATCGCCCGCCTGATCGTCGAAAGCGACCCCGACTTCAGGGACAACGAGGCCTTCCAGCGGCTCTTCCCCGAGGGAGAGCAGGTGGTGCTCCTCTTGGAAGCGGCCGACCCCTTTGCCCCCGGCGTCGTCGCGAAAGCCGCCGAGGTCGAGCGCTTGCTGCGGCAGGTGCCGCGCGTCGGGACCTTCTCGGCACTTGATCTGTACGAGCGGGCGCGCCGGCCCGCCCCGGGGTCGGCAGGCCCGGAGGATGATTTTCGCCGGTTCGCCACGGGCACCGACATGTTCCGCAAGCAGGGGCTGATCGGAGACGACTTTCTCGGCATCGCGATCGATCTGAAGGTCGATGGCACGGACGAGAGGAACGAGGCCCTCGAAGCGATCGATAGGGCCCTCTTCGCGATCGAGGCCGCGCCCGCGCCCCTGTCACGCATACGGCGGGTGGGCGGGCCGTACGTGGATGCCTATCTGGAGCAGGAAACGGGCCGTTCCAGTCTGAAGTACTTCATCCTGTTCGGCGTGTTCGTCGTCACCGTCAACCTTGCCCTCTACCGATCCGCGAGAACGCTCGCGGCGTTCCTCTTCACCCTCGCGGTGTGCGTGTCGCTGGGCGTGGGAATCGCGCGGCTGGCGGGCTTCTCCTTCACGATCGTGTCGTCTCTCGTGCCCTTGACGATCCTGGTGACGGCCTCCGCAGCGCTGGTGTACATCCAGTCCCGCTTCGTCGAGCATGACGACACGGCGACCATCGACGAGCACCAAGTCTTCACTCTGGCCAACAAGTTCGCCGCCACCACGGCGTCGATCTTCGCCGCGGCGATCGGCTTTGCCGCTCTGGCGGTCTCGAGCATCCGGCCCATCCGGACGATGGGCCTCTGGGTCGCCTCGGGACTGGTGGTGACATGGATCGTCGTCTTCACGCTCTTTCCCGCGCTGCAGAAGATCCTGGCCACGCCGATCCGGCGCCATGACACCGCTCGCGGGCGCGCGCTGACGCGGGCCGTGAGGATGCTGCCCCGCTTCACGTACCGGTGGCGCTGGCCGATCCTTGTTGGTTCGCTCCTGCTCATGATCGCAGGCGCGATCTCCCTGACCGGAATTCCGGGTAGGTTCTCCCCGATGAGCCTCGAGACCGATTCACTCGCGTACATCGACCGAAACCTCCCCCTCTACCAGGACACTCGGCGGTTCGAGGAGGCGGTTTCGGGACTTTCCGTGATCCAGGTCTGGGTCTCGACCCGTGAAGGCGACATCCTCCGGCCGGATCTCCTGCGGGGGCTGGAGAGCTTCTCCCGCGAGCTTGAGCGCGACTCTCGAGTCGGATCCGTGGCCGGGCCCACGAGCGTGCTACGGTGGATGGCGTACTTGACGGGCCAGGGAGATCGGCTGCCCGAAGAATCCGCTGCATGGGAGAAGCTCGCGACGCGGCTCGATCAGATCCTCCTGGAGGAGGCGGCCGCGCGCTCCTACGTGGACGTCGGCTCGCTGGCCGACGCCCGCCTGACGGTCATCCATCGTGGGAGCGGCTTCACGGACGCTGATGCGCTCAAGCGCTTCATTCGCGAGGCATGGGAGCAGTCGGCGACTCTGAACCCCGCGCTGGCCGGCTGCAGAATGCGCGTGGTCGGGCAGGGCCTCCTGCAGGCGAAAATAGCCGGATATCTCGTGCCCACCTTGACGGAGAGCTTCGCACTGACGGCCGCAATCATCTTCGTCGCCTTCCTGATCGTGTTCCGGAGCGGGGCGGCTCGCCTGATGGCGATGATACCGTCTGTGTTCGCGATTCTCGTCATGTTTCTCGTGATGCGTGTGACCGGCATCCCCCTCAACGTCGCGACGATCCTGATCGCCTCGACCGTGCTGGGCGCCTCCGAGAACGACCAGATCCACTTCTTCTACCACTACCAGGAGAAGCGAAACAGCGGCAGCACGGAGGTGGCGATGCGTCACGCGCTGCTGATCGCGGGGCGCGGCATCCTGTTCGCGACCCTCATCAATGCCGGCGGCTTTCTCGCCCTGGCCCTGTCTGGGCTGCCCCCCATGCGCCAGTTCGGCATCGTCTCGGCGAGCGCGTTTGTTTTCTCGATGGTGGCCAGCCTGACGGCACTGCCCGCCGCGCTCTGGGTCTTCTCGCGGGAATCGCCGGATGGCGAGCCGGCGCCAGCCGCCCCCTGACCCGCCGCGGCGCGATGCCGCGGCGGACGGGAGTCTCACGAGGGCTCAATCGAGAAGGCCCTCAATAGCAGAGTGCGTTCTCGCCCGAGTTCTCGTCTCCTCCGCTGCTCTTGTTCTCGCACGCCCCGAACGACGGGTACATCAGCGAGGAGGGGTTGTTCACGTGGCACAAGCCGATGACGTGTCCGAACTCGTGCTCCGAGACCCCACTGAGGTAGAAGGAGCCGCCGGGCTGGCGCGACGTCGAGACCAACGCGTCGTACGCATCGTCCCCGCGGCGGGAAGTCATTGCGAAACAAACCGAGCCGGTCGAGGCGGGAGGGATGTTGTTGAAAGAGGCCCGCAGTCACGTTTCTGCGGTCCCATGCCGGAGGCGGCCCCCCCGGGGCGCGGGGCGGGCGCGGGGCGCGGCCCCCGGGCGGGGGGGGGGGGGGGGGC
>JAWPNA010000491.1:0-2540 GCA_045402695.1 Acidobacteriota bacterium
GATCGCCTACGCGACCGCCCCCGGCAAGGTCGCGGAGGATGGAACCGGGCAAAACAGCCCCTACACCGCAGCCCTCGTCAAGCACATCGAAGCAGCGGGGCTGACGATTGAAGCCGTTTTCAAGCGAGTCAGGGTGGACGTGCTCGGAGGGACAGGCAATCGCCAGGAGCCCTGGGAGTCATCGTCGCTGACCGGGGATTTCTACTTCTTCCCTGCTGCCACGGTAGCGACAGTCCGGCCGCCTGAACCGGCGCGCCCAACGATCCGAGAAGAGGTCCGTCATGAGTTCGGCGTGCTGGCTCTCAGCGCTAAGGTCGAGGGAGTGGAGGTCTTCCTCGGTAACCAGCGGATCGGCGAAACGAAGATAGGCCGCGCCTTAGTCATGGAGAACCTCGCTGTTCTTACCCCGGCGGGGTTGACTCCCGCTGAACACGTCAGCTTTCTCTGGACGCACGGTTGATCACCAGCTTGAAGTCCTTGGGCTGCTCGATAGGCAGGTCGCTGGGCTTCGCACCCCTCAGGATGCGGTCCACATAGACGGCGTTGGGGGCGTAGGACATGAGCCCTCCCGCCCGGACGTACTCACTGGTGCCAAAGACTGTCGGCAGGCGATTTTTGCGCGCAAAGTCCGCAACGGTCTCTCGATAGCCGGATGTGAACGGGTCGGAGAGTTCACATTTTGCGGCTCGAGGAAGAACTTAGATCAGGGTAGCTGCCACAATGAATGTGACAGCGCAGATGCGGGAAAGCGCTCCGAGGGAGCGCTCGGACCTACTAGCGGAGTGGTGATAAATCTGACAGGACACGGCGTGGCCCAGGTCCGCCAACGGTAGCGTGGTCGGTGGGGGAGCGTCAAACGAGCGGCCACCCGTCTACGGTGAGCGAGCCTCGTACACGACGCAGGGCCGCAGTGACGACTGTGTCAGAACTGTGCTAGAACCATCCTCGGCGCTTCACGTGGTGAGCGGCGCACATACGACGCCGAGGCGTCCCGGGACCGGAGTACGATCGGGCCGCTCGGTCGCCGATTCCGGAGATGAGGGTGGACTTGAACATTCCGGGTCGCATCGACAGTTTGCTACGGAAGGATCAGGGCCTCCTAGGCGCCGTCGGCAAGACCCTCGCTAACTTCGAGACCTGGATCGCCGAGAACCGGATGCCGTTCTTCCCGGGCTTCACGGACCACGGCACGAAGCATCTCGAGCGCGTCATACAGGGCGCTCACGACCTCATCGATGAAGACGCGTGGGACCTCCTCACGCCCCGCGACGCCGCGTGCCTGGTCCTCGCGGTCCTCCTCCACGACTGCGCGATGCATCTCTCAGAAGATGGCTTCGCCCGGCTCGTGGGCCGTCATGAGTGGCGTCCGGCGGCACTATTCATTGACAAGTTCCGCGATACGCCGTGGCCGGATTTGTGGCACGCGTTCGTGCGGGAAGCTGCACGCTGGGATGATCGACGTCAGCTCGCAATTTTCGATCGCGTGGTGGCCATTCGGCCGATCGATCTGAGGCCGAAAGCCAACTGGGACGACGATCAGCGCCTCTTCGTCGGAGAGTTCGTGCGGCGACATCACGCCCGCCTCGCGCACGAGATCGCGCTTCTCGGGGTACCGGGCACCGCCGAGGATCGCCTGCGCTTCACCGAGATGGAGTCCTGGCTCGTCGATCTGGCCGGCTTCATCGCGCGTAGCCACAATCTGTCTCTCCGGGATGCCGTCGCGAAGCTGGACGCGAACGGGCGAAAGGTGTGGCGCCAGGTGCACGCGCCATACATCATGGCGCTCATACGCGTCGCCGACTACCTCGAGATCCAGGCGCCGCGAGCGCCACGCGACGTGCTCAAGATCCGGAGTCTGCGCAGTCCGGTGTCACGCCTTGAATGGCGAAAGCATCACGCCGTCCACGACATCCGTCCGCATGAGAACGACCCTTACGCGATCTTCGTCGACGCGGAGCCGCCGGACATCGAGACGTTTCTCGCCCTGCAGCGGCTCCTCGCCGATCTCCAGCGCGAGGTCGACGCTTGCTGGAGCGTCATTGGCGAGGTGTATGGCGCCGACACGCAGCTCCGGAGCCTCCGTCTCTCGATACGACGCGTGTACAGCAGCATCGATGACGTCGAGGACCTGGCGAAGCGCGTCCGATACGTCCCGGTCCACGCCCGATTCAAAGCGTCAGGCGGCGAAGTTCTCAAGCTTCTCGTCGGTCCGCTGTATGGCAACGATGCATCGTATGGCGCAAGAGAGCTGATCCAGAACGCGATCGACGCGTGCCGCGAACTTGAGGACTGGCGCGCTCAGCATCCCGGCATCAACGTCGAGCTGCGGGATCAAACCTCCGACGTAGTTGTCATGGTCGAAGAACGAGATGATGGCTCCGCGCTGTTTACGATCTCGGACCGCGGCATCGGCATGACGGCGATCACGATCACGGACTACTTCCTCACCGCGGGCGCGACGTTCCGCTACAGTGATGCCTGGGCGCAACGACACCTCGATCCCGAGGGGCGTCCGCGCATCGCTCGCAGCGGGCGCTCGC
>JAWPNA010000487.1:0-5859 GCA_045402695.1 Acidobacteriota bacterium
GCTGCTCGCCGGGTTCAAGGATCGCCCGGAGGGGCCGGCCGTCGCCATGATGATCCTGCGCTCGCTCAAGCTGGCTCGATACAGTCACGAAGCGATCGGCCACTTCGGCCTTGCCGCTCCGCTCTACACGCACTTTACATCCCCCATCCGCCGTTATCCCGATCTGGCGGTCCACAGGATCCTCCGCGAGGCGCGATCGGCCGGCGGCGGATCCGGGCGCGTCGCGGCGGCGGTGCCCGATGCGGGCGAGCGGCTGGCCGCGCTGGCCCTCGAGTGCTCGCGTCTGGAACGCCGGGCAGAGGAGGCGGAGAGAGCCGTCACCGACTGGAAGAAGGCTCTCTACATGAAAGACAGGATCGGCCGGGAGCTCCACGGCCGCGTGACCGGGATGACCGCATCCAGTCTCTTCGTGACGCTGGAGGGGCTGGGGGTGGAAGGCATCATCCCGCTTGCGCGGAGCGCCCAGGGGAAGGGGCCTCGCCTTGGAGATCTCCTGCGTGTCCGGGTCGACTCGGTGGATGTGTTCCGGGGGAAGGTGTTTCTCAGAGCGCTTTCGACGGGTTAGCCGCGGAGACGGGCGTCTTGAGCGCCAGCTCGATCACGTCGTCGAGTGTGTCGGCGTACAGGAAGATCAGGTCGCGCCGCAGCTCCTCGGGGATGTCCACGAGGTCCTTCTTGTTGCGCGCCGGGAGGATGACCGTGAAGAGGCCGGCCCGGCGCGCGGCCAGCACCTTCTCCTTGATCCCGCCCACCGGCAGGACCTTGCCCCTCAGCGTGATCTCGCCGGTCATCGCGGCGTCAGATCGACACGGCACACCGGTGAGCAACGATACGAGGGACGTGACGATCGTGACGCCCGCCGAGGGCCCGTCCTTCGGGATGGCGCCCGCCGGGATGTGGACATGGATGTCGGTCGAATCGAAGAAGTCGGGCTTGATCCCCAGCGACACCGCGCGACTCCGCACGTACGAGAGCGCGGCCTGCGCCGACTCCTTCATCACCTCGCCGAGCTGGCCGGTGAGGGTCAGCCCTTTGTTTCCCTTCATGGCGGTCGATTCGATGAAGAGGATCTCTCCTCCCACCGCGGTCCAGGCGAGGCCGATCGCCACTCCCGGCACCCTCGTGCGCTCCGCCATCTCCGAGACGAACCTCACGGGGCCGAGGTACGAGTCGAGGTCCTCGGGGGTGATGGTGAATGGTCCCGGATTCCCTTCGGCCACTTTGCGCGCCACCTTGCGGCACACGCTGCCCAGCTCGCGCTCCACGTTTCTCAGGCCCGCTTCCCTCGTGTATCCCTTGATGATGCCGGTGATCGCGGCGTCCTCGAGCGCGATGGTCTGTGGCGTCAGGCCGTGGTTGGCGATCTGCTTCGGGACCAGGTACTCCTTCGCGATCCGCAGCTTTTCCTCCTCGGTGTAGCCCGGAAGCTGCAGCACCTCCATCCTGTCCCGCAGGGGGGGCGGAATCGTGTCCAGGACGTTCGCGGTGGTGATGAACATCACCTTCGAGAGGTCGAACGGTACCTCCAGAAAGTGATCCGAAAAGGAGAAGTTCTGCTCCGGGTCCAGCACCTCGAGCAGCGCCGAGGAAGGATCGCCGCGGAAATCGGAGCCCAGCTTGTCCACTTCGTCCAGCATGATGACGGGGTTGTTGGAGCCGACCTTGCGAATCGTCTGGATGATCCGCCCCGGCATCGAGCCGATGTAGGTGCGCCTGTGGCCGCGGATCTCGGCCTCGTCTCTCACGCCCCCGAGCGACAGCCTGTGGAAGTTGCGGCCCATTGCGCGAGCGATCGAGCGGCCCAGCGATGTCTTACCCGTCCCAGGGGGCCCCGCGAAACAGAGGATGGGCCCCTTCAGGTCCCTCTTCAGCCTCAGCACCGCCAGATATTCGAGGATGCGGTCCTTCACCTTCTCCAGGTCGTAGTGATCCTGGTCCAGGATCTTGCGGGCCTCGGCGATGTCCAGCTTGTCCTCGGTGGACTTCATCCACGGCAGGTCCACCAGGATATCGAGGTAGTTGCGGATCACCGAGCGCTCCGCGGAGCCCTGCGGCATCGAGCGCAGCCGGTTCAGCTCCTTGATGGCTTCCTTGTGGACCTCGGCCGGCATCCCCGCCGCCTCGACCTTGGCGGTCACCTCGTTGATCTCCGCCGTGACCTCGTCCTCCTCGCCGAGTTCTTTCTGGATCGCCTTGAGCTGCTCGCGCAGGTAGAACTTCCGCTGATTCTTGTCGATCTCCTGCTGCACTTCCTGCTGGATCTTGCTGCCGATCTCCATCACCTCGATCTCACGGCTCAGGAACCGGGTGATCTTCTCCAGGCGCGAGCGCACGTCCAGCGTCTCCAGGATCTCCTGCTTCTGCTCCACTTTGAGGCCGAACACGGCGGCGGCCATGTCGGCCAGCCTGCCGGGATCGTCCACGTTCATGAAGGTGATGCCGAGCTCGTCGGTATTGATCGGCAGCATCGAGATCATTCTATGGATCTGGTTGAGGAGGTTCTTGCCGAGCCCCTCGATCTCGGGGCCCTTGTGCGTGATCTCCTGCAGCACCTCCAGCCGCGCCACGGGAAACGGCTGCTCCTGGACGAAGTCGAGCAGACGGATCCGACCGACTCCCCGGGTGAGCACCCGGAGCGTGCCGTCGGGGAACTTGAGCAGCTTGAGCACCACCGCCGCGACGCCGACCTTGTACAAGTCGGCCGGGCCGGGCTCCTCCGTGGCGGGGTTCTTCTGCAGCACCAAGGCGAGGGTCTTGTTGCCGAGAAGCACGTGGTCCACCGTGCGGATCGACAGCGGCCTCCCGACTACCAGCGGCGCTGGGAGATGAGGGAACACGACGGTGTCCCGCAGCGGCAGGACGGGTAGCACGTCGGGAAGCTTGAGACCCTGGTTGCTGTTCTGGACCGGCATCTCGTTCATGGGTTCGCGGCGGTTTGCCATCACCCTGTCAAGCCCTGATCAGGTGATGGGGATTTGCCCGGAGAACCCGCCCGGGTTTCCTTTGGGCAGCTCGACGCGCAGCAGGCCGTTTTCGTAGACAGCCTTGATCCCTTCGGCCATCACTGGCGCGGGAAGCACCGTATGCCGCTCGAATCGGCCATACACGATTTCCATCTGGTAGAGACGCAGCTTCACGGAGGGGCAGCACTCCCTGCGCTCGCCGCGGACCACCAGCACATCCTCCTCGATGAAGACCTCCAACGAGTCTTCGGCGACCCCGGCCAGCTCACAGACCACCACCAGGGACGTCTCGGTTTCGTAGACATCGACGGGAGGCGCGAATCCGGCGTTGGAGAATGTGATGTGGACGTGGCGATGGGAGATTTCGCCCATCGAGCTACTTCTTTCCCGCTGCCGTCTTCCCCATGGAGTTCACCAGGCGTGTCAGGCGGGATTTGTACCGCGCGGCCGTGTTCTCATGGAGAACGCCTTTCTGGATCGACCGATCGATGAGGGCGAGAGTCGCGGGAAGAAGACCCTGCGCCGCCGCCGAGTCCTTGCCGACCGCCGTTGTTCTCAGCTTCTTGATCTCGGTCCGCAACCGCGATGTGTGAGATTTGTTGGCGGCCCGGCGTTTCAGGCTCTGGGCGTGCCGTTTGATCGCGGACCTATGCGTTGCCATCTGGACACCTCTCTAAGCTTCAGAAACCGGTGCCGCAGGTTAGCCCAGCCCCCGGAGCCTGTCAATACGGCCCACCCTGTCAAGCCGCGGATCAATTCGCGCGAAGTCCGAGCTGCTTGAGGCGCTCGGCCGCAAGGCGCGCTTCGTCGGATTGTGGCGCTTTCTCGATCAGTTTTTGCAGCGTGGAGACGCCCGGAGCGGTCTGGCCCGATTCGATCTGGGCCAGCCCTTTCTTCAGCAAGGCCGCGGGGACCCGCTCTCCGTTCGGCTGCCGCAGCACGCAGCGGTCGAACGCTTCAGCGGCATCTTTGTACTTGCCCTGGCTATACAAACACTCCCCAATCCAGTACTGCGCGTCCGGGCTCAGGGCATGATTCGGACTGGCGTGCAGGAACTCCGTGAAACCGGTGAGCGCCAGCTCGAAGTTCCCCTTCGTGTAGTCGGCGTACGCGATCCTGAACGCGGCCTCCGCCTCGGTGCCGGATAGGGGAGCGGCTGGGGCGGGGCTGGAGATCGGCGCCGGCGGGGGGGCCTCCAAGGTGGAGGCGCCGCCCCTGCGGCGCTGATCCCGCAGCGACTGCATCTCTTCAGCCAGGCTCGCGAGGCGGTTCCATATCTCCTCGGTCCTCTGGGAGAGCGCCTGCACCTGGTCGAGAATCGCACGAATCGACGCCTGCAGGTCCGCCTGCTGCGCGGAGGAGGGGCTGCCATCGCGCGGCGACAGTTTCTTGTCGATCTCCTCGAGCCTCGCCCGCGAGCCGGCCGTGTCCTGCTGCACCTGGAAGACCTGGCGCTTCACGTCGTCCAGGTCTTGTTGGAGACGCGTGGCCTGCGTGGAGGTGAGGCACGCGGACAGCGCCATCGCCGAAAGCAACAACGGTGCGGTGGCCGCGCGGCGTGCCTGGTGACCGCCCATGACTAGCCCTCTTCGAGGACGAATTCGCTGCGCCGGTTCTTCGCCCAGGCCTCCTCGTTGTGGCCGGGATCCGAGGGCCTCTCTTCCCCGTAGGAGATGGTGCGGATGCGCGACGCCGGCACGCCCAGGTCGATCAGGTATTTCTTCGCCTCATTAGCGCGGCGATCGCCCAGGGCCATGTTGTACTCGTTCGTCCCCCGCTCGTCGCAATGTCCTTCGATGAGCAGCTTGAATCGCGATAGGTCGGCCTTCAGCCGCTCGGCGTTGGCCTGCAGCGTGACGCGCTGATCCGGTCTGACCTCATACCTGTCGAAATCGAAGTAGATCGCCTTGAGGATTCCCTGCCGGTTGAGATCATCGGCACCCGGAGCGCGCGCCGGCACGGGCTTCTCCTCGATGACGGGCTTCATGGGCTCTTCCTTCACCTGTACCGGCGGCGGCTCGGTCTTCTGCACGGCCGGTGGCTCCGGAGTCGTGGTCACGGGAGGGGGTTGCTTCTTGCAACCCGCGGCCAAGGAGGCCGCGAGGATCACGCACAGGATCGGCAAGGCAGGAGTTCTCGATCTCAATCTCATCGTTCACCTCCTTGAGGGTAGGGGGCTGGAAAAACCGGGAGTGGAGTATACCATTCTCAATGCGACCAGTCGGGCATCGTGGTTTCCATCGGCGTGCGCAGCTCTTCCTGGCGGTTTCCGTCGGCGTCCATCGTGTGAAGCCGGTAGCCTCCGGAGCGGTTCGACGAGAAGAGGATGTGGCGGCCGTCGGGCGACCACCTCGGGTTTTCGTTGTTGCCCGCGTTTTGGGTCAGCCGCGAGATCCGGCCGGTCGCGACGTCGAGCAGCAGGATGTCGAAGCGGCCATCGATCCGGCTCGCGAAAACGATCCGGTCTCCGGACGGAGACCACGCGGCCGAGTCGTTGTACGTTCCATCGTTGCTCAGCCGCCGGACGTTGGCCCCCTCGGCGTCCATCACGTAGATCTGCGGCCTTCCCGACCGATCGGACGTGAATGCGATCTCACGCCCCGAGGGCGACCAGGCGGGGGACGTGTCGGACCCGCGGTTGAAGGTGATCTGCCGCGAGCGGGACGTGGCCACGTCCAGCACGAAGATCTCGGAGTCACCGGAGCTGGAGCTGGAAAAAGCGATCTGCCGGCCATCGGGGGACCAGTCGGGGGCCACGCACAGCTCGCTGCCCGGAGGCGAGGCGTCCTTCAGGCTTCCGTCGTCCCCGCTGTAGAGGTACAGGCGCGGGTTGCCCTGTCTGTAGGAAACGAAGGCCAACCTCCGTCCGTCGGGCGACCACGCCGGCGAGATGTTC
>JAWPNA010000117.1:0-2956 GCA_045402695.1 Acidobacteriota bacterium
CTCGATACGGAGAGCCAAGCCTGGCTGGTCCTCGGCCTTCAGGAGGTCTAGTATCTTGCTCTTCGCCAGATCAGTGAAGTTGATCATCGGATGACCCTCTTGCTTTGTGACATCCTATTCGGAAACTGGCGGGTTGTCCACCTGGAACCCGCCGCGGGCGGCCTCCACCGGGTCAGCGGCGGCCGGCCGGCGGCGTGATGACAAAGGCGAGCCTCCGGTGTGCCTCGCGCAACGCTGCTTCGACCCGCTCGGGCGTCTCGCCTCGAGCGAAGATGAACCCGAGATACTTCGAGCCCTCCGGAGGGGGGACGACCTCCTGCCCCAGCGGAATCGTGATCCGGATCCCCTCGATTCCCGCGACGCTGAAGGCCTCCTCCTGGCCGAGCACATCCGTTAGGACACCGGCCCCCGGAATCGGGATCATCATCACTCCCGAGCTCTGCCTCTCCCGCTGCAATGGGCTGGCCTCCAGCCCCAGCGCATGCCTCAGGATCACCTCTTCCAGCGAGGCTCCGTCGCCGAAGCGGAGGGCACGGGAGCAGAGACCCCCGATCGATCGCGGGGCGATCTCGATGATCCAGGGCCCCTGTTCGTTCACCCGGAGTTCCACATGCACGGGCCCCTCCTGCAAGCCCAGGGCGCTCACGGCATCCGCCGCGCACCTCTCTATCTGCTTGCGCACGTCTTCAGGCAGGCGCGAGGGCGTCACGTAGATCGTCTCTTCGAAGAACGGTCCCTCGAGCGGATCCGGCTTGTCGAACAGCGCCAGGACCCTGAGCTGCCCTCTGCGGAGCAACCCTTCCAGGGAGACCTCCGAGCCCGGGATGAAGGTCTCAACGAGGAGGTGCCGGCCCGGCGTCCCTGTTCGCGGCCTCCCTTCGGACCGTCCGATGATCCCAGCGACGCGCCGAAAAGCCGCGATGAACTGTACTGGATCGTCGGCCCGTATGACTCCGCGGCTGGCTGAGAGCGACAGGGGCTTGAGAACGCATGGATAGACCACCGCGCGCGCGGCCTCGTCCGGATCGTCATCGATCGAGAAGCGGGCGAAGTGCGGCGTCAGGAGGCCGTTTCCCGCAAGGATCTCACGCGTCCTGTGCTTGTCTCTGGCCGAGCGGACCGCCTCGACCGGGTTATGAGGCAGCCCCAGAGCCCGGGCCGCCATCGCCGCGAGGATCACGCCATCGTCGTCAGTGGCGACAACCCCCCCGATCGGATGATCTCTGGCGAAGTGGACGATGGCCCGACAAGCTTTCTCCGGCGTGAGGAAGTCAAGCGCCAGGTGTCCGCCTGGATTCGCCTGAGACAAGGCCTGCCGGCGTTCCGATCCCACCACGACGGGCAGACCGAGCCGCCCCGCCGCATCGAGGAAGGCGGCAGCCTTGTAGCTCGCCGTGGTCATCAGGAGGAGAAGGCGGCGCATTCGATCGACTGGAGGGCAACGCGGCGCGCCCGTGCGCCGGCCAGGTCGGCCGCGCACGACGTGGTGCTCCGGCTCGAGGTGGCTCCGCTCATCCTTGCGGTTGTTCTTCTCAGGCGGATCGGGTGACGATCGCATCGGTGCCCTCCTCGAAAGCCCAGGTATTCTGGATCATCAACGTGTCAACTTCGAGAAGTGGAACAGGGTAAAAATGGATCTCCTCGGGCGTGACCACGTCATTGCGTGTTGGTAAAATCTGAGTTATCGCGATGATCGGGCAATCTTGACCGGACAGCAGTGAACAGAACCAACGAATTCACCCAACGCCGCCGCATCAGACTCGCCTGGCGCCTTGATTCTTGACGGACCTCACTTACATTAGATCCAACTCTTCCACAAGTTAATGTTCGTTCGTTACCGAGAAAGGCAGACCCACAGGAACGTGGGGACGTAAAGCCACGCATCCATGCTGTTCGGTTGGATCGCCGGGTTGCAGAAGTTCAGCGGACAGCTCGCCGAGGAATACCGGGCTGGCGTGAAAGCGACTGGATAGCTCGGCATTTTTATTTTGGCATGTGGTTGCCAGGAGGGCTCCGATGGGGAACACACGAATTCAGCGCATGACATCCTGTGGCCATCAAGTCGTCAAGGCAGCGTTGGGGTTTGGCATCGCCCTGCTGCTGGCTGTGGGGCTGAGCGGGTCTGTTCCACACAGGGCTCTGGCTCACGACGGCAATGAAGGGTCGGTCGAGATGCTGCTGCCCGCCGCCAAGGCGATCACCTTGGATGTCCTGCGGCTGCAGGAGGAGTTGAATCACGCCTCACCGGCTGCCCGTCAGGCGGTGCTGGACCGACTGGTCACCACGCTGCAGAATCGCAAGCAGGCGATTCTGGAGTTGATGGAGACCCACCCGGAAGCCGTCCTGGAGATTGTGTTGCCAGACTCGGCGCGCAAGGCCCTCGGCTCGCATCTCCAGGGGCTCGTTGAACGGCCCGCCACCCTGGAAGGCACTCTCGAAATCCACGTTGCTGATGACTTTGATCTGCGAGTCGCCAAGGTCACCTATCTGCTCATCACCTACCAAGGGCAGGAGATCACCCTGCATTTCGTCCGCATCCCGGAGGGGTTGGAGAATAACGCCCGAGTGAAGGTGCAGGGCGTGCAGATCGAGAGCGACATGGCGCTGGACGGCTCGGACACCAGCGCCCAGACTCTGTCCACCTCGACCACCACGTCGGCGCTGGCAACGACCACCAACAAGAAGACCGCCGTCATCTTGTTCAACTTCCAGAATAATCCCGTCCAACCCTACACCCCCGATGCCGCGGGAGCGACGACCTTCACCAGCCCAACCAGCGCCAATGCCTGGTACCAGGAGGTCTCCTTCGGCAAGATCGGGCTGTCCGGTAAGGTCAACTTCGACGGCGATGTCTACGGCTGGTACACCATCCCGTACGACGACACGACCTGCATCACCTCGACCTGGGTCTCAGCCGCCAACGCCGCAGCCGCGGCGGACGGGTTCGAGACCGCTG
>JAWPNA010000038.1:0-9323 GCA_045402695.1 Acidobacteriota bacterium
CGAGGCAGAAGCGGACGAGCTGATCCAGTGCTGGGGGACTCGTCCGTCGTACGGACGTGCCGAGAGTCCGATACCCCCCCCCGATCGGGGCTGCGAGCGAGGCCCGGCTGCTCCCCGTGAACGCCCTCCGGCCGGTCGCCATCTCGTAGAGCACCACGCCGAACGCGAAGATGTCGCTGCGGGAATCGGTCCGCCCGCTCTCGACCTGCTCGGGGGCCATGTACTGCAGTGTGCCAGGGATGCTTCCCTGTTCGGTCAGATCGGCCGGGATGCGGGCCGTCGGAAGCCGGCTCACGTCGGGTGGAGGAAAGAGGGGCGCGAACGCCTTCGCCAGACCGAAGTCGAGGAGCTTCACACCCGACTTGGTCAACATGACGTTGCCCGGCTTCAGGTCCCGGTGTACGATCCCCTGCCGGTGGGCCGTATCCAACGCAGCGGCGATCTCGACGCCGTAGCGCACCGTCTGCTCAAGAGGCAGCGGACCCTTCGCGAGTCGATCCGAGAGCGTCTCGCCCTCCAACAACTCCATGACGAGAAAGTCCATCCCGTCCTGATGACCGACATCGTACAGCGCGCAAATGTGCGGGTGGGAAAGTTGCGAGATAGTCTTTGCCTCCCGCTCCAAGCGCTGGCGAGCCTCGGGAGACGACGACAGATGAGACGGCAGCACCTTGACCGCGACCGTGCGCTCCAGGCGTGTGTCGCGTGCGCGGTAAACCTCTCCCATGCCGCCCGCGCCGAGCGGGGAGAGGATCTCGTAGGGACCGAGGCGAGTGCCGGGCGGGAGAGACATGCCGCCCAAGATTAACAGAAGCGGTCCGCTCCGGGGAATCTCCTTGTCCGTCCGGCCTCCGTCCCGCAGTCGACGGGAGGCCGCTACGCCGCCTCCCTCCAGCCCTCCCGTGAGTCGCGGAACGCGAGTGTCCATCCTCGTGGACACGGCGTCTTGTTGAGTTCATCGTCTGGCCACCCGATGAACTTAAGAGGTCTAAGAGGCGCAAGGTCGGTTAGCTTGGGTCGATCTGGTAAGCCCCGGTGTTCAGTTTCCAGATCTCTTGAAGTCGGCGGCCGGTGAACAGGGGGCCGCGCGTGACCACCACGATCGCGTCGTACAACCGGGAGACTCGGGGGTCGGCGATCCGGTTGACCCCGTCGCGCAGCGTCTCCTCATAACCCGCGGGAATGTCGCGCCGGAAGTGGCCGATGCGCCAGGGTGCCCCGGCGGGGACCGGCAGGCGCGCCAGCAGCGGGTCGGTAATCGCCCACGGCTCGACGATGAAGACAGAAGGCCCCACGAAGTAGCCGAAGAAGCCGACGCCGAAGCGCACGACCACCTTCACTCCAAGGTCACGCGCCCGCTTCGCCTCCGGGACCACGGAGGGGTAGGGCATGATGACGTCCCGGCCGGCCAGCAGCAATCCGGTTTCCTGGTAGTAGTAGGCACGCTCGTCGGTGATGCCAGCCGCGCCCTTGATGTCCTCCCGGTGCTTGACCGAATAGTCGGCACCGCTGTACACGGGAGAGTTCGGCGTGGTCAGTCCCACCAAAGCCACCGCCAGGCAGGGGAGCAGGGCGAAGACTCCCGGAGCTTCCGGTCTCCAGCGCGCCAGAATAGCCGCCGCGACCAAGAGCGGCGCCGCCAAGAAGCGTCCACTCATGAAGTCTCCCCCGATCCAGAGCACGTAGGCCACGTAGAGACCGACGCCCGTCATCAGCAGCATCTCCTCGAGGACGCGCCGCCGTGCAACGAACAGCGCCCCCGCGCCCACCGCGGCCAGGGTCACCGGGTCGATCCACAGCGAGTTGCCGAAATAGTGCAAGCCCTGCCCGATTAGATCGATGCGCGGGATGCCGGTCGCCAACTTGGCGTAGGCGCTGTTCGGGAAGGGGAACCCGTAGTAGACGACCGCAAAGGCCTCCCAGGCCAGAAACGGTGAGAACCCCAGGATGCACGTAGCCAGCCTGCCGCGCCACGACAATGAGCGCAGCGCGGCGATCAGCGCCGGCAGGACCAGGAGCAGCGTATCCATGCGGTTGGTCGCTGCCAGGCCGGCGATCAGGGCGAGGGCCAGAGGTCGGGGTTGTTGGGCCAGGCCCTGCTGATTCTGGCGCGGCTGTTCGGGATCCGCCCGCACCTGCCCCGACTGCGGCCGGCCCGACATGCAGCAGGAAACGAAAAGGACCAGCAGCAGGAACGTCAGCGGGTTCTCCAGGCCCGAGGTTGAATAGTCGACGTAGGCCTTGGAGAGGGTCAGCACCACGACCGCGAGCAACGCGCCCAGAGGCGAAGCGGCAACGCGCGTCACCAGCCACCACGCCGTCACCCCGGAGATCAGGATCGAAACGGCCATGACCGTGTAGTACGCCTCGTGTGTGACCAGGTAAACGGCGGCCAGCAGCAGCATCCATAGCGGATGCGTGAACGTCTGCACGCGCTCGGCGACATTCCAAGTGAGGCCATGGCCCTGCACCAGGTTGTCGATGGTGCGGAATGTGATGAAGGAATCGTCGCAGACCCAGGCCGATCGGATGATGGTCCCCACCAGCGCGAGGGCGAGGGTGAGTACCGCGAGCTGAACCGGGCCTGGAAGCCGGGCGGGTTTGGTCGGGTTCGGAATCTCCTGCGGCGCTCTCTGCTTCAGCAGCCCACCCTCCTGTCGGGCCCCGCGCGAGACTATCGCGGCCTCGCCGGGAGGAATGCTCCAGGGCTCGAAGCGCACGCGCGTTCCGATTGGCGTGAAACGTGATGCTGCGCGTCTGTATCATCGAGGGGGCCCACGGGAGCCCTCGGCGGCGGTCAAACGACAGGGAATTCTATCACGCTGCCCGCTCGTGGCGGCGCGCCCCATGATGGCGTAGTGAAGTTCGACAGGCTCGATGCCCTCGCCTTCGTCCGATGGGCGGGTGTAGATGATCGTCGTGATCGGTCTCGCGTGGCGGGCGAACCGCAGCGCGAGGGACAGGTCCCGATTCGCCAGGTAGACGCTGGTGATCGGCTCGTTTCCTGGGCCGACAGCCACGAGGGATGGCTTCACCCGCACGCTCGCTCTGGCCGTTGTTAATCCGCTGCTTGCCGAGATCGATCGGCGACTCATCTCATGGGCCGAAGTTTGCGGTCTGCGCCCTCTTGAAATCAGACTTGGACTGGAGTAAAAGAGAACTTGCCCCGGCGATGCGTCAGCTCCAGCAGCCGGAGAAAGGAGACCCATCATGCGTATGAAGAACCTTCTCGTCCCTGTCCTGCTGATAGGCGCGTGTGGCGCCCTGCTCATTTTGGGCGCCGAGGCTCAGAAAGGCGAGGTCAAGAGGACGCCTTGGAAAATCGTGGGGCAGCTCGAGGAAGCCTGCTCCTGCAGTGCCGCCTGCCCCTGCTGGTTCGCATCGAAGCCGACCAGGATGACTTGCAGTGGCGGCCAGTTCCTCTTCATTGAAAAGGGTACGTACGGCAGTGTTGCGCTGGATGGACTCGTGGTCGGTGGCATGGTTCAGAGCCCCGAGGGGCAGTCGATGATGGGTTCCTACGGTAAATGGAACTTTAACTACTTCTACATCGATGAGAAGGCGAGCCCAGAGCAGCGTGATGCGCTCCGTGCAATCGGGAACGTGGTGCTGATGGCCGAGGCGTCACCAAATCTAGAGGTGCGCTATGTCCCGCTGACCCGAGTCATCCAGGGAGACGAGCATAAGATCTCGCTTGGTCAGTATGGGAGCTTCTCAGGGCATCTGGTGGAAGGAGGCCTCGGCGGGCCTTCCAAGATCGTCAATCCTCCCGGAGCCGACCCTCTGCATCGCGAGTACGAGCAAGGGGAAACGACGAAACTGACCTACACCGATGCCGGCCAGAACTGGAACTTCGAAGGCTCCAACTACATGCACGGCACCTTCGTGCTCGACAGCGCAGAATACGAGAAGTACGCTGCGGGTCTCTCGCAGAAAATGCAGGGGATGAAAAAGTAAGAGGTGGCCTTCGCCTCCCTCGCAGGTCAGCAGGCTAGGTTTCGAATGCCCTCGTAGAGCTCCTCGTCGCTCGGATGTGTATAGCGGTGCGTCGGGCTCCATCGACTCCCCGCAGGCGCGCCTCCACGCCAGGAACCGCCGCAGCTTGGGATTAAGCCGCTCGGGCAGGACCACCTCGCCCCGTCGGCAGCGACCAGGAGTTCGCCTACTGAATGAGCGTCCCGCCGGTAGGAGCTATGGCCCCGCTGCGAGCGCGCCCGCAGGCTCACACAGATGCTGTGCCAGCGGGGCAAGTGGGAGGTCATCGTCACGCTCGACGGCCAGCGGGTCGAGTAAGTGGGCCCGGGGAGTTCACTGAGCAATCGATTTGGCGAGCGCCAAAGTCTCAGGGCACACTTCCCCGGACCCAGACCTACCCCTACCATAGCGGACGGTGTGATGAGGAGCAAGAGTGCGCCGGTTAGGGTCTCGCGGCGTTCAGTGGTACGATGCACACATGGATGAGTCGACCCTCCAGGCGCGGGCCTCCTTGCGGAATGCAAGTGTCCGCTCCCATGGACATGGCGTCTTTCTGAGATCATCCCATGACCATCCGATGAACCGCGCGGTCTTGGCCTTGTCCTCCCGGAACCTGATGAGCGCCTTCTCGATCATCACGCGTTCGTGGGGCTTGGCCTGCCCGTTCGGGTACAGCTCGCTCTTCTCGGCCAGCGCGTAGTCTGATGATGGGGATGGCCCGGCGCGGGCGGCCGACAAGCCCCTCATACGCCATGCACTCTCAAAACCACTGTTGCACGGTCGCTATCATCTCCTTGCCGCCAGAAACAATCGTCCCTAAGTTTCGCCGGTGCGGAGGAGTCTTGTATGGCCCGACGAACAACAGCACTGCTCGGTGGGCTGGCCGCCATGGTCGTCTGCCTCGCCACCGTTGCGTGGTCAAATGCCAACCAGCGGGCCCACCGCGGACAGCAGCTTGAACGCGACACCCAGGTGGTCGCTGTCCAGGTAGCAAACCGGCTGCAGAGCGGCCTGGAGAAGCACCGAATCGCGCTACACCAGATGGCCGCGTTCTTCCAGAGCAGCGAGGACGTCACGCAGCAGCAGTTCTATCAGTTCGCGGCTGAGACTCTGCGCCTGAGCCCGATGTGTCTGCGTATCTCCGTCATTGATCCTTCCATGCGGGTTCGATGGGTCTATCCACCGGAGCATTCGCACGACGTCGTGGGCTACGACGTGCGGCAGCACGCCGAGGGGTACGAGACGATGCAGCGAGCGGTTGCCACAGCAGCCACGGCGCTGTCGGCTCCGCTGAAGCTCGTCGGAGGCGCCGCCGGGTTCGTGCTCACGTGCCCCGTCTTCAAGAACGGTCAGTTCAACGGGGCAGTGGTCTGCTCGTTTCGAAGCGCGGATTTTTTTTCGGCAGTCCTTCTGCCCGAAGTACTGGAAGGATATGAAGAGGAGGTCCTCGATGTCGGGACGCCCCTGTTCGGAACCATGCGGACTGAAGGACCGGATCGAATTAAACCCGCACGGGAAGGATTCAGCTTAGGAGGCCGGACCTGGACAGTGCGCGTCAGACCGCGGGAGGCCGTGACTCGCGCACGCCTGGACAGCGGCCAGGCGGCGTTCTGGACGATGGGGATTCTCTTGAGCCTCGCCATGGGCGGCGCTGCCTCGCGGGCGACCTACTGGTTCTCCGCCATCACGGCGCGCCTGAGAACCCAGGGGTCTGCTCTCGAGCAGACCCAGGAGCGTCTTGACGCCGCCATGCAACAGCTTCTCCAGGCGGAAAAGCTCAACGCGCTGGGGGAACTGGTTGCCGGTGTCGCGCATGAGATCAACAACCCTCTGTCAGCCATCCTCGGATACACGCAACTCGCCTTGTCAGCCAACCCGAGCCCGGAAGTCAGCAAGCGTCTGCAGATTGTGGTATCTGAATCCGTGCGCGCAGGCAAGATCGTGCGCAACCTCCTGACCTTCGCTCGCAAGCATCCGCCCGAAAAGAAGTACCTTGGCCTGAACGGCATCATCGAGAAGACGCTGGAACTGAAGGCATACCACTTCCGTGTAAGTCAGATCCGGATCGAGAGGGGCTTGATAGCGGACCTGCCGATGACGATGCTCGACTTTCACCAGATCCAGCAGGTTTTGCTCAACTTGCTGAACAACGCCGAGCATGCGATCGTCGAAACGGGGCGAGGAGGCTCGATCCGGATCAGCACACGCCAGGTAGGAGAACGCATTGAGTTGCGCGTTGAAGACACCGGACGCGGGATTCCAGCCGAGATCCAAACACGAATTTTCGAGCCCTTCTTCACCACGAAGAAGGAAGGAAAGGGCACAGGACTGGGACTATCCCTCTGCTACGGTATCGTGGCCGAACATGGTGGCTCGATTTCGGTGGAAAGCCAGCCCGGAAACGGGACGGCTTTCCTCATCCGGCTTCCCATAGCGCGACCGGTTGATGCTACGAGCACCGACACGGTTCAGCCCAGTGCCTCTGGGGGATCGTCGACTACGCTGCATGTGTTCGTGGTGGACGACGAACCCAGCGTGCAGGGCTTCCTCGTCGACCTGCTCACATCGCGTGGCTACCGAGTCGACACCGCGTCCGATATCGGTGAAGCACTGAAGAAAATCGCCATGAACAGCTATGACCTGATCATCAGCGACATGAAGATGCCTCACGGCAGCGGGAAGGATATTTACCGCGCGGTGGCCGAAAGGAATCCGCGTCTGGCCAAACGGATCATCTTCGCTACAGGTGACGGCGCCAGCCAGGAGACGCTTGCGTTTGTCCGAGAAACCGGCAACGAGATTCTGTCCAAGCCATTCCGGATCGAGGACGTAGAGCAAGCGATCACTGCGGCCACCCGCTCATGACCCACGCCTTTGGAATGCCTTCCCTACGGGAGGAGTAGCTTACGTATGGCTCCCCCGCCGTCTGCGACGAGTGGGTCAGGCAGCCGCCCCGATCCTCCTCGCGGCGCGCCCGCTACTCGGTAATGTCCGCAGCCGTAGGCGGTCCCTCCACCCAGGTGATGTCCCAGGCGCTGTCTACCATGATGAACGTCAAGGAGCCTGCCGGTAGCCACGCTTGATGAACCATGTGCGCTGGCATGTAGTTGAATCCGCCCGGACTCAGTTCGAACCGCTTGCCCTCACAGTCAAGGGTGGCCCTGCCGACGATCATCGTGTGCATTTCGTTGGCCGAGTGCCAATGCTTGCGCACGTGGATTCCTTTCGGTGTGCGGATCAGTAGCTGCGTGGCTTGAGTCTTGGGGTCCACTCGAAGAATCGCAATCTCGGGAGACGATTCACCGAGATCAGGAAGAATCTTATCCCACTTCACGTCTTGCAGGTTCACGAACATCGGCTGATCGGCCGCCGCGGGTGGCTGCTCGGCAGCACAGAGCGCTCCGCCTGCCACGGAGCAAATGACCAGCAAGAGGCTCACCGCTTGCGAATGGTTTCTCATCGTCCACCTCCTCCAGTAAATAGATGTGAACCTGCCAGCACTCGGCAGGATGAACGCGGAGCGCCAGGAGCTTCGAAAGCCGAGATTCCTCCCAATCCTCCTGCCCAACGATCCTATCCGCCACTTTGATCGCCGTTTACTTTTCACCGTGCCGCTGGACCAAATACCGAGTCAACATCAACTTCTGGTTCGCTGGACATCGGTGAGCGTCTCCAAGCTCTCAGTACCAATTCCGTGGGTAGGACTTGTTTCACACATCGTAGGCACGGAGGCCCCCAGCCTACCGGGATTGACAGACTTCCCGGAGACTACGAGCATGCGGACACGGAAGCGTCGATCTCGGCGTCGCGGCTTCCCGATTGCGATGATCCCGGCTCGTCGAACGTGCCCAGGCAGCCGCTTCTCACGCCTCGGACGATGTACCACAATCCCTCCCCCGGCGCTGGATCGGCCTCATCGACTTGAAGCGCCGTCGCCGCCAGTCTGACTGACAGGCAGCGAGCTGTCGCCGCCGTGAAGTCGCCGGCGCTGTTCCTCAGAATCGAGAGGGTGCCCTCGACCACGTCGTAGGCCCCAGCGTTTGCAGCCGCGCTCCAGGAGAGCCGGGTGCCAGCCGCCTCTGGGTCGACCGAAAGGACCGGCAGACCGACCAGCGGGCATGTCGTGCAGCCGTCGAGCCTGAACGATCCGATCCGCGTCTGCCAGCCGATCGGGCTGACGTTCGCGTAGTATTCCTGCGTGTACCAGAAGGTGCAGTCGTCCGCCGGATCTACGACGAGTGCGCTGTAGTCTCCCCACCTGCTGGCGCCGGTCTGATACCCGGAGCCGGCGACGAGCGTGTTTTCGATCATCGGAAGCGTCCCCAACGGATCCTGCGGCTGGCGTCCGGCGTAACGGATCGAGGGGTAAGTCGTCGCACTCGAGACGCTGTAGCCGACGCAGAGGTCGCCGGCGCCATCCATCGCCGCGCTTGCCATCCACCGGTGATCACTGTCGGGCGCGAAGGTGCCCACCTGGTACACCACTGGTAACGTGGAACCCGGATCGCGCAGCTCGTACCATCGAATCCCCGCATGGTCGAATCCGTCTACGTCCACCGTGTGGTTGAGCACGAGTGTCTCGTGGTCTCCAAAATTGCGGTAGGCGAGACGGTACATGAGACGGTCGGGGATGGCAGCCACATGGCTCCCGCCGGGCTGCGGGATGCAGCTTCCGGAGTAGCCGCAGAGGTCGGAGTCGAACGGATAGCCGATCGTCGTGAGATCGATGACCGCGTCGGGGTCGCCGTTTATCCCGAACGAGGAGTTCGCGGGGTTGCTCCAGTCCACGTGGAACCGCCAGAGGCTCAGCCGATCGATGGGGGTCCAGCCGAAACTGTCATCGTCGAATTCGACAAAGTAGTCAGGCGAGCCGGCAGGCGGCGGGAGCGGCCCGTCCATGTCCGCGGGGAGCGCGCCGCCGAAGTTGGGATTGACCCCGTACAGATCGAAGTAGATCATCCGAGCCGGGGCGCCCACGAGCATCTTCTCACGCTCGAAGGCGATCGCCCCCTGCCCGCGGTAGACATCACCGGGTTCCTCGTACTGGTTCACTGCGAGGTAATAGGCGTCGGGCCAAATGCCGAACTTCGGATAGTCGTTCAGCACGTTCGGGCTGAAAAGGAAGTCGTAGCGATACCACGAACCGACCGGATCGCCCGTCTGAGAGTCCGCGATGCATTGATGGAAGTCCGCCGGCCAGTCGAAGGCGAGCTGACTCATGAGCCACCGATCTGCGAGCTGGTCGTACTGGACGATCGGGTCGCCATCGTTGCGCGTCTCGCACAGACCCCCGAAGCCCGACCAGAGCGTGTTCCCTTCCGCCGGGCCGTAGATCAGGTTCCCTCGCT
>JAWPNA010000418.1:0-6183 GCA_045402695.1 Acidobacteriota bacterium
GTGGTCGTTGACGACGAGCGACGCAGCATGAGGCCGCAAGCCCCGTGCGCCCTTTGGGTTGCGGCGGCGCCCGCAACGCGACCCGAGCCATGACTCGGACACACTCCTAGGCGCGCGGGAGCGATTGAGCCGCGGCTCCTCCGCGGGATGGCGCATGCGGCACGACATGTTGCCTGAGGGCGCGCGTGACCCCTATATTGTGGCCGGCGATCGGGGATCTATGGATTTCCAGGGGGCCCCTTCATCATGGCGGGATTCACGCTGGGGCTGGCGCTGGGCGGCGGTGCGGCGCGCGGCCTGGCCCACATCGGCGTTCTGCGCGCGCTGGAACGTGCCGGCATCCGTCCCGACCTGATCACGGGCACCAGCATCGGCGCCCTGGTGGGCAGTGTCTACGCCACGCTGGGCGAGGTCGAGGGGACCGAGCAGCGCTTCCGGCAGTTCGTGGCAAGCCCCGAATTCCGGCGCACCGAGTTCGACTTCCTGAAGGGCTCACGCCGCGACAACCCGAGTATCCTCTACAGCGCCAAAAACCTCGTCAAGCGCGGCATCTTCTACTCCCTCTCGATGGCGCGGGCGTCCTTCATCTCCGAGGAGAACTTCGTCCACAACGTCCACTCTCTGGTGGCCGACATCGGCATCGGCGACACTAAGGTGCCGTTCTTCCCCGTGGCCGCGGACCTCGAGAGCGGCGAGGAGGTAGTGCTCACCTCGGGCTCGCTCCGCACGGGTGTGTGCGCGTCCAGCGCCATCCCGGGACTGTTGCCGCCCGTGCGCGTGAACGGCCGCATCCTGATTGACGGCGGCTGGGTGTCGAAGGTGCCGGTGTTCGCCGCATTCCGCCAAGGGGCCGACATGGTGATCGGCGTGGACATCTCCGCCGATCTGGAGGACACCCGCGGCCTGAAGAAGGGGCTCGATGTGCTGGTGCGCGCCAACGCGATCAAGGCGGAGGCGCTCAAGAACTTCCAGTGCAAGCTGTTGGACGTCCTGATCAAGCCGCAGGTGGGCCAGGTGCACTGGGCCGATTTCAACGGGGGCCTCACCCTCATCGACGAGGGGGATCGGGCCTGCGCGCTCAAGATCCCCGAGATTAACGAGAAGCTCGATCGATCGAAGTGGAAGACTCGACTCGGTCTCTCGCGCGGCAAGAGGTACGTCAAGGCTTTCTTTTAGGTCCCCCGCGCTCCTATACTGGCGCCACGCCACATCCTCTTGCGCTACAGCGCCCGATGCGGGCCCCCCTCCGGAGGAACCAGGCCCTTGGAATACACCGTGACGCTCATCCCGGGAGACGGCATCGGCCCGGAGGTGGCCGAGGCGGCCGTCCGCGTCGTGGACGCCACCGGCGTCGGAATCCGCTGGGAACGGGTGACATCCGGAGCCGAGGCGGTCGAGAAACGGGGAGCGCCCCTGCCCGCGGAGGCGGTGGA
Organism: Acidobacteriota bacterium; assembly: GCA_045402695.1. GTDB lineage: Bacteria > Acidobacteriota > Polarisedimenticolia > JACPZX01 > DASXTC01 > JAWPNA01. Next base: position 1,434 of record JAWPNA010000418.1, read on the forward strand.
GTCAATCCGCCGCAACCGCGTGGCGCTCAAGGGGCCGCTGACCACGCCGATTGCGACAGGGTTCGCCAGCCCGAATGTGGGTCTGCGCAAAGAGCTGGATCTGTACGCGAGTCTGCGTCCCGTCAGGAGCCTGCCCGGTGTCAGGACGCGGCACGAAGGCGTGGACCTGGTCATCGTTCGTGAAAACACCGAGGGGCTCTACTCGGGCCGTGAGCACTCGGTGGTCCCGGGAGTGGTGGAGACGCTGCGGATCATCACGCGCCGCGCCTCGGAGCGGATCGCCCGGTTCGCATTCGAGCACGCGCGCCACCAAGGGCGCCGCAAGATCACCGTGCTTCACAAGGCCGGCATCATGAAGATGTCCGACGGGCTCTTTCTGGAGTGCTGCCGCCGCATCGGGCAGGACTACCCCTTCATCGAGATGGAGGAGATGGTCATCGACACGGCGGCGATGAAGCTGGTGCTCGACCCCGCGCGCTTCGACGTACTGCTGACGGAGAACCTGTTCGGGGATCTCATCTCCGACCTGTGCGCCGGCTTGGTGGGAGGGCTCGGGTTGGTGCCGGGCGCCAACATCGGCGATCGGTGCGCCGTCTTCGAGGCGGTGCATGGGACCGCGCCCGACATCGCGGGAAAGGGGATCGCGAATCCCACGGCGCTCATTCTCTCGGCGGCCCTGATGCTGCGCCACCTCGGCGAAAGCCAGGCGGCCGAGAAGGTCACCTCGGCGGTGGAGGACGTCCTCGCCGAAGGCCTGTATCTCACGCCGGATTTGGGTGGCGGGGCCGGCACGTCGCGAATGGCGGATGCCATCGCCGGGAAGATCGAGTCGGGCAGGGGAGCGCGAGCGTGAACGCCGGAGGCAAAGCCTTGGGGCACCTCTCCGCCCGTCGCCCGGCCGTCGCGCCCGTCGCGCGCGAGACCAGGCACACCGTCACACTGATCCCTGGAGACGGCATCGGTGAGGATGTGGCCGACGCCGTCGTCAAGATCGTCGAAGCCACTGGCGTTTCCCTTGGATGGGATCGGCATCTTTCGGGCCAGAAGGCTCTCGCGCGGTTCGGGACGGCGCTTCCCACGCAGCTCATTGACAGCGTCCGCAAGCACAAGGTGGCCCTGAAGGGGCGTATCAGCACGCCGCTGGGCCCGGGCCTGCCGGGGCCGGCCTGCGAATCACCCAACGTGGCGGTGCGCAAAGCGCTCGATCTCTTCGCTTCTGTGCGACCCGTGCGCAACCTGCCTGGGCTGAAGAGCCGGTATGAGGATGTGGACTTCGTGGTGATCCGGGAGTGCACGGAGGATGTCTACGCCGGCATCGAACACGAGGTGGTACCGGGAGTGGTCGAGAGCCTCAAGGTCGTCACCGCGCTCGGCTCGGAGAGAATCGCGCGCTTCGCCTTCGACTACGCCCGTGAGCACGGCCGCAAGACCGTCACGTGTGTGCATAAGGCCAACATCATGAAGAGGAGCGACGGCCTGTTCCTCGAACGGTTCCGAGCGGTGGCTCGGGAGCACGCCGGTGTCGCAAGCGCGGAGATGCTCGCCGACGCCTGCATGATGCAGCTCGTGCTCGATCCGCGCAGGTTCGACGTGCTCGTGATGGGAAACCTGTTGGGTGACATCGTCTCCGACCTGGGTGCGGGACTGGTGGGAGGGCTCGGGACGGTGCCGGGGATCAACAGAGGGGACGGCATCGTGGTGTTCGAGGCGATCCACGGGAACGCTCCCCACCTGGAGGGGCAAGATCTGGCCAATCCTCTCCCTCTCCTGCTGCCCGCCGTGGAGATGCTGAAGCACCTGGGCGAAGAGGAGGCCGCGCGGCGTATCATGAGGGGGATCCGCCTCGTGCTCGAGGCGGGCCAGGCGCTCACTGAGGACCTCGGCGGCCGGGCGCGCACGTCGGAGATGGCGCAGGCGATCATCGATGCGATGGTGGAGTAGAGGAATCTGATGCCGCCTTATCAGAGACACGTTTTTGTCTGCGTCAATCAGAGACCGCCGGACGACCCGCGGGGCTGTTGCTCCGCCAAGGGGTCGGAACAGGTGCGCGAGGCCTTCAAGGTGGGCCTCAAGTCGCGCGGCCTGAGCCGTATCGTTCGGGCCAACGCGGCAGGCTGCCTCGACACGTGCGCGCTGGGAACCAGCGTCGTGATCTATCCCGAGGCAGTCTGGTACGGAGGGGTGACCGTGGGAGACGTCGAGGAGATCATCGAGAAGCACGTCATGGGGGGAAGAGTCGTCGAGCGGTTGCTCATGAAGCCCGCCGCCTTGGGGCTGTCGGCGCTTGCGCCACTGGATCTCTCCGCCGGGCGGCGGCCTCCCGCAGACCGCGGGGGGGATGGGCCGGCATGACCTCGGAGGCGCTTTCGCAGCGCATCAACCGATTCCGCAAGATGGTCGAGGGGATGCCCGACAACCACGTCGCACGTTTCGGGCTGGCGAACGCCTGCTTCGAAGCCGGACTCCTCAAGGATGCCGAGGTGGAGTACCGGCACTGCCTGAGGCTGCAGCCTGACTGGATGGCCGTGGCGATCTGCCTCGGCCGCTGCCTGGTGATGGGGGGCGGCACGGACGAGGCCCGGAAAGTGCTGGCCTCGGCACGGGAGATGGCGCTTCGCCAGGGACACAGCAGCCCCCTCGAGGAGATCGCGGAGCTGGAAGCGCGCTGCGACTGAAGCCCTCAATGATGAAAGAGCGATGAACGCGAAGGATTTGATCCTGGTCGAGAGTGAAGGAGGGTGCCGGCTCAGGCTGCGGGTGAAACCCGGGGCCAAGCAGGACACGCTCGTCGGGGAGTACAACGGCCGACTCAAGATGACGGTGGTCGCCCCTCCCGAGAAAAACCGCGCCAACGATTCGGTCGCCCGGGTGCTGGCAGGCGCGTTGAACCTGGCCACCTCGCGTGTGAGGGTGGTGGGGGGCTTCATCAGCCCGGACAAGACGGTCTTCATCGAAGGATGCACGGCGGAGGAAGTCCGCAAGCGGCTGGAGACGATGCCCCGCATCAGCACGGGGGCACAGCGGGTCTGACCGACTGGACCCAGCGAGCGCGCACCGTGGCACGGATTCCTTGTTCGCACGCCTTGCCCCCCACCTCATCCGTGTGGACCGCTCAACGCTCCGCCCAGATCCGACACGGTCAATAGCCGTCATGAGAAGAGGGTGCGGCGGTCCACGCGCGGGAGCGACGGAGAACGTCACGGTTGTTCCGGTCGGGAGCCGGCGCTCGTCAGGCCGGGGCCGGCTGGGCTGCGACGATCTTGTCCAGGCGGAAGTTCTTCAGCCCTCTGTCCACATGACAGTGGGCCACCACATAGGTGATCTTCCCTTGTGCCATCAAAGTGATGGGGGTGATGAGGCGCGGGCCGTTCCCCTTCGTCCCGCCCTGGTAGCGGATGGCTACCGGGGTGCCGTTGCTGAGAGCGTCGGCCAGGGGGGCGAGCTGCCCGGCGGCCGCGGCCAATGATCTCTCGAGGAGCTCCCGCTGCGGACTGCCCGGCGCTCCCGTGACGCCCATGTACATCTCGGTCCCGTTGAGCTTCACGAGCGCCTCGATGGTGGCTTCGGCGCCCGCCTCCTCGAGGGCCTTTTTGAGGATCTTCACGAACACGCCCTTGCAGGCGACAACGTCCGACATCGCGCGGTGGGCGCGCTCCTGCGTGATCCCGAGAAACCCGGCCACGGTTCCAAGGCGGTAGTTGGGCAAGCCCGGATACACGGCGCGGGCCAGTGCGCAGGTGTCCAGGACCAGGTTGCCCGGGGCTGCGGGGCCCCGGGAGCTCCTCCGCATCGCAAGGAGAGGCACCATCAGCATCGACACGTCGTAAGGGGAATTATGAGCCACCAGCACCGAGCCCTCGGTGAAGGCCACGAATTCGGGCAGCACCAGCTCGATGGCGGGCTTGCCCCGCACCATATCGTCGGTGATCCCGTGGATTCTGGTCAGCTCCGGGGGGATCGGAATGCCCGGGTTCACGAGCCGCTCCAGCGAGCCGCTCTCGGACCCGTCGGCGCGAAACGCGAGGGCCGCGACCTCCACGACACGATCGTCCACGGGGGACAGCCCCGTCGTCTCGGTGTCGAAGGCCACGAAGGTCAGATCGCGTGCCGGTCGCGTTCGGGCGCTCACGTCGAGAGATTTTACTACCGATCGCTGTCTTTGAAGGCCCGGACTGTTATAATCCTGCCTCCAATCGGCGGCCGGGCAGGGAGGGGAGATGCAGATTCCTCTTGGCCCGCCGGTCCGCACGCGCTAGTATGTTGGTTGTGCGGGACATGCCGCACCGTCATCCCTGAGAATGGAGAAGGAATGCCCATTGGCCTGAGCAAAGCGGGAAAAGGGGCGAAGAAGGACTACCTTGACCGGCACAAAGTGGCGCGGGTCGAGCTGGTCCGGCCCCAGAACGAAATCCTCGATCCCGAAGCCGACGTCGCGGACATCCTGGTCCACATGGCGGACGGCTCCGTCTATCGCGGCACCGTCACCACCCTGCAGTTCATCCAGGAGACCATGGACCGGGCGCGCGATGAGGGCGGCGGGGCCGAAGGCGACTACTGGTTCGGCGACGCGATCATCATGGACCGCATCGACGAGTCGAAGCTCCCGATCATCGTGGAGGATCTCATCGACTCGTTCATGTTCGAGAAGGCCTTCCGAAAGGCCGAGGCGGGCTCGGCGGCCCCCGCCGAGCAGTAGGGCTGAGACCTACCGGACGACGGGCTGGGCCCAAACGGTCCAGCCCAGGCACCC
>JAWPNA010000091.1:0-7813 GCA_045402695.1 Acidobacteriota bacterium
GTCGGTCGAGAGCGAAGCCCGCGGGGCACCCCCCGAGCCGCTCTCCGCGCGCGAAGGAGCGCTCGTTGAAGGAAAAGTAAAGTACCGAGGCTACGTCGAGCAGCAGATGCGTGAGGTCGAGAAGGTCGGAAGCGACGAATCGAGGCAAATCCCCTGCACGTTCGACTACAGTTCGATCCCGGGACTCTCACGCGAGATCGTCGAGAAGCTATCCCGTCTCAAGCCCATCACTCTCGGGCAGGCCGCCCGCGTCAGCGGGGTCACGCCAGCGGCTGTCGCTCTTCTGAGGGTCTATCTCCGGCGAGCCAACCATGGCCGAAGACCGGTTCCGATCGCTTCTCAAAGCTGAAGTTGCCAGCAGCGGACTGACCCTGGATGCGCGCTGCCTGGATCGGCTCGCGGGTCATTACAGGCTTCTCGCGAAGTGGAACCGCGCCGTGCGCCTGTTGGGCGACGCCGATCCCGAGATCGTGGTGAGGCGGCATGTCATGGAGTCTCTCTCGCTCCTGCCCTTCATCCACGAGAAGCGCGGTGCGCTCCTCGACATCGGATCGGGCAACGGGTATCCGGCAATCCCACTGAAGTGCGCACTTCCCGGTCTTCGGGTGCTGATGCTGGAGCCGACCATGCGAAAGAGCATCTTTCTTGACCATGCGATCCACGAGCTGGAACTGGCCGACACCAGCGTGATGAGAGAACGAGTGGACCGCCCGCATGATCTCTCGCGGCTGGGGCGATGGGACTACATCACGATGAGGGCGGTGGCGGCAATCCCCACGATCATGGAGGGTGGACCAGCCGCGCTACGGCCGCGGGGACGGATCGTGTTGATGGTGGGCGAGTCGGGAAGGGCCGAGGTTCTCCGCCGGATCATCGCCCCTCTCACGCTGATCGAGGAAAACCGCGTTCCCCACACGCAGCGATCGTTCGTCATGGTGATTGGTCGCACAAACGGGCCTGACGACCCCCCGGTGCATTGACGCCCGCATCTGCTGCGTTCCACGTGGAACACTCCGCATGATTACCCTCATTTTCCTGTTCCGGGATGTCTGACGCGTGTGCTACGCTGTCGCGCCTTCGCACGACCGGTCCCGATCTGGGTCGGGACTCCTGCCGGAGAGGACCGTTGTCCAGGATCATTGCGATTGCCAACCAGAAGGGAGGCGTTGGGAAGACCACAACGGCGATCAATCTCGCAGCCGCGCTCGCGGTGGCCGAGCGGCGCACGCTGCTTGTGGACGCCGACCCCCAGAGCAACGCCACGCGAGGTCTCGGCGTCTCCCGTCAGGAGGATCGCACCAGCTTGTACGATGTTCTCGTGAACGACGCCCCCGCGAAAGGGGCGCTTCTCGCAACGGAACTGCGGTGCCTCACGCTTCTTCCCGCTGATCGCGATCTCGTTGGAGCGGAGCTCGAGCTGGCCGATGCGGAAGCTCGAGAGTACCGGCTACGAGAGGCGATCAGGTCGCTCGAGCCGGATTACGACTTCATCCTCCTGGATTGCCCGCCGGCCCTGGGCCTCCTGACGCTCAATGCCCTGTGCGCCGCCAGAGGAGTGCTCGTTCCAGTCCAGTGCGAATACCTCGCTCTGGAAGGGCTGACGGAGCTGATGGAGACGCTGAGAAGAGTGCGCGATGGGCTGAATCCCGAACTTCAACTCGAGGGGATCCTCCTCACGATGTTCGACGAGAGAACCAACCTGTCGCGGCAGGTGGTGGACGAAGTCCACGAGTATTTCAAGGACAGTGTCTTCGAGGCGATCGTGCCTCGCAGCATACGGCTTGGCGAGGCGCCGAGCTTCGGCAAGCCCATCATTCTCTATGACATACGCTCAAAGGGGGCGGAAGCCTACCTGAGCCTGGCCAGGGAGATCATGGCCCATGAAAAGGCGGGCACTTGGTAAAGGACTAGGTTCACTGCTGCCGGAGCGAACTGCCGGTGGCCACGATCACCAGCTCCTCCGTCTCGACCTGGATCGAATCGTCCCGAACCCGAACCAGCCCCGCGGGAGCTTCAATCAGGAAGAGCTGGAGGAACTGGCCGCATCGATCGGGCAGGCGGGGGTCCTGCAGCCGATCCTCGTCCGGGACGCGGGTGCGGGTTACGAGCTGGTTGCAGGGGAGCGTCGGTGGCGAGCCGCGCAGCTCGCAGGCCTCAAACAGATCCCGGCCATCCTCCAGAAGGTGGACGGGGGTAGGTCACTGGAACTGGCCCTCATCGAGAACATTCAGCGCCAGCAGCTCAACCCTATCGACGAGGCCAGGGCTTTCTCGCGCCTCATCTCGGAGCGCGGCCTCACTCAGGAACAAATCGCCGGGCGCGTCGGGCAGAAGAGGTCCAGCATCGCCAACCGCCTCCGGCTCCTGAATCTGCCCCAACCTGTGCAGGAGATGCTCCGGGACGGTCGGTTGACCGCCGGGCATGCGAAGGCGCTTCTCGCGCTGGCGGATAAAGAGGAGATCCTCAAGGCGGCCGAGGCGATGTTGCAGGGATATGTGACCGTCAGAGGCGCCGAGGAGATGGCGCGAAAGCGGAAGCCAGCCGGCAAGCCGCCAGCCCCAGGAATCATCGATCCCAACGTCCACGAGGCGGAGCAACGGCTCCAGCGCTCCCTGGGAACCAAAGTGCGGATCAAGTTCGAGTCGGGGGGGAATCGCGGCCGGATTGAGATTGATTTCTACAGCCAGGAGGATCTGGATCGCCTGTTCGAGGCGCTCGAGGGCTCCAGACGAGGCCACTAAATTGAGTCTGTACAGACTAAAATTGTCCGGAGCGAATGGCTGGCTCGCCGATCCCGCGATCCACGTCAGGAGCAGATGCCGGGCACGGGACAGGTGATCTGTGAGGGAGGACCGCGCCCATGGATGACGGATCACTCCAGACTCGGGCCTCTCACTGAAGGGGGTCAAAGTCTTCCTTGCAGCACAGTTCGGGATAGGGGGATGAGGAGATGGAAACCCAACGAAGCAGCGAAAAGAACAGGCCCTCTTCCAAACGCCGCCCCAGGAGAGGTGCCCCGGGTCTCTTTCAGGCCGAGCCGGAATTTGCAAGCCGCTGAGACGCAGGAACCGAGGCGAGCATGGTTGCGGAGGTCCGCCGACAACGGCACGGACACGGAGGCGAAACAGCCATGAGCGGGTACGGCGCGTTGAGGAAAAGCCGCACGCCGCGGATTGGGCCGAACTTTAAGTGGCTTCGTGTAAGGAGGTTCGCAAGCATGAAGATCCGGTCGATCGCGCTCCTCGGACCCCTGATGTTGGTCTCTGCCGTTGATGCCCAGACACCACCGACCCTTCCTGATATCGACCGCATACGGATTGCGGAGGCGTTCCGGTTGGGGGACGCCTTAGGCAACCGAGTCTGGCCAGATTGGGACAAGGCGCCTTTCGCCGTGCTGCTCGTCACACCCGAGCACGAATTCTTGATCGGTCACCCGAAGCCCTCGGAGGATTTCACGCTGCTTGGCGAAGATGCCGTTTTGAAGCAGAATGTGTGGTCTCGCAAGCGGCAGTTCGATACTCAGCTCCTGGCCACGTTTCCAGCCGTGGGTGCGGTCGCGACCATCGTGATCGGCCAAGCGGAGAGGACCGCGGCGAAGACTTCCACGCGCTGGCTCATCACACTTCTCCACGAGCACTTTCATCAACTCCAGTACTCCCAGCCCGCATATTATGCGGAGGTGAAGGGCCTGGGCCTGGCTCGTGGGGACCAGACGGGCATGTGGATGCTGAACTATGCCTTCCCGTACACCACCCCGGAAGTCAAGGAACAGTTCTCAGTCATGTCTGAATTGCTCGGCGACGCGCTGCGGGTCAGGCAGCAGGCGGATTTCCCCCGGAAGGTGATGTCCTACCTGGAAGCCAAGCAGAAGCTTCGATCCCTGCTGAAGGATGACGATTACAAGTACCTGACGTTTCAGGCATGGCAGGAAGGAATTGCGCGCTACACGGAGTATCGGATCGCCGACCTGGCGGCCGCCGAGTACACGCCAAGCAAGGAATTCCAGACCCTGAAGGATTACCATTCATTCCGGGACGAAGCCCGCGCTGTTCTACACGGCATCGATAGGGAGCTGACGATTCTCCAACTGGACAAGTCGAAGCGCACCGCTTTCTACGCGCTGGGAGCGGCTGAAGGCTTGGTCCTGGATACTGCCCATTCGGAATGGCGGAAGCGGTACTTCGAGGACAAGTTCTCATTGGATGAGCTGTTTCGTTCGGCGACCGGTAAGCTCTCCCGGGGGGAGAACCTGTGATTCGGCGGGATGAAGGTGTCCAAGACTGTCAGCACCAGGCGCGCGGACAATTAGTCCGAATAATCTAAGCAGCAAATGCGTGCTCCGAGCGCGCCTCCTCGCGCGTGAGCGGTGCCGTGCACGTTTGACGGGCATGGGCACCCGTGGTAGATTGCGCGTTCTTTTTGTTGGTTCCAGGCCGGCCGGGCGAGGCGTCTCCCACCTCCAGGCATCCGGCGGACACACCCCAGGAAGGTTGAAGGACTGACGGCCTCGAATGCCTGCGGGGGTTCTGAGTGGCGCGTGTGGTGGGGAGATCGGGTGAGCTGACGTGGCCGCTGACGACATCGGACTGAACTACGCCACAGCCTTCATCGATTCCCTGAAAACGCCGGCCGAGATCCAGAAGGCGGGAGAGGATCTCGACCTCTTCTGCGGCCTCCTGAAAGAGCTGCCGGCGCTCTCCCGCATCCTGGAAAACCCCGGCCTGCCGATCGGCAAGCGTCTCTCGATCCTTGATGAGGCGCTCGCCGCGGTCGATCCTCTCGCCGCCTCGCGCCGGTTCCTTCACATCGTCGTGCGCAACAAGCGGGTGGGACAGTTGAAGAGCATCCAGACGCGCTTCAGCGGTCTGCGCGACGCGAGGCTGGGACTTGTCGGCGCGGAGATGGTCTCGGCCGTCCCTGCCGATCCGAAGACGCGCTCGGAATGGGAGGACGCGGTGGCGCGCCTGACCGGCAAGAAGGTGCGCGTCACTCATCGCACCGACGAAAGCGTGATGGGCGGGGGAGTGACCCGTGTGGGGTCGGTAGTGTACGACGGCAGCATCAGGAAGCAGCTTGAGAGGATCCGCGGGATCCTCCTGGGGGAATGACGCATGGCCACGAGCATAAAGGCGGATGAGATCGCGACGGTCCTCCGCCGGCAGATCGAGGGATACGAACGCGAGATCGATGTCGCCGAGGTGGGCACCATTGTCTCGGTTGGCGACGGCATCGCGCGCATCCACGGGCTCGAGAAGTGCATGGCGGGAGAGCTGATCGAGCTGCCGCACGGCCTGTTGGGCCTGGCGCTGAACCTGGAGGAAGACAGCGTGCGCGCCGTGCTCCTGGGCGACACGACGCTGATCAAGGAGGGCGATCAGGTCAGGCGCACGCGACGCATCATAGAGGTGCCCGTGGGCCAGGAGATGGTCGGGCGGGTCGTGGATCCGCTGGGTGTGCCGCAGGACGGCAAGGGGCCGATCGAGGCGAAGCACTCCGGCCCGATCGAGCGCCTCGCTCCCGGCGTCATCGAGAGGAGCCCCGTCAAAGAGCCGCTCCAGACTGGCATCAAGGCCATCGACAGCATGATCCCCATCGGCCGCGGCCAGCGCGAGCTGATCATCGGCGACCGGCAGACAGGCAAGACGGCCATCGCGGTGGACACCATCATCAACCAGAAGGGCGCCGGCGTCATCTGCATCTACGTGGCCATCGGGCAGAAGAAGTCGACCATCGCCCAGGTGGTCAGGACGCTCGAGGAGTTCGGCGCGATGGAACACACCATCGTCATCTCCGCCTCGGCCAGCGAGCCGCCTCCACTGCAATACCTGGCCCCGTACGCCGGGTGCGCGATGGGCGAATACTTCCGCGACCGCGGCGGCCACGCCCTGTGCGTCTACGACGACCTGTCGAAGCACGCGGCGGCCTACCGCGAGATCTCCCTGCTGCTGCGCAGGCCGCCGGGACGCGAGGCTTACCCCGGAGACGTCTTCTATCTGCACTCCCGGCTCCTGGAGCGGGCGGCCAAGCTGAACGACGACATGGGTGGCGGCTCACTCACCGCGCTTCCCGTGATCGAGACGCAGGCGGGCGACATCTCCACCTACATCCCCACCAACGTCATCTCGATCACCGACGGGCAGATCTACCTGGAGACGGACCTGTTCTACGCCGGCGTGCGTCCCGCCGTGAACGCCGGCCTCTCGGTGTCGCGCGTGGGCGGCAACGCCCAGATCAAGGCCATGAAGTCGGTGGCCGGCACCCTGCGCCTGGAGCTGGCGCAGTTCCGCGAGCTGGCGGCGTTCGCCCAGTTCGGGAGCGACCTGGACAAGGCCACTCAGGCGCAGCTCGCGCGGGGCGCTCGGCTGGTCGAGATCCTCAAGCAGCCGCAGTATCAGCCCATCGCCGTCGAGAAACAGGTGGCGCTCATCTTCGCGGCCACCAACAAGTACCTCGACGATGTGGATCCTAAGATGGTCGGCCGTGCCGAGAAGGAGCTGTTCCGGTACCTCGATTCCTCGGCGCCCGAGCTGCTCGAGAGGATCCGCGCAAAGAAGCTGCTCGACGACGAAGTGAAGAAGGGGCTGCACAAGGCCCTCACGGAGTTCAAGGAGCAGTACTCCCCGGTGGCCGGCGCCGCCGCGTGATGCCGGAGTCTCAAGCAGAGATCACATGGCCAACGTCCGGGACATCAGGCGCCGCATCCGGAGCGTGCGCAACACGCAGCAGGTGACCAAGGCCATGAAGATGGTGGCCGCGGCGAAGCTGCGCCGCTCGCAGGAGCGGATCCTCGCCACAAGGCCGTACGCCGCGCGGATGCTGGCGGTGCTCAACAGCCTGGCCACGCGCGCCAACCCAGCGACGCACCCGCTGCTCGCCGTCCGCGGCGCCGAGAAGCTCGAGCTGGTAATCGTCACGGCCGACAAGGGTCTCTGCGGCGGGTTCAACGCCAACATCATCAAGAAGGCCGCCGCCTTCATCGAGGGGCACAAGCAGACGGTGCTCACGACGCACCTGGTGGGGCGCAAGGGGCGCGACTACTTCAAGAAGCGCGGTTACAAGGTGACCGGAGAGTACGTGGACCTGTTCCGCACCCTGAACTACGAGGACGCCTCGCGCCTCGCGCGCAACATCATGGGCAGGTACATCGAGAAGGATCTCGACGCGGTCTACCTGATCTACAACGAGTTCAAGTCGGTCATGCAGCAGCGCGTCGTCGTGGAAAGGCTCCTGCCGATCCAGAGACTCGAGCTGCCGCCCTCGACCGCCGTGCAGGACTACATCTACGAGCCCTCGCCGCAGGCCCTCTTCGACGTGCTGCTGCCGCGGCACGTGGAGTTCCAGGTCTTGAGGGCGCTGTACGAGTCCGCGGCGGCCGAGTTCGGGGCGCGCATGTCCGCGATGGACGCGGCCACCCGCAATGCCGACGAGATGATTCACTCACTGACGCTCAACATGAATCGAGTCCGCCAGGCATCCATCACCCGGGAGATCATCGAGGTGATGAGCGGCGCCGAGGCGACCTAGGAGAATCGATGGGAGCCATAGGACGAGTCGTTCAGATCATCGGGCCCGTCATGGACATTCAGTTTCCGGAAGGTCACCTGCCGGCAATCCACAACGCGGTCGTCGTGCGCAGCGATCCGGGCGAGAGCGTCGTGGAGATCGACGTCACCGGTGAGATCGCGCAGCATCTGGGCGAGGGACGCGTGCGCTGCGTGGCGCTGCAGCCCACCGACGGCATGGTGCGCGGCATGAAGGCCGAAGACACCGGCGGCCCCATCACGGTGCCCGTGGGCCCCTCGGTGCTGGGCCG
>JAWPNA010000087.1:0-4432 GCA_045402695.1 Acidobacteriota bacterium
TGATGAACACCACCGGGATGAAGACGGCGACGGTGGTCCGCGTGCTGGCCAGCACGGCGCCCCATACTTCCATGGTGCCGTCGTATGCCGCGGTGAGGCGCGGCTTGCCCATCTGGCGGTGCCGGTAGATGTTCTCCAGCACGACGATCGAGTTGTCCACCACCATGCCGGCGGCGAAGGCCAGTCCCGCGAGGCTGATCACGTTGAGCGTGCGGCCGAACAGCGACATCATCAGGAAGGTGCCGATCACGCTGATCGGGATCGAGATGGCGATGACCAGTGTGCTGGTGACGCTGCGCAGGAACAGCAGCAGGACGACGATGGCCAGGGCGCTCCCCACGTACAGGTTGTCGCGCACGAGGGTGATGGCGCTGTTGACGTAGTCGGTCTCGTCGTAGGCTTGCACGAGGTGAAGCCCCTTGGGCCGCAGCAGGTCCTCGTTGAGGTGGTTCACGGTTCTCTTCAGCTCGGCCATCACATCCAGGATGTTGGACCCGGGCTCCTTGATTGCGTTCATGGCCAGGACCTGCCCGCCCTTGGCGAACACCCTGGCGCTCGCCTTGCGGTACGACAGCTCGGCGCGCGCGACGTCCTTCAGGTAGATCGGCACGTCGTTGCGCACCGCGACGACGATGTTCTCGATCTCCTCGGGGGAGGTGTACTCACCCACGGTGCGCACCACGTAGCGTCGCTTGCCTTCGCTGAAGTCCCCGCCGCTGTAGTTGCGGTTCTCGCGCTCGAGGGCGGCGCCCAGCTCGGCGAGCGTGATCTGCCGGGCGGCCAGCTTCGCGGGATCCACGACGACGTGCATCTCCTGATCGCGCCCGCCGTAGATGTTCGACGCCGCCACGCCGGGCACGCGCTCGAACTCGGGCTTCAGGAAATCCTCCGCGAAGTCGTGCAGCGTGGAGATGTCACCCGTGAACCCCTTCTCCGGAGTGGGGGCCAGGAGGAACCAGGCGATGGCGTTGGCGTTGACGTCTACGCTCCTGATGACCGGCTTGTCGGCGTCGGGCGGGTACGAGGGGACCTGCTCGAGTCGGTTCGACACCTTCAGGAGCGCGGCGTCCAGGTCCTCTCCCACCTGGAACGTCAGGGTGATCGTCCCGACGCTGTCGGCCGAGGAGCTCTCCATCTTCTTGAGCCCCTCGAGCGACTTGAGCTGTTCCTCCTGCTCGTCCACGATCTCCCGCTCGATCTCCTGGGGGCTGGCCCCGGGCCAGATCGTCGAGACCGTGATCTTCGGCTCCTCCACGTTGGGGGTGAGCTGGATGGGAATGCCCAGCAGCGAGATGAAGCCGAACAGCACCAGCAGAATGACGCCAACGGCGGTGGCGACGGGGTAGCGGATCGCGGCGTGGATCAGGTTCACGGCAGCTCGTATTCCAGCGGCGCCGCCTGCACCGAGAGGCCCGGGCGAAGGCGCTCGTTGCCGCGCGTGACGACTCTCTGGCCGGCCTGAACCGCGCCCTCGATCACGATCCAGGAGCCCACTCCCTCGTGGGGCTGCACCTTCACCGGACTGACGGTCTGGTCGTCATTGATCACGTACACGACGCGCTCGGCGCCCTGCGATACCACGGCGTCTTTCGGCACCACCGTGGCGCGGTACGACCCGCCCGCGGGAAGGGAGACGCGGGCCAGCATGCCGATGCCGATGCGCCCCTCCTTGTTCGAGATGGTCAGCTTCACCGGGAAGGTCCGGGCCTGCGGGTCGGCGCGCGGGATGATGGCGCTCACCCGGCCCATGACCTGCAGTCCCGGCAGCGAGTCGAAAGTGATCGTGGCGCCGGCGCGCGGGTCGAGGCTCTGAAAGTACCGCTCGGGTACCTCCACGCGCACCTCAATGTCGGCCAGCGACATCATCTCGATCACCGGGCCGCCCACCGGAAGCCACTGGCCGACTTCGGTGTGCTTGGCGGTGACCACCCCTGCGAAGGGGGCGCGGATGGTGCAGCGGCTCAGGTCGTGCTCGATGCGGGCGATCTCCGCGGCGAGCTGCTCCACATGCCCCGCCCGGGCATTGAACTCGTACTGCGTCTCGTCGAACTGCTGCTCGGACGCGACCTTCGATTCGTACAGCTCCCGGGCGCGCGCCAGCGTCAGTTCGGCGACCTTGAGGCGGGCCTCGGCTTCCTTGAGCTGCGCGCGGGAGGAGCGCTGCCGCAGCTCGAGCGCTTCGGTGCGCAGCCTGGCCACGGGCTGGCCCATGCGCACGGTGTCGCCCTCGCGCGCCAGAAGATCCATCACCAGCCCCTCGACCTCTCCGGCCACAAGGCTGCTGGTGCGCGACTCCACCGAGCCGGGCAGATCGATGGTGCGGCGCACGGCATGCTCGCGCGCCTCGGTGTAGCGCACGGGGCTGGGAGGCGGGTTCTGCGCCGGGGCGGGGGAAACCGCGGCGCAGGCCAGCGCGACGGTCCCGACGGCGATGACCCCGAATCGGGGAAGGCGCCAGTGCATCATCATCTCTTCCATGTATCGTCCAGATGTCGGCCGGGAGGTGCCAGACTAGCACGCTCGGTGTGGGGATTCCACGCGCAGCGCGGGCTGGCGGGGGCCACCGGCGGCGAGGCTACGGGATCGAGATCGGCGTGGTCTCGCCGGTCCTCACGGTCACCTGCGTCTCGAGGATTCCGCCGCCGGGCATGGCGGCGCGCAGACGGTAGGTGCCGGGCTTGAGGTCGGCTAGCGTGGTGGGTGCGTCGGGCCTCAGGATGAAGGCCGGGTCGGGGAAGAAGGTGTTGACATGCGCGGGGCGTCCCTGCGCGTCGAACAGCGCGGCGCGCGCGGTCTGGCCCGGCCTCAGGCTCTGGGCGCTCACCTCGGCCGACCCTCCCGGCGACATCGCGATTGTGATCTCCGGGCCGGGGATGATGATCCCGTGCAGCGTCTCGGTGGCCACGCTCCGCCCTCCGAGGATGACGCGGTAGCTGCCCGGCTGCAGCGAGTCGATGTGGAACAGCCCCGATGTGTCGGACGAGAGCGTGCCCTGGAAGACAACCGTGGACATGGAGCCGGACGGCGCGAGTGGATCGCCGCCTCCAACCAGAACCATGGCCGAAAGCGCAAGCAGCGGCAGCGTGGAGCCAGCGTCCACCGCGCGGAAGGTCCAGGAATCCACGCGCGACAGCTCGAAGTTGATGTCATCGGGCTTGAGGTCTGCGTTGATCAGCACGGTTCGAGTGACAAACCCGTAGCCGTCCTTGCGCGCGGTGAGCTGGTAGGTCCCGTCCTGCAATCCGTCCACCGCGTAGTAGCCCGCCGCGTCGGTACGCGCCCCCTGCTGCAGGAAAAGGCCGCTCCCGGATGCAGGTGCGCCGCCCTCATCGCGCTTGACCGACACCAGGGCTCCATCCAGGGGCTTCCCCGTTGTTGAGTCGGTGATGAGGCCCGAAATCTTCGACAGCGGAAGCGCGATGTCGAATTCCTTGTCCGACCTGATCGTCACCTTGGTCGAGTGGCTCACGCCCTTCGAGAACTGCAGAACGGTCACGTCGTACTCACCGTCGTCGAGGTCCTCGGCTGCGTAACGGCCCGAGGCGTCGGCCGTGGCCGTGGTGGTCGCGCGCGTCACCGTGTTCCTGAAGATTACCGAGGCGCCGTCCACGGGCGCGCCACCCCGGGTCACCTCCCCCTCGACCCTGTTGCCGTGGGGGAACGCGATCGTGGTCTCGAAGGAAGCCACGCCGGATGGGATCGTCACGGTCTTCGTCATCGAGCGCCCGCCGAAGAACCCCGATCCGGCCACCAGCGTCACCGAACCCGGCGTCATCCCCTTGATCTCGAAGCGACCGGCCGCGTCCACCGGGGCAGAGATGGGGAAACCGCCGCCCGAGGTGACGGCGCGCACCGTGAACTGCGGCAGCTCCGTCTCCTTCACGCCGGTGATGGTGCCCGACAATGTGACTCCGCCGCCCAGGCGCAGCTCGACCGGTGGAGGGGAGGCTCCCGGCGTCACGATGACGTCGTCAACGACGGAGGAGCGCATGCTGCCCGCCTCCGCGCGAACGGTGTACCGTCCGGCGGCCACTCCCTCCAGGACGAAGCCTCCGTCGGGGCCCGTCTTCGCGTTCAAATCCTCGCCGAAGCGGTCGCTGCCCGCGGCGGCGGCCGTTACAGTGGCGTTGCCGACAGGAGATCCGTCCTCCTCGCGCAGCACCATGCCCGTCAACATCGCGCCGCGCGACAGCGCCACGCGCAGCCCGTCCACGTCCTTGGTCGTGTCCAGGTCGCGCTGCGCCGGCTCGAAGTCGGGGTGGGTGAAGGCGAGCGCCAGCGGGCCGCGCTCGAGGCCTCCGAGGTAGAAGTTGCCGTCGCCGTCCGTTCTGGTGGCGCCGCCTCCCCCGGCCCGCACCATCATCCCGAGCCCTTGGGAGGATTCCTTCTCACGCACCATGACGCCGGACAGCGGCCGCCCACGCTCGTCCGT
>JAWPNA010000401.1:0-16638 GCA_045402695.1 Acidobacteriota bacterium
GCCTGCATCTCCTGGGCCTGCTTCATCAGCTTGTTGATGTTGACCATCGATCAACTACCCTCCCGGATGTCCACGATCTGCCCCTTGAACAGGTCCATGACGGAGCGGACGAGGGGCTCGGCCAAGGCCTCGCCGATGAGGCGCTCGCGCTTCAGCAAAGGCGCCGAGCCCTGGCCCTCCCGGCCCGCCACCGCGGAGAGGTCGGCGTCGGACGGAGCCTCCGGCTCGACTCGCACCTCGATGGTCCTGCCCATCACCGCGCCGGCGGCCTCGCGCAGCACCGAGAGATTGTCGGCCGATTCCAGCGCCGTTTTGAGAAAACCCTGCTTCTCGCGCACCGTCACCACGAGCGTGCCGTCCGTCAGATGCACGGAAGGCGCTTGCTGCAGAAACGTCGCCAGCGACAACTTCTGCTCGGCGATTCGATCCAGGATGCGGGAGACTTCCGGTGAATGCTCCCCCGGGGCAGATCCGCCGGCGGGTTTTCCGCCCGGAGGCTCGGCCGCGCTTTCCGGGGCCCGGCCCACGGGCGTCACCGAGGTGAAGCGCAGGCCGCCCCGTGCCCCGGAGGGCGTCGCCGTCGAGGAACCAGCCGTGCCGCCGGTCGAGCCGTGGGCCGTTGGACTGCCGGGGGCACGGCCGTGGGCGGGGCCGCCCAGCGCCCCTCCCGCCGCTCCGATTCCGCGGATCAGATCCTCGATGGGAGTCAGGTCGGCGAGCCGGATCATCTTCAGCGCGGAGGCCTCCAGCAGGAACCTCGGGTGCTCCTCGCGCCGGATCCGAGCCGAGAGATCCAGCATCGCCGTCATGAGCCGCAGCAGGCCGTCCTGAGAGAAGACCTCCGCCAGCTCGCCGCACTCCGCGACCTGGTCCTCGCTCAGGCCGAGAGAGGCGGCCGCTTCCGCTCCCGCCGCCTTGTGGACCATCATGTCGCGCACCCGGGCGAGCGCCTCACGAGAGAAGTTGGTCAGGTCGGCCCCCGCCTGGGACAGCCGCTCGATGACGGCCAGGACGCCGGCGGAGTCCTTCCGGCCGATCGTCTCGATGAATTCGCGCGTCAGCCGCCGGTCGATGAGCCCCAACGCGGCGCGGACACTTTCGCCGGTCACCTCGCGGCCGGCGTAGGCGATCACCTGATCCAACAGGCTCAGTCCGTCTCGCATCGATCCGGCTGCGAGACCCGCGATCAGGTCGTAGGCCTCCCGCGAGCCCTTGATCTTCTCGGCCTTTCCGGTGCGCTCCATGGCGGCGGCGATCTCCTGGCTCGACACCCGCCGGCACGCCAGGTGCAGGCACCGCGACATGATCGTCTCGGGCACTTCCTCCGGCTCCGTCGTGGCGAACAGGAACACGATACGCGGCGGCGGCTCCTCCAGGATCTTCAGCAGCGCGTTGAAGGCGGTCTCCGACAGCATGTGGACTTCGTCGATCAGGAAGATCTTGTGGCGATCGCGCGCCGGGGCGTAGCGCGCGGCCTCGCGCAGCGGGTCCACGTCTTCGACCTTCCTGTTGGAGGCGCCGTCGATCTCGATGACGTCCATCGAGGAGCCCACGGCGATCTCCGTGCACGGATCGCACGTCGAGCACGGGTCGGTGGTCGGCCCCTTGACGCAGTTCAGCGCCCGCGCGAAGAGCCGCGCCAGCGTCGTCTTGCCCACGCCGCGCGTGCCGGAGAAGAGATACGCGTGGTGGAGCCGCCCGGTGGAGATGGCGTTCTTCAGCGTCGTCACGACGCTCGGCTGTCCGACGACCTCGTCGAAGGCCCGGGGACGGTATTTGCGCGCAAGGACCTGGTAGGGCGCCGTGACGGCCATGGAGCGATCCTGATTCGACTGCGGCGCGGGAGGCGACGCGTGAGTGGTCGTGCACCCTCCTTCGAAGCGCGCATGGCGCCGACCGCTGGGCGGTGGAGCCCAAGGCGACCCGTGGCACCTACGAAGATCCGCTTACCGCTGCTCCCTTCCGGGCCTGACGGGGTTCACGGGTTCGTACTGCACGGGGCTCGGGCCCGCTTGATCCACCTTCACGATCGGGCCGCCGCATTCCCCTCTGGGAGGGAGTTCAGCCCTGCTGTAGCGGATTGCAGGTGACAGGGCACCGCTAGCTCCCCGCCTAGCACGACCAAAGCCAGAACGGCCGCAGAATAGCCCTGTCGGCCTGCTCCGGTCAACCATGGCGCTCGCTGGAGCCGCGCCCCGCCTTGCAAGATACGGCCTCGCTTCCTATGATCCCAGCCGTCTTCCTTGCCTGCACAGTCTGCATCATCAGGCCCACGACTTCGGGCTCATGACAGCAGGAGGAATGTGACAGCCGCTGCCATCCTGGCAATCCTGGCGTGCTCGGTGCTCGCCGCCTCGCCGGCGCCCTCCGTGTCGGGAAGTGGATTGCCGGGCCATCAAGGCTCGGATCTCTGCATGGGGTGCCATCCGGTCCAGTACCAGGAATGGGCGAGGTCCCTTCACGCGCGCACAGTGCGTCCCCCGTCGGAATCGGAAATCAGGCTGCTGAGCCGCTCGCTGCTGTGCGGCGACCAGGAGGCGAAGCTCGTCCTTGGGGAAAGGCACGGCCTCCGCTTCATGGTCAACTCCGAGAGAGAGCCGGGCAGGCATGTGCTGCTGCCTTGCCGGTATGACGTGGGGCCCGCATCCTGGACGCACTTGCACGAGACCGATTGGATGACCCTGACGTGGGAGAAGGGGTGCGGCGCATGCCACACGACCGGCTTTTCGTCGGACGATTTCACATTTCGCGAGATGAAGGTGGGATGCGAGTCGTGCCATGGCCCCGCCGTCCGCCACGGGGCCCCCGGAGGATACGAGACGCGGGGCGGCATGATCGCCTTCAAGACGCTGCACGCCGAGGACGAGGTGACCATCTGCGCGTCGTGCCATCTGCAGGGCGGCGTATCGAGGAAGACGGGCCTCGGCTACGCGTACAACTACGTGCCGGGCGACGACCTGCTCGCCGATTACACATTCGACTGGGAGTCGCTGGGCAAGGAACCGGAGAAGGCAGGCAACCCGATCGACATCCATCAGAAACTCGTGATCAGGGACCTGATCGGGCCGCGCGACGCGGGCGCGGGAAGGGAAGCGGGCCTGCGCTGCTCGAGTTGCCATGCCTTTCACGAGGTGCGGCACGAGAAGCACCAGAAGCTGGCGCGGCAGGAGCTCTGCCAAGTGTGCCACGAGAAAACCGACTTCAAGGTGAAGGAGTACATTCAGGCATGCAACGTCTGCGAGTTCTGATCCTGGCGTCCATGGTGGCCATGATTGCGAGTCTGGGGGCGCACGCCTGGTTTCTCGCGGGGGAGTCCGGACCTGCGGCCGGCGAGCCGGGAAAGCCTTTTCCCCCGATGAGGGTGCGGGCGCTGTATCCGGGCGAAGCCGATCCCAAGGCGCTCGACCTCGGCGCATCACTGGGCAAGCTCCCGGTGATCATCTGCTACTTCATGCTGGGAGAGCCGGCCGGCGAGGAAACGCTCCTGACCGTGCAGCAGATGGCCAACGGCCCCGTCAAGGGCGGGGCCGACTTCTTCGGCGCCACGCGGCCAGGCAAAAAGTTCACCATCGGACAGGCTGTCACGAGGCTCGCCTTGCTGGGCGTCTCGATCCCCGTCATCGTGGACGAGAGGTTCGAGCTGGGCGCGGCGCTGGGCGTGGCCCAGGCCCCCGCAATCAGCCTGATCGACGCCGAGGGAGTCCTGCGCATCAATGAGGCCAAGAGCCTCATGCAGCTCGTGCGGGGGAGGGCCTCGATGGCGGACGCCATCACGGCCGCCGTCCGGAGAAAGCCAATCCCCACCGTGAAGGAGCTCCCGCGCTACTACCCCGTCACTGAGCTGGTGGGCACGAGGTACTCCGACTTCACGCTCAAAACCTTCAAGGGGACCGATCGGGTCAAGCTCTCGGATCACGTCGGTTCGGATCACGTTGGCAAGGAGAAGAAGCTCACGGGGCTGCTGTTCTGGCACCCCAACTGCACGCACTGCAAGGTCGCGTTGCCCAGCATCATGACCGCGTACCGCAGGTACCAGAAGCTGCTGGACTTCGTGTCGGTGGTGGACATCAAGAACGCCGACGAAGCGCGAAACGCGGAAGACACCATCAAGGCGCATGGCCTCACCTTCCCGGTGCTCGAGGATGAGGGCCGACGCGTGCACGACCTGTACAAGGTCGTCTCAACTCCCACCTTCATCTTCGTGAAGCCGGACGGGACGGTCGACTCGGCCTACACCAGCGCCGACGTCAACTACTTCACGGTGATCCAGGCCCGGATCCGCGCCGTCCTGAACGTGCCGGTCGGCAGCAAGTCAGGGACGGCGAAGCCGGCCACCGCCCCGTGAGTGCTCCTTGCGCGACATCCCCGCGAGGAGCTGCTCGTCGGGCACGATCAATTGGAGGATGGTCCTCTCTCCCTTCCGCACCGGAGCGCAGCACTCCCGGCGCCGCGTGAACCAGGCGTAGCCCACGTCCAGGGCGCGGTCCTCCACCGCCAGGGGCCACAGAAGGCAGATGGCCGGCTTCAGGGCGTAGGGGCTGCCCAGACGATCCGCGCCAGCCACCTGCAGCGCGCAGCGGCCGTCCTCGCGGTAGAAGACGCACGCGCCCGCGGCCACACGCGTCGAGGTGCTGCGGCCGCATGTGAAGTCGAGGTCCTTCGTGGTTCTCCTGCTGAACCAGCGGGCCGGGTCGTTCCGCGCCGACGAGGTCATCGCCTCGCGCACGATGACCGCGTTGGTCAGGATCCGATCGCGTTCCTTCAGCGAAACCGTCGTGCCCCCCCGACAGCACCGGCCGTTGCAGTTGCGGACGGACGCCCTGCCGATGAACAGCTTGCGGTGGACGCGCGGGCCGACGCACGACACGTTCAGGCCGAGGTGGTCCCGTATCACGGCGAACAGCCTGGTGAGGGTCGAAGTCTTTTCCAGCATGGGATCGGCCGGCGGGCGCCGGGGCAGCCGGGCAGGCGAGACTATAGCACCCCGGCCGCTCTCGGCTTAACATGACCCAGGGGAACGATGGCGACTGGAGGTCATCATGGGAGAGACTCGAAAACCCGGGCGCAACCCACGGCAGGGGATCACGGCGAAGGCCGCGAAATTCAAGTCACGGAAACCTGCCGCCTCATCCTCCTCATGGAGAGGCGAGAAGCCGAGGCCGCCCGCAAAGCGCCGCCATCGGTGAAGCTCGCCCGGGCGGCCGCGTGACTCGGCAGCATCTTCAGAAGGGGATGCTGGCGGAGAGAGTGGGATTCGAACCCACGGTGGAGTTTCCCCCACACACGCTTTCCAAGCGTGCTCCTTAAGCCACTCGGACATCTCTCCGCGCTTGGCCTTGATGGGATGGCTGGGAAGCGCCTCAGGGTAACGCAGCGCCGCGCGCCGGGTCAACGAACAGACAGCGCGCCCCGGCGCCGCGCCGGTTCAACCGCGCCGCGTGCAGCTCACCAGGGACCAGAGGCCGAACAGATTGACGCGATCGATGCGGTTCACCTCGAACAAATCGCTCTCGGTTACCACGTGCAGCGGCAGATCGAGCACGAACCCCAGGCGCTTGCTCAGAGGGTTGAGCCGCGTCTCTCCCCACCTCAGCAGTCGGTTGCGGCTGTGGAAGTGGTTGAGGAACAGTACTCGGCCGCCGGGGCGGCAGACACGGTGGACTTCCTTGATGATCTGCTCGGGCCGCTCCACGCAGCTGATGACGTAGCACAGGAGCACCTTGTCGAAGGTGCCCTCGGGCCACTTGAGGTGCTCGGCCGACATCCGCTTCAGCTCCACGTTCGCCATGCCGAGAGACACCACTTTCTCGGCCGCTTTCTGGAGCATCGGCAGGGAGATGTCGATGCCGGTGACTCGGCACACCTCGGGATACAGCGGCAGCGACAGGCCGGTGCCGACGCCGACCTCCAGGATGTTGTCGCCGGCCTCGATGGCCATGGCTTCGACGGCCCGCCTGCGCCCCGGCTGCAGGATCGCGTCGAATAGAAGATCGTAGACGCCCGAATACGACGAGTAGATCTGCTCGGCTCGTTCAACCGTCATGACGATCCACCGCTGAGGAGTTCACAGACATCCACACGCATTCGCAGGCAGTGATCCGGGCAACGACGGCCTCATTATATTGACCCTCTCCTGGGCCGTCCATATACTTCGCGCGTGACCCCACTGAACGTGGCTTTCCTCTGGCACATGCACCAGCCCCTTTACAGGAGTCCCAGAAGCGGCCGCTACTCGCTGCCGTGGGTGCGTCTGCACGGCTTGAAGGACTACTACGACATGGCGTCCATCGCCGCGGAGCACCCGAGCTTGCATCTCACGTTCAACATCGTCCCTTCGCTGCTGGATCAGCTCGAAGACTACGCCGAAGGGCGCGCGGCCGACCCGGCCCTCGAGCTGGCGCGCAGACCCGCGGCGGATCTCTCCGAGGATGAGCGCGCCGCAATCCTGGATCTGTTCTTCAGCGTGCCGTATCCGACTCTCATCGCGCCTTATCCGCGCTACGCCGCGCTGTTTCACAAGCGGGGGCAGCGCGGGATCGGCGGCGACTACTCCGGGACACGCGCGCGCTTCAAGCAGGGCGACCTGCGCGACCTGCAGGTGTGGTTTCACCTGGCCTGGTGCGGCCGCGCTCTGAAGCGCCGCCCCGAGGTCCGCGATCTCTTCAAGAAGGGTGACGGCTTCACCGAGGACGAGAAGCTGGCGCTGCTCGATCTCCAAGGAGGCTTCCTGCGGGAGATCCTGCCTGTCTACAGGCGTCTGCTGGCGGAAGGGAGAACGGAGATCGCCACGTCGCCCTACTACCATCCGATCCTGCCGCTGTTGTGCGACCTCGGCTCGGCTCGCGAGGCGATTGCCGATCTGCCGCTTCCCGACATGCCTTTCCGCCGGCCAGCCGACGCGGCGCATCAGGTGAAGCGCGCGCTGTCGGCGATGGAGCTTAGGTTCGGCGTCCGCCCGGCGGGCGTGTGGCCGTCGGAGGGAAGCCTCAGCGAGGATGTGGTGAGGCTCTTGGGTGATTGCGGGGTGGCGTGGACCGCATCGGACGAAGATGTCCTGCGCTCCTCCTCCCCCTCCTCCTTGGGGCCTCTCGCCCCGGAGGCGATCCACCGGCCGTACCGTCTCGATTCCGCGGGGGAAAACGGCCCCGCGATCTTCTTCCGCGATCACGCGCTGTCGGATCTCGTGGGGTTCACGTACGCCTCCTGGCCGGCGCCGCAGGCCGCCGAGGACTTCGCCGGCCGTCTGAGGAGCATCGCGCGCGAGGCGCCCGGCGGCGTGGTCTGCGTGATCCTGGACGGCGAGAACGCCTGGGAGTATTACAAAGACAACGGCGCGGCCTTCCTCGGCGCTCTGTACGAACGCCTCACGCAGGAGCAAGACCTCAGAACCGTCACGTTCTCCGAAGCGCTCGACTCGGGCCCAGCCCCCGCGAGGCTTTCCCGGCTCCGAGCAGGCTCCTGGATCGGCGCCGACTTCACGACGTGGATCGGTCACCCCGAGAAGAACAAGGCGTGGAGTCTTCTGGCGCTGGCGAGGCAGGAGGCGGAGCACCGACTCGGCGGCGAGATGGGGGATGGGGCGGTATGGGAGGCGCTGGCGGCCGCCGAAGGCAGCGACTGGTTCTGGTGGTTCGGCGAAGATCACTCCTCCGAGCAGGACCTGATCTTCGACGCGGCGTTTCGTGATCTTCTCTCCTCGGTGTACCAGTTGCTGGGCGCCGCCGCGCCCAAGGATCTGGACCTGCCGATCAAGCGCGTCCACATGCGGCCATGGCTTCCGCCCACCGGACCGATCCGCCCGGCCATCGACGGAGTCGTAACCGACTACTTCGAGTGGCTCGGCGCGGGGAGCTGCGAGGCGGGCTCGGGGCAGGCGGCGATGCACCAGGCCTCGGGCTTGATACGCCGCGTGGCGTTCGGCAGCGACGGCCGATCGTTGTTCGTCCGGGTGGATCCGGATGGCCGCGACATCCCGGGCCTGCTTTCCGGCCTCGTGGAGGGCCGGATCAGCCTGGAAGTGATCTCTCCCGAGAGCCAGAGGTTCGATTTCCAGCTTGGCTCCGGCGGAGTGACTTCCACTGGAGACAGCTCCTCGGCGCGCGCCGCGGCCGCGCGCGTGCTGGAGGTCGAGCTGCCCCTGCCTGACACCGCGGCGGTCGAGTTCTTCGTGACGCTCGCGGCCAAAGGAGCGACGCTGCAGCGCCTCCCGCGCGACGGCGCCATCCTCGTCTCGCCGGGCGCACCGCCCGACTGGAGCGTCTGAACTTGATCTCTCCGGTTCGCCTCATCTTCGGAGTGCACTCTCACCAACCTCTGGGCAACCTGGACGAGGTGGTGCAGCGGGCTCTGGATCATGCCTACGCGCCCTTTCTCGAGACGCTGGCCCGGCACCCGTCGGTCAAGGCGGTGCTGCACTACAGCGGCTGTCTGTGCGAGTGGCTCGACACACACGCTCCTGAACATCTCGACCGGATCGCGCGGATGGCCCGCGCCGGGCAAGTGGAGCTTCTGACAGGAGCCTTCTACGAGCCGATCCTCGCGCTGATCCCCGAGCGAGACCGCGTGGGGCAGATCCGTCTTCAGACCCGCTACATCAAGGAGAGGCTGGGCGCGACCGCGCGCGGCATGTGGCTGCCCGAGAGAGTCTGGGAGCCGACGCTGCCGGGATCGCTGAGGGAGGCCGGCGTGGAGTACGCGCTGCTGGACGACTACCACTTCCTGGCGGCGATGGACGGCGATCCGGTGGGCGGCTACTACACCACCGAGGACCAAGGCGACACCGTCCGGCTGTTCCCCATCAGCGAGAGGCTGCGCTACCTGATCCCGTTTGTGGAGCCGGAAGAGACGATCACCTACCTCAAGGAGCTGGGGGCCTCCCGGCGCGAGGGGGATCCGGAGCTGGTGGCCGTGATCGTCGACGATGGCGAGAAGTTCGGACTGTGGCCCCGCACGCATGCCTGGGTGCATGGTGAGACGGGCGAGACGGGCGGGACACGCCGGACGGGGTGGCTCGAGAGGTTCTTCCGCGTTCTCGAGAAGAACGCCTCGTGGCTGAGGACCACCACGTTCGATGAAGTGATCGGCGGCATCCCGCCGCGCGGACGCGTCTACCTGCCGCCCGGCGCCTACTTCGAGATGGGGGAGTGGGCGCTGCCAGTCGGCCGGAGCCGGGCCTACGCATGTGCGGTGGATGAGTCGCACAAGCGCGGCGACTGGGGGCGCCTGAAACCGTTCCTGCGTGGAGGCTACTTCCGCAACTTCCAGGCGAAGTATCCCGAGAGTCTCTTGATGGTGCGGCGAGCGCAGGATCTCTCCCGGCTGATGCGGGGAGCTCCCGATCGTGCCGCCGCCGATCGCGAGGGAAGACCTTCCGAGGCCCGCCGCGAGCTATGGCGCGCGATGTGCAACTGTGGGTTCTGGCACGGTATCTTCGGCGGGCTGTACCTTCCCCACATCAGGCGGGCGGTGGGAGAGCACTTGTGCCGCGCGCGGCGTCTCTACGCGGCGGAGTCCGGCGCTACGGAGATCGCCGCCAACACCGTGCGCGCCGTCCGCCTCGGGGACATGGACGGCGACGGTCACCCGGAGGTGGAGATTCACACGCCGCAGCTCGGGCTGCTGGTGGAGCCCGCGCGCGGAGGATCCTTGACGGTGTTCGACATCAAGTCGCGCGACTTCCCCCTGGGGCTCACGCTCACGCGGCGCATCGAGGCTTATCATGAGGATGTGCTGCTCTCCCATGGTGGTGGGGGCCCAGGGGATTCTCCCGATCATGGGAGCATCCACGAGATCGCGGCCTCGGCCACGGATGAGATGAGGGCGCTGGTGGTGGCCGACGATCGGATGCGCGCGTCAGCGGTCGATCGCTTCTTCGAGAGAGGAACACGGGTCACCGACCTCGTGGGGGACAAGCCGGCCGAGCGCGGTGACTTCTTCAATGGCGCATATGCGGCAATAAAGCTCTCCCCCCCTGCTCCGGGGGCGCCGGCAGAAGTGAGGATGCGCCGCCGCGGCCGGGTCGCGGGCAGACAGCTCGATCTGGCCAAGACGATCCGCGCCGGGCTGCCCGGGGCCGATCTGGAGATCCTCTACGAAATCGACGCCATTCCGGGGGGGGCCTGCGACGGCTTCCTGTTCGCGGTGGAGTTCAACCTTGCGCTCATCGAGTCGCTTGGCCGGATTCGGGTCGTCGAGGGGAACGGAGAAGGACGGGATCTCTCGCTTTCCGTCGAGGCCGAGGCGTCCGGCGCCCGGCGGCTGCGGGTCGAGGAGGAGTACAGAGGGTTTCACCTCATCATCCAGATCGATCCGGAAGCCACGGTGTGGCACTATCCCGTGCGCACGGTGAGCCGATCGGAAGCCGGTTACGAGGCCAACTACCAGGGATCGGCGCTGCTGTTCGTCTGGGGAGAGGGCGGGCCTGTGCCGAAAGAGGCGAGCCTGCGGGTCGAGGTGTGGCCGCGTGCTGTACACTGACTGAATCTCATCGGAGATCATCCAAATCATGTCGGAACTTCGCCACGATCCCATCCAGCACCGCTGGGTCATCATTGCCACGGACCGGAGTAAGCGGCCCACCGACTTCCTGATGGAACAGGCCTCCCTTGACGGGGGCGCCTTCTGCCCCTTCTGTCCCGGCCACGAGGAGAAGACTCCTCCCGAGATCACCGCGGTGAGAGCCAACGGCTCGTCACCCAACTCGCCCGGCTGGCAGGTGCGCGTCTTCCCCAACAAGTTCCCGGCGCTGATGATCGAGGGGGGGCTGGAGCGCAAGGCGATGGGCATCTTCGACCGCATGCGAGGGGTAGGCGCGCACGAGGTGATCGTGGAGAGCCCGGAGCACACGCTCGCCCTGGCCGATCTGCCCATCGAGCAGTTCACGAGCGTGATGGAGCTGTACCGCGAACGGCACGAGGACCTGCTGCGCGATCCCCGCTTCAAGTACATCCTGATCTTCAAGAACCACGGGGCTCCGGCGGGTGCCTCGCTGGCCCACGGCCACACGCAGATCATCGCCACCCCGGTGACGCCGCGCACCGTGGCCGTGGAGCTGGACTCGGCAAAGGCCCACCACCACCTCAAGGAGCGCTGTCTCTTCTGCGACGTGATCGATCAGGAGATCGACGAGGGGCGCCGCGTGGTGTACCTCGATGATCAGTACATCGCCTTCACTCCGTACGCCTCCCGCTTCCCGTTCGAGATCATGCTGGCCCCGCGCCGCCACCGTCACCGCCTCGTTGACATCGAGCCCACGGAGGTGATCGGCCTTGCGCGGGCCCTCAAGGACGTGCTGTCCCGGCTGAGGAAGGCGCTGCGGGATCCGCCATACAATTTCGTGTTCCACACGGCCCCCAACACCGAGACGACGCACAAGCGCGCGCACTACTGGGAGAGCCTGGCATTCGACTTTCACTGGCACATCGAGATTCTGCCGCGGCTGACCAGAGTGGCGGGATTCGAGTGGGGGACAGGCTTCTACATCAACCCAACGGCCCCCGAGGAGGCGGCCCGATTCCTGAAGGAGATAGAGCTCTGAAGATCGCAATGATCGCCACCGAAATGGCCCCTCTCGCAAAGGTGGGGGGCTTGGCCGACGTCGTGGGGGCCCTCTCACCGGCGCTCATCCGGCTGGGCCACGATGTCCGCGTCGTGCTGCCTCGCTACGGATCGATTGACACGTCGCGCCACAAGCCGGACGTGAAGGACGGCGTGACCTGCATCCAGGTCGCCTGCGGGCGGACGCGCGTGCCGGTCTACCTCGTGGAAGGCCCGCAGCACTTCGACAGACCCGGCATCTACAACGATCCGAAGGACGGGCAGGGTTATGCCGACAACGCCGAAAGGTTCATCTTCTTCCAGAGGGCGGCCCTGGATCTGCTCAGGAAGATCGGCTTCCAGCCCGATGTCATCCACGGCCACGATCACCAGACCGGTCTCATCCCCGCCTACCTGAAGCTCAAGCTGGCCGAGGAA
Source organism: Acidobacteriota bacterium (assembly GCA_045402695.1). GTDB lineage: Bacteria > Acidobacteriota > Polarisedimenticolia > JACPZX01 > DASXTC01 > JAWPNA01. The sequence continues at coordinate 11,974 of JAWPNA010000401.1, forward strand.
CCGTTTTACGCGGGTATCGGCACTCTCTTCACCGTGCACAACCTGGGCTATCAGGGACTCTTCCCGCCCCAGGCGCTGACGGCGGCGGGCTTCGACGCGTCCCTCTTCTATCCGGCCGGCCCCTTCGAGTTCTGGGGAAAGGTTAACTTCATGAAGGTGGGCCTCTCGCTCGCCGACGTCATCACCACCGTCAGCCCCACCTACGCGGAGGAGATCTGCACATCTGATCAAGGGTGCGGTCTGGAAGGTGTTCTGACCTCCCGCCGGGCGGACCTGCACGGTGTACTCAACGGGATCGATGACGAGTACTGGAATCCGGAGAAAGACACCCACATCAAGAACCACTTCTCGGCCGAAGACCTTTCGGGCAAGGCCCGTTGCAAGACGGAGCTGCTCAAGCAGTCGGGCCTGCCCGTCGGCAAGAAACGGCTCCCCGTCATCGGCATCATTTCCCGCCTCACCGAGCAGAAGGGGTTCGATCTGATCGAGCAGGCCATGCCGGAGCTGCTGGATCGGGATCTCAAGATGGTGGTGCTGGGCGCCGGCGAGGAACGGTACGTGAAGATGTTCCAGGAGGCCGCCAAGAGCGCGCCGAAGAAGGTCTCCGCGCGTATCGGCTTCGACGAGCCGCTCGCTCATCTCATCGAGGCGGGGGCCGACATGTTCCTGATGCCGTCCCTCTACGAGCCGTGCGGCTTGAACCAGATGTACAGCCTGGCCTACGGAACGGTCCCGGTCGCGCGCGCGACGGGCGGACTGGCCGACACGGTCAGGGAAGAGCCCAGAGCGGGAGCGCCCGCCAACGGCTTCGTCTTCCACGAGTATGATGCTCGGGCGCTGATTGAATGCGCCGACCGGGCCTTGGCCGCCTATGCGGACAAGAAGCGTTGGGAGCTTCTGATGCGGGCCGGGATGCGGGGCGATTACTCGTGGGCGGGCCCCGCCAAGCTGTACGCAGCGCTGTACTCGGAGGCCGCCAAGCGCGCCATGGGCGCTCGAGGACATGTCGCCACCTCTGTGTAAAACGGCATGAAACGGCATGTATCGGTATGAAACGGTCGCCACGATGGAATCCGTGAGCGCGCTCTCTGCGCTGGGCGGCGGGCTCGCGGCATCGGGCGTCCCCGCGCTGCTGGCGGGCGCGCACGGGAGGATCCTCTGGGCCAATGAGGCGGCGCTGAAGATGGCGGCCGCCGACGCCGTCGGCGCACATGGGGGTCCGGCTGAGCTGGCGGGGTCGCGCGTCGCGGATCTTCTGTCCCGCGTGGAGGACAAGGCGACCTCGATCATCGTGACTCCGCGGCTGCGGCCCGGCCGCTTCTTCAGGCGCCTCGACGTGCCGTGGGGAAGCGACGGGGCGTCGCTCGTCCTCCTGCTGGAATGCACGGAAGAGATCCTGCAGGACCGGGCGCGCCGCGAGCGCGAGGTTTACCTGTCGCGGGCCGCGGAAGACTCCATGGATGCGATCGTCAGCCTCGACACCCAGGGGCGGATCCGGTACTGGAACCACGGCGCCGAGCGGATGTTCGGCTACACCGCCGGCGAGGTGCTGGACCAACCCTATGAGATGCTGGTGCCGGAGGAGATGAAGAAGGAAGGCGAGCTGGACCGCATCATGGAGATCCTGGACCGCCAGGGGGTGCTCCGAAACTTCGAGACGGTGCGGGTGGCCCGGGGAGGGCGGTTCGTGGAAGTGGACCTCACGGTCACGCGACTGCGCGACGAGGAGGGCGCCATCCTGGGGCGCTCAGTCATCTACCGCGACATTTCGATACGCCACCGCCTGGAGGCCGAAGTGCAGGAGAACCTGCAGCGACTCGAGGCGCTGAAACTGGAGCTGTCGCTGCGGGTGGGCCAGCTCCGGCAGGCGAACCTCACGCTGCGCCGCAACCAGAGAAGGCTCCTCGCCATGGAGAAGCTCTCCGCCATCGGTGAGATGGCCGCCCGTCTGGCCCACGAAGTGCGCACTCCGCTGGTGACCATCGGGGGCTTCTCGCACACGCTGACCCGGACGATGCCGGCGGAAGACCCCCGGCGCCGCTACGTGGAGATCATCCGCGAAGAAGTGAAGCGGCTCGAGAACATCGTCTCCGAAATCCTCGACTACGTGAAGCCCGGGGAGATCACCACCGAGGAGTGCGACGCCAACACGATGGTGGAGGAGGCGGTGAGAGCTCACGTCGAGACGATGCAGGCGGCCGGAATCACGATGACGCGGGAGCTGTCCGGGGGACTGCCTCCCGTGGTGGCCAACCGGTACCAGATCCATCAGGTGCTCACCAACCTGATCATGAACGCCATCCAGGCCATGCAGACCGCGCCCTCGGCACCGAGGCTCCTGAGGGTGGCGACGGGGCCCGGGGAGAACCACGTCTGGATATCGGTCGCAGACACCGGCCCCGGAATCCCCGAGCGCCACAGGGATCGCGTCTTCAAGCCGTTCTTCACGACAAAGCCGGCCGGCTCGGGCCTCGGGCTGGCCATCTCCGCCCAGATCGTGGCCCAGCACCGCGCCACGCTCACGTTCGAAAGCCAGGAGGGGACGGGGACGACGTTCCATCTCCGGCTGCCCATCAGGAGGGAGGAACCAGGCGATGAAGATGATCCTCGTGGTGGATGACGAGAAGAACCTGCGGCTCTTCTACGAGAAGGAGCTCACCGACGAGGGATACGGCGTCGCCCTTGCCGCGGACGCGCGCGAGGCGTTGAGCTACATCAGGACCTCGCGTCCCGATCTGATCGTGCTGGACATCAAGATGCCCGGCATGGACGGGTTGGAGGCGTTGGGGCAGATCCTGAGCAAGGACAACTCGATCCCGGTCATCCTGAACTCGGCCTTCTCCAACTACAAGGACTCGTTCCTCTCCTGGTCGGCCGACGCCTACCTGACGAAGTCGTCCGACCTGACGGAGCTGAAGGCCAAGATCCGCGAGCTGATCGGGGGGCCGTGAAGCGATGCGGCTCGACACACTCACGATCATTCTCGCCGGCGGGCAAGGCGAACGCCTCTACCCGCTCACCAGAGACCGGTCCAAGCCCGCCGTTCCCTTTGGAGGGATCTATCGCATCATCGACTTCACACTGTCGAACTGCCTGAACTCGGACCTCAGGCGGATCCTGGTACTGACGCAGTACAAGTCCCACTCGTTGGACCGGCACCTGCGGCACGCCTGGCACATCTTCAACCCCGACCTGGGCGAGTACCTCGACACTCTGCCGCCGCAGCAGCGCGTGGGTGATCGCTGGTACCAGGGGACGGCGGACGCCATCTACCAGAACCTGTTCTTCCTGGAGGACGAGCGGCCCGCGCGCGTCGTCATCCTCTCAGGCGATCACATCTACAAGATGGACTACTCGGAGATGCTGGAGGCCCATCTCGAGCGCGGCGCGGATCTCACCGTCGCGGTGGTGGAGATGGAGGTCGAGAAGGCGGCGAACCAGCTCGGCGTCCTTCAGGTGGACACCGAGGATCGCATCGTGGGCTTCCAGGAGAAGCCGGCCTCTCCCCAGCCTGTGCCCGGCCGGCCCGACATCTGCCTGGTGAACATGGGGGTGTACATCTTCGAAACCGAGCCTCTCGTGCGCAACGTCGTGGAGGATTCACGAAAGTCCACGCAGCACGACTTCGGCCGCAACATCATCCCGTCCATGTTGCCCAACTACCGCGTCTTCGCCTTCCCGTTCGTGGACCGGAACCGCAAGGAGCAGAAGTACTGGCGCGACATCGGCACACTGGATTCCTACTACGAGGCGGGCATGGACCTCGTCCAGGTCACACCCCTGTTCAACCTGTACGACAAGGAGTGGCCCATCCGCGCCTACCCGACCTTCGATCCCCCTGCCAAGATGGTGTTCGCGGGCGACGGAGACGAGCAGCGCATCGGCATCGCGCTGGACTCCCTGGTCTCCAACGGGGTGGTCGTCAGCGGCGGGCGGGTGGAGCGGAGCATCCTCTCGCCGGGCGTCCGCATCAACTCGTACGCCCGCGTGGAGGATTCCATCATCCTCGATGGTGTGGAGATCGGAAGACACTGCCGGATCAAGCGTGCCATCATAGACAAGCACGTCAAGGTCGGCCCCAACACGGTCATCGGGCACGATCCTGAGGCCGATGCCCGGCGCTTCACCCTGTCGGCCGGCGGGATCGTCGTGATCCCGAAGGGGGCCGATCTGACCGAGGTCTGATTTGATCGCATGTCCGTGAAGATTCTCCTCGCCCCCGACAAGTTCAGAGGTTCATTCAGCTCGGCCGAAGTCTGCGCGCACCTGGCGCGCGGCATGACGGACGCCTCGCTGCCGTCCCGCCCCGCCGCCGTGGAGTCGTTGCCGCTGGCCGACGGCGGTGAGGGGACGCTGGACGCCATCCTGAGAGCGCGAGGCGGCTCGCGTGTCGAGGTGGAGGCTCACGGTCCCCTCGATGAGGAGATTCTGGGCTCGTACGGTGTCACACTCGACGGCACGGCGGTCATCGAGTCAGCCACCTTCTGCGGGCTCGGCCTTGTCCCAGCCGAGGAGAGAAACCCGATGCTAGCCACGTCGTACGGCCTGGGCGAGACGATCGCGTCGGCCCTCGATGCGGGGTTGCGGCGGTTCCTGATCGGGCTGGGGGGCACCGCCACCGTGGATGGGGGGGCGGGGATGGCGCGCGCGCTCGGGTACAGGTTC
>JAWPNA010000373.1:0-7914 GCA_045402695.1 Acidobacteriota bacterium
CTCGAGCCGATGACGCGCCCCTGTCCTGGCGGCGCGCCCGCGGTCTGGCGCAGCGAAGACGGCGGCGGTTCGTGGAAGCGGCTCGCCCGGGGGCTGCCGAAGAAGGAGAGCTTCTTCACGATCCTGCGCGACGCGATGGACATCGATGAGCTCACGTCGCCCGCGCTCTACTTCGGGACCACCACAGGACAGCTCTGGCTCGGGCGGGATGGCGGAGAAGAGTGGAGCTGCCTGTTCGACTCGCTCCCGCCGATCCACTGCGTAAAGGTCGCTATCGTCTGACCTTCGCGACAGCTCCGGATCGCCCCCAGAAACTCCGCCGGATTGGCCGGCTTCCTGAACCCCCTCTTCGCCCCCAGCATCCTCGCCGCCTCGTTGTGGTCCTGGCGAGAACCGGCGCTAATGCTCGCCGCTGATGCTTCCTACGCGCCCAGCCGCCACGTCGCCGATGAGGCGTTGATATTCATCCGGGACTGGAACGAGGATGTGCAGATCGAGAAACAGCGGGAGATTGCTCGTGGGAGGCCACTCCCGTGGTCCCTTGGCTGGTGGCGAAGGCGGGTAGTACGCGTAGTGCACGGATCGTGTCCCGACAGGGTAATCGGGACAGGAGCCACCGGAATATCGTGTGTAATAGCGCCGCACCCTGTTCACTCCTTGCCAGCCCGTGCTCGTGATCCGGCCCTTGTTCCACGGCTTCCGGTGCTCGAAGATTCGAAGTTCCCGTGCAACGTTCAGCTCGAGAACCACACCCGGGTCAGCCTGCGCGGTCCGCCGTAGGTCAGCCTGCCAGCCGGGTCTTGCCGCAGTTCCAGCCGGCGACTTCTCCCAGAAACTCATGGCCCGGTCGAGGGCTTGAGCGGGTGGTTTGCATTCCCTGATTTCCGCATCAATAACTGCGCCGCGCCACTTGGGGCCGGGCAGACTCAGATAGAGTGTCCCCACTGTTAGCGCGGCACACCCACCCCAGAGCAGGTGCCATTGACGCGCGGCCCCGAGCCGTAGTACACGGGCGGCCACGCCAAGCACAAGACCCAGGATCGCGCCGACGGGGCCTGTCACGAAAATTCCGAGGAGCGGCCCAAGATTTGCTTCGGGATCGCAAATGACCGGGCCAACAAGGCCGACACCGAAACCAATGGCGGCCGGCAGAAGGATCCACAGAAGTAGCTGCGGGGGACGGGCTTCGACCGCGGTATCCATTCTCAGCTCCTACGCGCGACGCGGCCCCACCAGCCCAGTCTCACCGCATGTTCCTGACGAGAACAAGAAAGCGAAGAACGCCTGGGCGGGCGATGGAGCATGATTCTCCCTCCATGATCTATCTACGGGAGGTCGCGCCGGCGGAAGCGGCCTCAAATCCCTGCTCGGCGAGGCGGCGGCCTGGGGTGCGGGCGAGGGCTTTCTCGAATTCGGCGTGGGCCTCGTCTTTTCGACCGTGTCGGAGCAGGAATTCTCCCAGAAGCTCGTGGGTCGGCTTGTCAATCGTCGGCGGGCCGAAGGCGATCGGGAGCTTTTCCTCCAGGCCGACAGCCTGGCGCAATAGTCTCTCGGCACCGGCGAGGTCGCCCTCCTGCTCGGCCAGCAGAGCCCGGGCCTCGAGGAGAAAGATCTCGGGCCGAATGCGGTAGCTCGGATCGGAACCCCCACTCTTTGTCTCGATGTCGGCGACCTCCTGGCCTACGGCCTCGAGCTCGCCCATGGCCTGGCGCGCCGCGGCGGGGTGCCCCTGCATGATCTCACCCATGGCCCGCGCGAAGGCGAAGTCAAGCCGCGCGCCCGGGCCCGCGGTCTTCGGCAGGGCCAAGCCCGCGATCTCGCCCGTCCAGTTGCCGGTATCGAGAAGGTAGCGGAGCCGCATATTGGCCAAGGCGCCGCTCAGGCTCTCATCGGGGTCCATCGAGTGGCCGGGATGGTCCATCGCGGCCTCCGATTCTAGCGCGGTGCGGCACGACGCGACCGCACTTCCGGCCTTGTCCATCTGCCCGAGCTGCAGATACGCGTATCCGAGCCAGCTCGGGTAATGGCCGCAGCCCAAAGGGCCCTTCCCCTCCGCCTCGCGCACGCGGTCCACGTCCGCGATCGCGGCCACGTTGGCTTGAACGGTCTCCGGCCACATCCCGAGCGCGAGGAAGATGTGCGAGGTCATGTGCTGGGCGTGTCCCGCGTCGGGCGCGATCCTTGCGTAGATCCGCGCCGCGCGAAGGCCGAGCGGCGCGTGCGTCGGATCGTCGTAGCTGTGGATCAGGTAGTGGACGAGGCCCGGGTGATCGCGATGATTCACCCAGGCCTCCTCAAGCACACCCGCCGCGCGCATGTAGATCCCGACGTCGCGTCCGGCGTGCGCAGTGCCGAGGATCGAGAGTCCGTAGAAGGCGGCCGCGTCAACGTCGTCCGGGTAGCGCTCGTGCAGCTTCGCCATCGCTTCATCGTACCGGAAGTCGCGCTCTTCCTTGCTTCCGTTTCCATAGAGGGTCTCAACCACGTCAAGATATCCCTTCTCTCGGTCGGTCTTCGCCTTTGCGCGGCGCTCCGCGGTGGTCGGCGCCAGTTTGTTCAGGGCAGCCCGGGCGGCCTCCAGATCTTGCTGCATCCAGATCGGGTGGTTGAAGGTCATCGCCTCGCCCCAATAGGCCATGGCGAAGCCGGGATCGACGGCCTCGGCACGGCGGAAGGCGGCTGCCGCGGCTGGATACTCGAAGTCGTGAAGCAACGCCAGGCCGTCGAGGAAGTCGGCCTGGGCCGAGGCGACGCCCGAGTTGGCGAAGTCAACGTGACCGTATCCGCCTGCGGCGGATGCCGGTGAGCCGGCAAGGAGCAGGCAAACAGCAAGCGCGACGACGACCATGGAAATCCTCCTCGAAGCAGGGGCGCGGGCGCAGGGACCGCGAATCCCCAAGTTGCCCCCCCGCGCGCTTGAACACGAAACCCCGGCCAGGTATCGACCGGGGCTCGTCTATGTCCACCACGGTCACTCGTGGCTGGGAGTCGGTGGCTCCTCAGGTGATCGGATGTTCGAGTCGATCCTCCGGTTCGAACTACTGATTACAGGGTGGCCCAGATGATCTGAAGTTCGAACCTCCTCCGCTCTCAAGCTCCCTACAGCAGCCGCCGGAGTCCCTCCGGAGTCATCTCGCAATCGCTGAGGATCTTGGCCATCAGCCCCGGCCCAAGCGTTTCACCGGCATGAACCGGCACGACCGTCGCCCGGCCATCGGGATGCCGCAGGTAGTGGTGGCTGCCCTTGACACGAAACACTACAAGCCGCCCCGCCCGAGGGCCGCCACGACGTGCTTGCCTCTCAGTCGTGGGAGCCTCGTCATCGAGGGACGGTCACCTTCTGCACTCCCACGAAGTCGAGGCTGTCGAAGCTACCCCCCTCGACTTCGAGGCAAAGCTCGATCGCTTCCCTGACGCGCTCCATCAGTTTGTCCAGCGACCTGGCCTGAGTATGGCACCCCCGAAGAGCTGGGACCGTGGCGACGTAGTATCCCTCCGCGTCGCGCTCAACAAGCACATTGAACTCCTTGACCTTCCGCTGCCTCTTCACCGGGGATGACCCTCCACGCCCATCAAAAACCTTGCGCTCGATCCGGACTGTAAGAATACTCTCGGCTCGCTCACTCGGCAACCGCATTCCCGGCAGTCGGTATCAGGAGATCTCGATGGGCTTCGTGTCCGCCTTCATTCTGCTGATCCGTGCGTCGTTTCTCGATCGTTCACGGCTGGCCCTCGAGAACATGGCGCTCCGCCAGCAGCTCGCCGTGTACTACAGAAGCATTGCTCGATTTGTCATCCGCAAGCAGGATCGGATTTTCTGGGCTCTGCTCTCGCGCATGTGGACAGGCTGGCGCAACAGCCTCATCTTGGTCAAACCCCAGACCGTCATTCGCTGGCACAGCACAGACTCGGCTTCAGACTTTACTGGAGATGGAAGTGCAGCGGGGCCGAACCGGAACGGCCACACATCCGGATTGGGGTCATGCTTCTGATTCGCCGCATGTAGCGGGAAAACGTGATGTGGGGAGCACCGCACATCCGGGCGGAGCTGCATCTGCTCTGGTTCGACGTCGTTGGAAGGCAATTCTCCGCTCCCCCGTGAGGTCGATCCACCAGAGCGAGGCCGGGTCGTCGCCGAGCCGGTGCTCGGTGGACTGCATCATCGTTACTTCGGCGGGGCGGCCTGAGCCCAGCCTGTTGGCTCGATCTCACGGCATGGCCCGCTGAGTCGTCGATGTGCGCCTCATTTCTCGCTACTAACTCGATCCACGCACTGATCACCGGCCTCGGTTGGCTTCGATGCCACCGTTTGCGCACGATCACGACTCCCGTTCCAGGTGATTGAATCGGTTCGGCCGTCGGATCAGAGTTTTGGGGAGGAACAGGTCGTTGTGAACAGCGAGAGAGCCGCCGACCCGGAGGCCGTGACCGACGAAACCGCCCGCCTCGCACGCCCAAACACGAAGCCCCGGCCAGCTATCGACCGGGGCTCGTGGCTGAGAGTCGGTGGCTCCCCAGGTGATCGGATGTTCGAGTCGATCTTCCGGTTCGTACTACCGATCACGTGGCGGCCCAGGTGATCGCAGTCACGGAAATCAATTGGCGAATGGCCGATACCTTCGCCGAACTCCACACTCGGGGCGCGGTCCGGTTCTGCTGATTCAGGCCACCGGATGAGGTTCTCGGGAGGGAACGATTTCGGCGCCGCGGAATTCGGACTCCCTTGATCAGAGGCAATCGAACAGGCGTCAACCGAGACTTCGCCCAGTCAGATGGTCACCTTGGACGGCGTGTCTACCAAGGGCAAGGCCGGTGTCCCTACTCGCGGTTATGTCTCCCCCGCTGCTTTGCTTCGCCAGTCCCTAATGATAGCGCGGAACCTGGGAAGGCCCTCCGTGATGAGGCAAGGGCCAGGCTGCAGGCAGTAGGCGGACTTGATCTCGTGTACTTGCCCGTCGCGGACAGCCGGCATGACCTGCCAGCCGGGACGGCCACAGATAGCCTCCAGGTTGGCTTTCTTGCCGCACCATGAGGCGATGATGATGTCGGGTGCCCGCTCTATCACCGACTCAGGCTTCACCACCCTGCCCGATGCGTTCGGAGATTCCCGAAGTTCCGGGAAGATGTCGGCGCCCCCAGCAGCCTCGATGAGTTCCCCGATCCAGGAGATGCCGCTAATCAGAGGCTCGTCCCATTCCTCAAAATACACCCTCGGGCGGATAGCTTGGCTGCTGGAAGCTCTCTGCGTGGCTTCGAGCTGTTCTTGAAGGTCGGCCACTAATGTTTCGGCTTCCACGCCCTTTCCGACGATCCGGCCGATCATGACAAGAGTTTCAAACATCTCGGACAGCGTTCGCTGGTTGGTCAAGAGCACTGAGTAGCCGCGTTTGCCGAGTTCTCTTGCCGCCTCGGCCTGCAGATCAGAAAACCCGATGATGAGGTCGGGCTTCAACATATCGATGACGTCGTACCTGATGGTCGTGAACGCTGAGACGAAGGGCTTCGCCCGTGCTTCAGGAGGAAAAACAGTGTAGCCAGAAACGCCTACGACCTTATCGACAGCGCCGATACGATAGAGCATATCTACGGTTTCCGCTGTCAAGCAAACGATCCGACGCGGTCCCCAACCCATCCTCAACCCTCCCGAAGGCTACGACCTCAGTTCCGCGCCGGTAAGGTAGCCTGCCCACCACGCAGCGTTGGGAATAGCCTTTCCGCGAGCGCGAACCCGCCGAATAGGAGGACCGCGTAGGTTGCATCGCCAGCCAGGGTATTCCTGAAGAAGGGGATCGCCGCAACGTAGCACGCGGCCAGGCCATCCAGAGTTCTCGGATACAGACCTACTTGGAGCCAGACTCCGAAATTAGTGATAGCGAAAAAGAGCACCGAACCGGCCAGCGTCGCTCCGCCGATCCTCAAGGCAGACATACGGCGCCTTATCAGTAAGCCGAGCCCAACGATCAGAGCGAAACTCACGTAGACGAACAGTGTGAGAGGGTGGATGCCATCGCCCATTGCGAAGTCACTCACGAGCATCGCCAGCAGGGGAACGGCGAAGGCCGCGCGTTTGTTGTGGAAGTGAGCGCCGCCGAACAGGGCCATCGCCCCGATTGGAGTGAAGTTGGGCGAGTGCGGAATCAGCCGACTCACCGCAGCCGCGACGGTGAGGCTCACGAGAGCTACGGATCTAACCTTCATCATTCACGTTCTCCTTCGATAGAGTTGTTCTGCGATCCATGGGCGCGGCGTGTAGGGTCCTGCGGCGGCACGTTGGCCGGCAGCAGGTCCGCAAAGTATCGGCCCTCACGCAAGACGACGTCCCCAACTGTGACTTTGATCGGCCAATCAAAGATAGGCCCATCATGGACAAACGAATGGAACTCGCCGTTTTCACCGCAGGGATCGACGCTGTCTGGCAGTTCACGCAGCAGATCGTGGTCCAGCGCGCGGCCGGCGAATGTCCGGTCGAGCTTGGTGCCATCAACACACGTCAGATAGGCCTTGAAGCCGAGTCGGATGAACGATCGAACCAGTTCGGCTGTGTCGCGATGCCAGATCGGAAAGATCGCCTTCATGCCGACCTTCGCAAGGTTATGCTCGCGGTACTCACGCAGGTCGCGCAAGAAAATATCTCCGAAGGCCACGGTCTGAACGCCGGCCTTCATGTACTCAAGCATCGTCCGTCTCATCAGCGCCTCGTACTGTGCGTTGGTGCACTGATGTCCGGGGAGGTAAAGCTGGTGGACCGGCAGGCCTGCGGAAGCGGCCTGGCGTTCGAGCAGCTCGACGCGGACGCCGTGAAGGCTGACGCGCTTGTAGGTCTCCGCGATGGTGGTGAGCAGAGAGACGACCTCGTAGCGGCTGCTTCGGCGCAGTTCGTAAAGAGCCATACTGCTGTCTTTACCGCCGCTCCAAGACAGTACGACTCTTTCTCGTTCGGCCGGCTTGGACTTGTCCTGCCGGGACCCTGGGCATCCCGCTTGAGCCGGGCGCCGATTCTTGAGCGGCAACCACCGCGACCGGCGACAGACGGGGGAGACCATCATCTCGGCCCGCGGCAGCTGCCTGCCCTGGGGGCAAGAGCCTTGCTTCCGCAATTTGAATCCAGAGTTTTCATTGGCGCTCTTATTTCTGCTGCTGTCGTTGTCATGGCGGGCAGTCCCCGCTGGTGAAGGTGCGCGGCGAGCCGCCAGAGGATTCGCCGTAAGCGGTCTCTCCCTTGACGCGCGTCAGATAGAAGAAGGCGCGCGCAGGTGAGGGCACACTGGTGTCGAGGTGATCGGAGGTCGTCAGGTTGAAGGAGTTGTCCTCGATGCAGATGACGCTTCCGGGCAGCGGGCCCGGTGTGGCGGGGAGATCGCCCCGCACGACATCGTAGGTGGCAGACGACGAGATGAAGTTCCATTTCACGAAGGTGTCGGTGGATCCCGAGACTCGAGCGACGATCAGATCGAGCTGCGGAACGAAAAACGCAGCGGTTGAGGCCGACAAAGGACTCCTGCACCGCGCCACCTCCACGCCGTCGGGCACGCCGTCCCCGTCCGTGTCGGGGTTCGTGGGATCTGTCCCATACCAGATCGTCTCGTCGGCGTCCGGAAGGCCGTCGCCGTCGGTGTCGCTTCCGGCCGGTCCCGGCAGCGGCGCCGGAACTGAGTTGATCGCCACCACCGCGTCGAGATCGAACCCCTCGGTGGAGCCGGCAAAGCCGGTGTTGAGTCCCAAGTCGGTGATCAGCACGTAGCGCGCGGACATCAGCCCCACGGTGGCCAGGTCGAAGGCGTCCCCGCCGGCGCCCGAGACCCCACCGCGGCCGTTCGGGTCCCAGACGTTCGGATCGTCCGGGATGGTGTAGTTGCCCGTGACCGTGGGGGTGATGCCAGTCAGGCCGCGCAGCAGCGGCAGCGCGGAGGAAGG
>JAWPNA010000301.1:0-3690 GCA_045402695.1 Acidobacteriota bacterium
GAGCGGGGACTTGCCGTTGCGAGATCGGCGAGCAGGAGAGAGGGAAGATCGGGGGGCGTCCGGCTGAACGCCCCCCGACTCGACTGTCCTCTGCCTTCCTATGGCTCCTGCGCCTGGCAGGTTCCGTTGGGAACCGGGCAGGTGCCGCTCTCGGTGTTCGGAAGCGGCGGGTGTATCTGGATGTTGCCGTGGATCAGGTTGCCGCCATCATCGACGTTCGGGAGGCGGCCCGTGGGATTGGCGTTCGTGCAGCATGCTTGATCCGCCAGACCCGCCGCGGTCTCACCCTGACCGGGGATCCAGATCCGAATGCGGTACACATCGTCCGGAGCGACCTTTCCTACTCCGGGCTCGCTTCGGTCCTCGACTTCGACGCGGAAAGCCACGGTGATGGTCCTTCTTCCGTTCGTCGGATTGAAATCCCCGATCCCGCTGAAGCAGGCCATGTTCGCAGGTGCCGGGCGTGGCTCCGGACCCAGCTCGCGGTCGCCCGGATTGCACAGATTTCCGTCAAGCACTCCGTCGCAGCCACACACGAGGCTGTTGTAGTCCTTTGCGTGGAAGCTCCCCTTCCTGGTCTTGCGCGAGTGCTGCCAGTTGCCCTGAATGTGGTCGAACTCGTCAAAGCATCCGATGCAGCCGCAAGGAGCGCCCACCTGTCCACCGAACGTGGCCCTCAGGATATTCGCGAGCGAGCCCATGTCGATCCCACCATCGGGCGTGATGCCGCCCGCGGTGATCCGACATCCGAGAGACGGCGTGCACTCATCCGGCAGCGGCTCTGGATCTCTTTCGAAACACCCGCTCTGCGGATCGCACCCGCGGTCGACGCAGAGTTCATCGCTGCCGCATTCCGCCGTGTTATCAGTCGAGAAGCAGCCAGAGGCGGGATCGCAGCCGCGATCGACGCATTCGTCGCTCGCCCCGCACTCCGCCGACGAGTCGACCGTGTCGCACTGGTCCGTTGTTTCATTGCACGTCACGTCCAGGCAGAACTCGCTGGTGTCCGGGCAGGTCTGAGATGAATGGTCGGTGACGTCGCAATGGTCCGTGGCCTCGTTGCAAGCCACGTCGCCGCAGAACAGGTTGTCGGGGCAGACCGTCGAACCCTCGCCGGTGATATCGCACTGATCCGTGTCTTCGTTGCACTGGACACGCGAGCAGAACAGGTTGTCCGCGCACGGCGCCTCCTCAGCGACGCAGGTCCCCTTGCCGAACCCGGAGACAGGCAAGTCGAACACCTGGTTCGGGTCGCACACCTCCGGACTGCAGAAGAGATTGTCGTCGCAGGGCGTGACCAGCACCGTCTTGGGAAGCGTTGCGCCAACACCAGGCGTGTCGTCCGCGGCTTCATGGCCGAAAGAGTTCTGGAAAACCAGCGACACGTCAATGTCGCCATCTCCGATACTATCTGTCGCCGGATTGACGACAATTGAAGTCGGACCGAAATCAACCCCCGACACGCAGCCAGGGTCGGTGCCGCCGACGCATGGCACCGGATTGAGCAGAACAATGGGCGCCCTGTTGCCGATCTGAAGCACCCACTGGCCACCCTCGAATGCGCAAGCGGTTGGATCGTTCCCCTTGTCGAGATGCCCCCTGAAGATCAGGGTCTCGCATTCGGTGACATGCCCACCGGCAACGAGGGTCACCCCGTCAGCACGGAAGATCGAGAGTGACTGGTTGACTCCCGTGGTGCCGCAGCCCGGCGGATCGATGTGGGCCCACACCGGCTGCACGCCTCCCAGAACCAACAGTCCCACGGCCAGCGCGGCGAACAGCCACGGCGAACGACGACACAGACTTGAAGCAGGATGCTTGCTACACATAGATTGGCCTCTCCTCATTCGCTTCATGGTTTTGGATACGAACCGTCAAGTCGAGCGTGTGATCTTGCACCTACGATGAAGGACAGTGAGAACCTCAACACCTCTCCGGTGCCCATCCACCTCCTTGTCCTGTGTGTGAAACCGTGGCCGCGCGCCGAAAAAGCGCGGTCGCCGGAAACCTCACCGGCTCTTCCAAGACGCTAGCGGGGCGCCTGAGTACGTCGTCTTCTCTGTCCTGGAACTGATGGTTGTCGTTGGCCGGTGGCCCTGATTTCGAGCACACATGTCCGCCGGAAGGTCTCCGGGACCAAGCCCGATTGCCTCCATGGCCGGAACGAGCAGCCTACCCATCTCACCGCCACTGGTCGTTCTTGCTCAACCTTGGGAAGGTCGCCGAAAGAGTACCACTGACGCGGGGGTTCCCGCAAGGGGAATATGCAAAACTTTTCACATCCTAATCCCCCGCGCACTCTGCATTCCAGGGCACTCTCGAGGGAGAGGAGGTCATCCGCACATGAATAATTCGAACAGCTACGGACTAAAATGAAAATCTGGAGTGCAGGGCGAAAATGCGGGCCCCCTTCACCGAAACCGGAGGTAAACGCTCGAAGCGGAGCCAGGAACAAGACCTGTCGTCAACCTTCAGCAGCCGCACCAAACTCGAGGCGCGCCATCATCGCGCAAAAAAAGGGGGCGCCCGAAGACGCCCCCCAAGTGAATGGCTCAATGGGGGCACCGCCTCACGGCGGCGCCCCCTCTCCCTCGATTCACACTACTCGCAAGTCTCAGGTGCGGCGCTCTTGGTTCCCGCGCCGCAGGCATTCTCCTTCGGCTGCAGGATCTTGCAGTCGTTGTCTATCGCTGCATTACAGCGCTTACTGCTGCCGGCAGGACCCGGCGGATCGTAGTCAAGTCCCAGCTCCTCGTTCACCAGGGGCTGATCGTGACAGTTCCCCGGCAGCGGCAGACACGCCGACCCGTCCGAGCAGCTCTTCTCGCACGGCAAATCATTGCCGGCGCACGTCCCGAGCTGGCAGAACCCGTTGCCCTTCGGCAGCCCGCCGTTGTTCAGACAATCCAGCTCGTCCAGGCAGGCCGACAACATCCCCTGATCGCTGGCCGGATCAAGGCACAAGGCATTGCAGGTGCTGAACACGGTCGCGTACAAGGCCGTTCCGCTGCAGTCGGGGCCACCACCGCTGACGATGCAGTTCAGCGCGGCCGCGGTGAGGTGGCGCGCCACCTGCAGCCTGGTGGCTCCCTTGATGCTGACGCACATCGCCTCGAGCGCCGAGTCGGCGTTGTTCTTGTCAGTGGTGGTGATGATCTCACCGCAGATGTTCAGACACCCGCCGCCCGCGTTGATCACCTCCTGCGTGATGTTTCGGCTGGCCGGTTTGTCCGGGTTCGCCCAGGCGTGCGTACCCCAGAATCCAGGGGTCCTGCAGATCGCCCCGACGCACTCCGCCGGGATCGGATCGGCCGGCACGGCGACGCAGGCGTCCTGAGCCTCCACGCAGGTGTTGTCCTCGCACACGTTGCTCGGGTCATCCGGGCACTGCTGGTCGGAGTCGTCTGTCCGATCGCACTGGTCGGAAGCCTCGTTGCACACCGTGTTCGCGCAGAACTCGTTGTCCGGACAGACTTGGCTCGAGGCATCGGTCGTGACGCACATGTCACTCGCCTCGTTGCAGGTCACGTTGGCGCAGAACTCGTTGTCCGGGCAGGTTTCAGCGGAGTGGTCGGTGGTATCGCACTGATCCGTGGCCTCGTTGCACGCCACGTCGGCGCAGAACAAGTTGTCCGGGCACGTCTGCGACGAATGGTCGGTCGTGTCGCACTGGTCCGTGGCCTCGTTGCA
>JAWPNA010000073.1:0-9454 GCA_045402695.1 Acidobacteriota bacterium
CGCCGTGGGCAGGCCGCCTCCCCGTCACCTTGATCGACCAGACCTTGCCGCCGCTGGACTCGATCTCCTTCGCCTCCCACCGGAACTTGTCCAGCACTTCGATCCGCTCGAGGCCGGCATCGCGCGCCGCCTGCAAGTACGCCGCTTCGGAGGGCGCGCCCCCGATGCACGCACAGTACTTGGCCGGGTCGGCGAGGATCTCCGGCGGCAGGTTCTCGCCCACCAGGTCGGTGATGGAGAATCGTCCGCCGGGTTTGAGCACGCGGAAGATCTCCCGGAAGGCCTTCGCCTTGTCGGGGACGAGGTTGACCACGCAATTGGAGATGACCCAGTCAACCGTAGCGTCCGGAACCGGCAGCTCCTCGGCCTCGGCGAGATGGAACTCGACGTTCGTGAGGTGCTCCTTCGCCGCGTTCTCCCGCGAGCGGCGGATCATCTCCGGTGTCATGTCCACGCCGATGGCGCGCCCCGTTGGGCCCACGCGTCTGGCCGCGGCGATGACGTCGGCGCCGGGCCCGCTGCCCACGTCGAGCACCGTCTGCCCGGGCCGGAGCTCCACCAGGGACAGCGGGTCGCCGCACCCGAAGGAGGTCCTTGCCCCCCGCGAGCGCTCAACGCTGGTATCCTCGCAGCACCCGCCGCGGCTCTGGACGCCGGCGGCATACGCCTCACGAACCCTCAGCTTGATCTCCTCGGCATTCATTTGCATCCCCCAAGTATTTTCTGCGGACGGATCCACGCGATCAGGTCGTCGAGCAGCACATCCGCTCTTCCATCGCCGTGTTGAGCTTGGTCAGGCCCCTCAGCAGAGCTTCGCGATCGGCGGGGGACAGCTTCTCCAGGACGTCGCGCTCCCAGCGCCGGATTGTCCCTTCCATCTTCCTCAAGACAGCCCCGCCCCTCGGCGTCAGCTCAATGAAGCAGACCCGCCGGTCGGACGCCAGGCGCCTGCGAAGAGCGTGCTTGTTGCGGACGAGCTGATCCACGACTCGCGTGAGAGAGCTGATCCGGAGGCACATCAGCTCCGCCAGCCGCGTCATGGGGAGGCTTCCGTGCTCGCCCAGCGTCTTCATCACGTAACACTGCGAGACCGTGACGTCTTCGCAGCAGATCTGGCTGCGATCCCTGAACTGGTACCGCTTGATGAGCGCCGTGAGCAGCCGATCCAGCTCCCGCGCCTGCCTGTCCAATCCATCTTTCGCAGCCATCCAACCCCTCGAGAGTTACTTGTATATACGAACTAAAATATACGAGGAGGGGCGCCGCGTGTCAAGAGGTCCCCTTCTGGATGGCCGCCCGGAGGAGCCGAGCGACTGATGGATGCGGGTTTTGGGCGCAGGCTCAGACCGCCGCGCGGCGGCGTGACTTCTTGGTGTCGTCACGCAGGTACTGTACTCCCGGGCTCGACAGCAGCCTGGCCGTCTCGTGCGCGTCGAGGCCCTCGCGGATCACCATCGTCATCGGCTCGCCGCGAAACAGCCTCTCGTTGGCCGCCGCCAGCAGCGCGTTGAGCTTCAGATAGGTCTTGGCCGTGGGATCGTCGGCCACCACCGTGAACTCCCCCTTGTGGAAGCTGATCAGACGCACCTCCTTCAGCGCCGACGCCTTCTTCACGAAACGGCGCACTTCCCTCTGGCCGCGGTTCCTGAACCTCCGGAAGATCAATGCCGCCAGAAACAGGACGAAGAGGAACCCCATGAACCGATCGCCCCCGCTGCCGAGGAGGATCGCGAAGACCAGCCCCCCGAAGAGCGCCCCGCCGATCGCGGCCCAGATCACGCCGCGCGCCGTGAACCCCTGGAACCACCAGCGCACACGCTCCGCGACCGACATGCCGCCCAAGACGCCTGACTCGATCTCGCGCTTGACCCCCTTGAGCTCCCCGGCCACGTCGCGCATCTCCTGGTAGCGATCCTCGGGCTTTTTCTGGAGGCATCGATCGATGACGCGCTGGAGCGAGTAGGGAAGCTCGGCGCGGACCTTCGTGACCGGCTCGGTGGGATCGAACGCGATGGCGTGCATGGTGTCGAGCGCGCTGGCCCCCTCGAAGGGGACGCGCCCCGTGACCATCTCGTACAGCACGATCCCGTAGGAGAAGATGTCCGACCGCTTGTCCGTGGACAGGCCGCGCGCCTGCTCGGGGCTCATGTAGGCGACCGTGCCCATGATCATGCCGGCCTGAGTCCTGGCCAACGTCTCCATCCGGCTCGCCCTCTGCTGGCCGCCGGCCGCTGCTGCTGGGTCGAGCAGCTTGGCCAGGCCGAAGTCGAGGATCTTGGGATGGCCGTCCTTGGTCACCATGATGTTGTCCGACTTGATGTCGCGGTGGATGATGCCGGCCTCGTGGGCGCACGCCAGCGCGTCGGCCACCTGGATTCCCACTTCGACGGCCGAGACGAGATCCAGCTCTCGCCGCGAGACGAGCTGGTGGACGGTGAAGCCGTCAACGTATTCCATGACGATGAAGGCGGTGTCGCCCTCCTCTTCGATCTCGTAGATCTGCGCGATGGCGGGATGATTGACCGCGGAGGCGGCGCGTGCCTCCTGGATGAACCGGCGCCTTCGTTCCGCGTCGCCGACCAGCTCGGGCGGAAGCACCTTGAGCGCCACATTGCGGCCCAGCTTGGTGTCGCGGGCGCGGTACACGACGCCCATGCCGCCCTTGCCGAGCATCTCCTCGACAGCGTAGTTCCTGAGGCTGCGTCCGATCACGTTAAGGCCAAGCTCCTCACAGCTTCCCGAGCAGGAAGTCCGTGATCTTCGAGAACAGGTGCGTGCGCGCTTCCTTGCCGCGGATGCCGTGGTTCTTTCGCGGGTAAAGCATGAACTCGACCGGTTTCCCCTCCCGCACGAAGGCGTCGAGAATCTGCACCGAGTTGCCGAGGTGCACGTTGTCGTCCGCGGAGCCGTGAACGAGAAGCAGCGCGGCTTTGAGTTTGGCCGCCCGCTGCAGCGGCGCGCTCTCGCGGTACCCCTCGGGGTTGTCCGCGGGTCGATCCATGTACCGCTCCGTGTAGATCGTGTCGTAGTCGTTCCAGTCGGTCACCGGCGCCACCGAGACTCCCGCTTTGAAGACGTCAGGCGCGGTCAGCAGGCAGTACAGCGTCATGTACCCGCCGTAGGACCAGCCCCAGATCCCGATGCGCGACGCGTCCACGTAGGGAAGCGTCTTGAGGTACGCCACCCCCGCGAGCTGATCGGCCAGTTCCTGTCTTCCCATGTCGCGGAAGATCGGCGTCTCCCACGCGTGACCGCGGTTGCCCGAGCCCCGATTGTCGAGCGACCAGATGATGTACCCCTTGCCGGCCATCAGGTGATGCCAGAGTGCCCGTGTGTCCCACCAGCCGTTCTTCACCACCTGGGCGAGCGGGCCGCCGTACACATAGACAAGCACCGGGTACTTCCGGGCCGGATTGAAGTCGGGCGGCAGCGTGATCGACGCCTGCAGCCGCGTGCCGTCGTCCGCGGGCACGTTGCGAAACTCCGATCGCCCCGTTCTGTACCGCGCGACCTCGGCCCGCAGCCCTTCATCGAGCACCCTGTCTGGCGATCCGTCGGCGCGGCGCAGCGTGACGGAAGGCGGGACGGCGGCCGTTGAGAATGTGTCCACGAAACCACCGCCGGCATCGGCGACATCGACGAGGTGCCATCCTTCCTCCCGTGTGAGGCGCGTGAACCCCGAGCCGTCCAGGCCCACACGGTACAGGTGCCGCTCGAGCACGCTTTTCTCCGTGGCCTCGAAGTAAACCAACCCCGCTCCCTCGTCCACGGCCGCCAGCTTCGTGACCATCCACGCGCCGCCCGTCAGGCGGCGCACGAGGCGGCCGTCCTCTTCGTACAGGAACAGGTGCCGGTAGCCATCGCGCTCCGAGCCCCAGATGAACCGTCCCGAAGGCGTGCCGCCCTTCAGGAACTTCCAGTCGCTCGCGATGTTGATCCAGTGAGGATCGCGCTCCTCGAGGATCACGCGCGGCGCTCCCGGGCCTGGATCGCACACCAGCAGCTCCAGGCGCGTCTGATCCCGGTTGAGCCTCTGCACGGCGAGGCGGCCTCCCGGCGTCCAGGCCACGCGCGGGATGTAGACATCGTTCTCGGCGCCCAGGTCGAGCCATCGCGTGACGGTCGGCCCGGCATCCTCACCGAGCGCGATCGCGCTCACCACACCCACCCGCACGACGGGGTTGGGATCTCCCGCCTTGGGATACCGCTCGCTCTCCACCTTGGGATGGACCGGGATCCAGTCCACGATCGGATAGACGGGCACCTGCCGCTCGTCGAACTGCATGTACGCGATGCGCGAGGAGTCCTCGGACCACCACCAGGCGGTGGTCAGATCGAACTCCTCCCCATACACCCAATCAACCTCGCCGTTGAGGACGCCGTCGAGTCGACCGCCGGTCAGGGGCCTCTCCACGCCGGAAGCGATATCCAGCACGAACAGGTCGTGGTCGCGGACGAACCCGATCATCGAGCCATCGGGAGAGAACTTGGCGTCGGACGACCCTGAACCGCCGTGCGTGAGACGGCGGGGAGCGACGGCGGGCACGGCGAGCAGGTAGAGATCCTCGCCGGCCTGCGCCAGAATCGAATCACCCTTCGGCGACCATGAAAACGACGCGACCTCCAGCTTCGTCTCCTCCAGCTTCGCGCCCTCGCCCCGCGCCGGGGTGAGCGGGATCGTGGCGGCCGACTCGAGATCGTGGACGTACAGCCGGTCGGTGCCGCCTAGGCCGTCGGTGCCATCTTTCTTCAGGAAGGCAACGCGCGTCCCGCCGGGAGACCACGTAAGAGTCGAGGGGAGCGTTCCCTCCATCGTCCCGCCGAAGACCAGCTCGACGGTCAGCTCCTTGCGGACATCCTCCGCTGGGGCCGCCGCGGCCGCCGTAGCTGACGGGGTTGACGCGAGGGCGAGGCAAAGACAGAGGACCTTGAGGATCCGGCACGGTCCGGTGCGCGTGGGGAGGCTCCGCTTCACTCGGCCGCCATGATCAGCCCGCCTTCGCCTGCCTGCTCCCGCGCGCGGCGCCCCCAGATCGCCTCAAACAAAGGCGAGGTCATCAATGTGGTCAGCACCGCCATCATCACCATGATCGTGAACAGCGAAGGAGTGATGATTCCCTGTTGCAGGCCGATGTTGAGGATGATCAGCTCCATCAGGCCGCGCGCGTTCATCAGCGTGCCGATGGTGGCCGCCGCGCGCCAGGTTTCCCCGGAACCCCGCGCCGCGAACATGCAGGCCAGCCCTTTGCCCGCGATGGCGGCCACGACGATGACCCCAGCGATGGCCCAGAGTCTCGGCGTGTTGACCAGGCTGATCTGCGTGTTGAGGCCCGAGAATACGAAAAACAGTGGCAGCAGGAAGCCCGAGGTCATCGCCTCCGTGTGCGCGCGCAGCCCGGCCGCGAGCGGCCCGCGCGGCATCGCAGTCCCGAAGATGAAGGCGCCGAACACCGCGTAGATCCCGATCTCGTCGGTGAACCAGGCCGCGAGCATCAGCAACAGCAGGACGTTCACCAGCGTGCGCGTTGTGACTCGCCCCTCTCTCTCGACCCGGCGGCTGAAGTACCTCAACAGCGGCCTCCCTGCGAGGATCATCCCTGCTCCATACGCGGCGCCGCCGCCGATGGCCAGGACGGCGATGAGCGCCGACTTCTTGAGGAAGGCGAGCACGACGGCCAGCAGGCACCATGCGAGGGCATCGTCCACGGAACCGGCCGCAAGCGCCAGGGTGCCGAGCCGCGTGCCGGCGATTCCCTTGTCGCTCAGGATCCGCGCCAGCATCGGGAAGGCCGTGATCGACATCGAGGCGCCCAGAAACAGCGCCGCGGCCCACCGCGACAGACCGGGCGCGAACAGGTCGGGCTGCGTGTGCAGCCAGAAGGCGATCCCGCCTCCCAGGACGAAGGGGACGGCGATCCCAGCCAAAGAGACCATCCCGGCACCGTGGATGCGCTCCGCGATCAGATCGCTGTTGAACTCGAGTCCCACCAGGAACATGTAGATCACCAATCCGATCTGGCTCAGTGCGTAGAGGATCGACATCGAGGGATGAGGGAAGGTGACGGTTTCAGCGCCCGCCTGGAGCACCATTACTTTGGGAAACAACCACGACTGGGCGGCCGGCGCGATCAGCCCGAACAGGGACGGCCCGAGCAGCACGCCGGCAATCATCTCGCCGACAACCTGCGTCTGCCCCAGCGCGCGCCCGGCAAGACCCACGAGGCGGCAGGCCACGAGGATGACCGCGAGCTGCAGGAGCAGCCTCAGAACGAGATCGGCATGACTCATCGGCGCGCGGCTTCAAGCTCTCGCAAGCAGACTCCTCAGCACGTACAGGAGGATTCCGCCGTGCCGGTAGTACTCCACCTCACGAGGGGTGTCCAGCCTGGCGACGGCGGTGAAGTCCGTGGCACCGCCCAGGCCGGCGACGGCCCTCACACGCACCTTCGCGCCGGGCGAAAGGCCCGCGGCGATCCCTTCCACCGAGAAGATCTCCGCTCCGGTCAGCCCCAGCTTCGCGGCGTTGACGCCCTCCTCGAACTGCAGCGGCAGGACTCCCATGCCGCACAGGTTCGACCGGTGGATCCGCTCGAAGCTCTCAGCCAAGACCGCCTTGACGCCCAGAAGCAGCGTCCCTTTGGCGGCCCAGTCGCGCGATGACCCCGCACCGTACTCCTTGCCCGCCACGACGAGAAGTGGGACGCCCTCCTCGCGGTACCGCGCCGCCGCGTCGAAGATCGTCATCTTGCTTCCCTCGGGATGGTGGACCGTGAAGCCTCCCTCGGTGCCGGGCGCGAGCCTGTTGCGCAGCCGGATGTTGGCGAACGTGCCGCGCATCATCACCTCGTGGTTGCCCCGGCGCGCGCCGTACGAGTTGAACTGTAAGGGCTTCACCCCTTGGGTCACGAGATACCGGCCCGCCGGGCTGTCCTCGGGGATCGAGCCCGCCGGAGAGATGTGGTCGGTGGTGACCGAATCGCCCAGCCAGGCGAGAAGCCGCGCGCCGCGGATGTCCGGCAGGGCGGAGGGCGCGGGGGGCATCCCATCGAAGAACGGAGGGCGCTTGATGTAGGTGGAGTCGTCCCGCCAGGCGTAGGTCGCTCCCGTGGGGACTTCAACCGCGCGCCAGTTGTCGTCTCCATCGAACACCGAGCTGTACTGCCGCGTGAACATCTCCTTGTCCATGGCCGCCCCCATCGCCTGGGCGATCTCGGCGGGAGAGGGCCAGATCTCCTTCAGGTGCACCGGCGCGCCGCCGGGGTCCGTGCCCAGCGGCTGGGTGCGAAGATCGATATCCATGCCGCCCGCCAATGCGTAAGCCACCACGAGCGGAGGTGACGCGAGGTAGTTGGCACGCACGTGCGGGTTGATACGCCCCTCGAAGTTGCGGTTGCCCGACAGCACCGCCGCTGCCACCAGGTTGTGGTCCTTGATGGCCTCCGCGATCGGCGCTGCGAGTGGCCCTGAGTTTCCGATGCACGTGGTACAGCCGAACCCGACGAGATGAAAGCCCAGCGCTTCGAGCGATCCTGTGAGGCCGGCTTTCCCCAGATAGTCCATCACCACCTTGGAGCCCGGGGCCAGGCTGGTCTTGACCCACGGCTTGACACGCAGTCCCCGCGCGACCGCCTTCTTCGCGAGCAGGCCGGCCGCCAGCATCACGGCGGGGTTCGATGTGTTGGTGCACGAAGTGATCGCGGCAATGACAACCGAGCCATGATGGAGACGGAAGCTCCGTCCGGCGTGGCTCACCGCGACACCGTCCTTCAGATGGTCGGGATCGCGGCTCGATTCCTTGAGCGTGGCCGCGAGGGCGCCGGCGAAGGAGGCCTTCGCCTGCCGCAGCGGAACGAGATCTTGCGGCCGCCGCGGCCCCGCGATGCTTGACTCCACCTCTCCCAGATCGAGATCGAGGATGTCGGAATAGTCAGGATCGTCCGCCTCCTCCGTGCGGAACAACCCCTGCCGCCGGCAGTACGCCTCCACCAGCGCCACGGCCGACTCTTTGCGCCCCGTCAGCCTCAGATAGCGCAGCGTCTCGGCGTCCACGGGAAAGTAGCCGATCGTGGCGCCATACTCCGGCGCCATGTTGGCGAGGGTGGCGCGGTCCGGCAGTGAAAGCGCGCCGACACCCGGTCCGAAGAACTCTACGAACTTGCCTACGACCCCATGCTGGCGCAGCGCCTTCGTCGCGGTGAGCACCAGATCGGTGGCCGTGCTCCCTTCGGGCAGCCTTCCCGTCAGCCTGAAGCCAACCACGTCCGGGATCAGCATCGAGATCGGCTGGCCCAGCATCGCGGCCTCGGCCTCGATGCCGCCCACGCCCCAGCCCACCACGCCGAGCCCGTTGATCATGGTGGTGTGCGAATCGGTGCCCACCAGCGTGTCGGGGTAGGCGCGAGGCGGCCGGCTTCCCTCGCCGGGCGCGCAGAAGACGCACGAGGCGAGGTACTCGAGGTTCACTTGGTGCACGATGCCGGTGTCGGGCGGCACGACCCGGAAGTTGGCGAGGGCCTGCTGGCCCCACTTGAGGAACAGGTAGCGTTCCCTGTTGCGCGTAAACTCCAGGTCGGCGTTGGTGCGGAAGGCGGCGGGAGTGCCGAAGGAGTCCACCTGCACCGAGTGATCGATCACCAGGTCGGCCGGCTGCAGCGGATTGATCCGGGCCGGGTCGCCGCCCATCCGCCGGATGGCGTCGCGCATGGCGGCCAGGTCCGCCACGGCGGGCACGCCCGTGAAGTCCTGCAGAAGCACGCGCGCCGGCATGAAGGCAATCTCTCTCGCGGCCGTCTTCGGACGCCACGAGGCCAGCGCATGGATGTCGTCCGGTTTGACCGCGTCACCGTCCTCGTGGCGCAGGAGATTCTCCAGGAGCACCCGCAGCGAGAAGGGCAGCCGGCGGGGATGGCCCACGCCTGCTTTCTCCAGCGCGTCCAGGCGGAACACCTCGTACGTCGTGCCACCCACCGCCAGGGTGGATCGGCTGCCGAAGCTGTCGGTCTTGCCGTGAATCGTCCCTGCCATGCAGTCCTCTGGGAGAAGCCGTGGAAAACAACGCCGCCATTATAGATGACGCCGGGTCATCGGGGAGAGGGGAAGAGGGGCGGCCGCGGCTGCCGCGCGAATTCGGTGAAGCTAACGGTATAGTAGATGAGAGGCTGCTTCCTTCGCGAAGGCCCTGATCTCCGCCCTCCACGAGCGCGCGAGGCTCTTCAAGTCTTCGCCCGACTCGATTGCCTCCCTGATGCGCGGGTCCCCCGTCAGGACGTCCACGGGAAGCCGGTCGGTGACGTACTCGTAGGGCGGCTGTTTCCAGGCGAACCGCTCCTTGTGCAAGGCCGCGACGTCCTGGAGGAGGCACAGCGTGGTGAGGTACGGGAGGTACGTGCCGGGATCGGTGACGTGGATCTGGAAGCCGCGGCACACCTCGCCCTTCCATTTGTGGAACGTCGGC
>JAWPNA010000018.1:0-17259 GCA_045402695.1 Acidobacteriota bacterium
CCAGAATCGAGTCGCCTCCACGGCGGACGTCGTTCTCAGACGGCTTCTCCTCGACTCGATCGGGCCATCGGTGCACACCCGACATCGCCTCCATCGCCATGGCTTCAATCGCCGCCCCACGGTTGACCTGATACCCCTCGACCTTGCGGGCCAGATCCACCGACTCGGCCACCAGCACCGCCACCCCCGGAGGGGCCAACACCGCCCGCCGGCGACCCGGGGACGGCTCGGCCATCTGCTGGTCGTGCTGCCGAGGCTCCCGAGCCGGCACCGACCCACCCGCTTTTTCCTTCGCCATCTCCTCCTGCGCCAGGATCTCGAGCTTCCTCACGGAGAAGGCCGTCCCCCACGCCAGCCAGAGCTCTTCCGTCTGCGCCGTCACGGCCTTCAGGATCACCCGAACACGGGACTTGCACAGCCGTCCCTGCTCGAAGGCCGCCGCCAGTCTTGGGAAGAGCTGGAGCTTTCTCTCCCGGCGAATCTCCTGCTGGCACCAGCGCTGCGTGAGCGGTACAAACGCCTTGAGGTAGGCCGACCACAGCACATGTCCCTCGTGCCGGTAAAGCCTGCCGTCCTGCACCTCCACCAAGGCGCGGCTCAGATGAATGCTCACCTGCTGGTCGGAGGCCATCAACCATCTCAAAAGTCTATCGTAAGCCTCCGCCAACGCCGGACTCCGGTTGCCGGCCGGCCCGCTTGGCCGGGCTCCCCGGAGGAACTCCCGAGGGATCGCCGTCCCCAAGGAGGATCTGACATCGAAGCTGTTGGGCGGTTGCGTCGTTTCGAGCATCGACCCTTCCTGGAGATGAGGCGGCACGACTCAGTTGGAAAGTCGAGGATTGAGATGACGCGACGAAGGTACAACGATCACCTCGCGGATGTCAAGAGAATTCTTTGTTAAACACAATGTTGTTTGATCATTGGACCACCACAGTGTTGAAACCCGCCGGCTCGCTCGCGAGGCGAAGTGGAATGATCAAGCCGAAGTTGATTTCGCTCGCCGGGGAGGACCGGTCATCCTCTGACGAGCTCCGGTGCGAGCGCCATCAGGTACCCTGGCGATCTTGGACGATGACAGACGACATGCACTTCGACAAGCGCGCACTTCGAATCGACCGGGCCATCTGTCTTCGGGATCATGCCCTCCTGCAGTACGCAGGCTGTTGATGATCTTCAGGAACTGATCTTTTCTGAGCCATCGTCGATCTCGACGTTTCCCTGATCATTGACGCCGCAGGCACCGTCGCCTTGATCATCTGCGTCTCGTATCCTGGCCCGCGAGGCGGAGGCAAGAAGACTCCGGCCGTAGAGGTGACAGGGGTCCGAGACGAGGCGGGCAGATCAGCGATTGCGTACCACGACAAGCCCAACGTTGCCATGGACAGTGCCGGCTGTCCATCACCGCCTCGGGTGCGGGATGGGAGGCGTCCAGCCGCGGCTGTCTTATCAGCGTCGCTGCCAGGCTCAGGACCCTACGACGACATTCTGGTCGTCGAGGTGAAAGCGGAAGGAGATGGCTCAATCCGTAATCGGGCGGAGCGCCGGGACGGACTGAGAGTATTCGATTCGTTGAAGGCGCGGCTGAAAAAAGCGGGCAAGCCAGAGCGCTACCACTTCTATAAGTGTTACGCAGGTGATTTCGGTTCCCGCTTCTCGATTGCGCGTCGCAGCTCTGCAATCTCAGCTCGGATATCGTCAAGCCCCGTGTCACGCTTTTGGCGACTGGGCGTAAGGAACCAAGCCGCTATGAAACCGGAAAGGGTCCCGAACAGGCCTACGCCAGCGCTCATGAGGCATGCAGCGACCATCCTACCTTCCGTCGTTACGGGATACCGATCTCCATAGCCGACGGTCGTGAGCGTGACGACCGCCCACCAGACAGCGTCGCTTGGATCCTTGATGTTCGCATCGGGCGTCGTCTCGAATTGAAGAACTGCGATGCTTGAGAAGACAAGCAGCAAGATGGAGATTAGGGCCGCAGCAAGGAAGGCTCCTTCTGCACGTCGTTCGAGGACGAACGTGGCTATCAGCTTGGTGGCCCTAACACCACGCAGCACCCGGAAGATCCGGAGGATCCGCGCCGCACGACCCCAGCGAAGAGCATCGACCATGGGGATGCTAGATGCGAGGTCAATCCACCCCCAAGTCGCTAGGTATCTCCAAGGCCTCTGGGCCCGACGCAGGCTCGCGAGAAAGTCTACGAGAAAAAGTGCGCAGACCGCGTTGTCGGTCCACTGGAGGATTCGACGGGTCCCCACGTCCACTGAGACCAGGGTCTCGAACGCCATCGCGCCCAGGGCGTATGCACAGAGGGCCAACATGAAGAGGTCATACGGGCGGGCGGCGCCTGGGCTGGCAGCTCCTGCATCCATTCGCACTCACGCTGAA
Organism: Acidobacteriota bacterium; assembly: GCA_045402695.1. Taxonomy (GTDB): domain Bacteria; phylum Acidobacteriota; class Polarisedimenticolia; order JACPZX01; family DASXTC01; genus JAWPNA01. The sequence goes on from JAWPNA010000018.1 coordinate 2,389, forward strand.
GAACTGGTTTTCGGGTTCGCCATCAATCCGTCGCCTGGAGGATGACGAATAAAGCCGGAGGGGTCCACCACATTCGCGATGCCCCGCCAACCAGCCGACTGGTGAGGAATTCTACCCTGACGCGTTGAATTGCGGTAGCCTACAGACGCGGCGTGAGATCAGGACGCCGGCCTGATTGCCTTCTCGCGGCGCGAATCCTGTTGACCTGCGCCTTCTTCCGTGCCGGCAGAGTGCTCATCCCGTTCACCGGGATGAGCGGTTTTTATAACCCCAGCAACAGTCGGCTCTCCAGAGTAACCGGATCCTGTGAATGGGCTGCTACGAAGCCTGAAGCTGCGCGACGACGCGCACGGCGGCGTGCCATGCGCCTTCTGAATCCAGCCGGCGACTGGCATAGTCCATCGACAAAAGCTCTTCGCTCAAGAACGCATGGTGCTTCTCAACATTCTTGTTCGCTACTGTGCCTGCCAATTCACCTGAATCAGCCGGCCCTTGGGTTGCCAACACGCGCAAGTGCGGAATCAACTCGTTCGCCTTGATGTCGCTCACGATGACGGCGATACCATCGCGCCCTGCTCGAAGTCCTCGAGCTCGAAGCAGGACAAGAAGCGTGTCCAGAACACGGTCTCCCGTCCAGCAAAAGATTGCGACATCGTTTCTGTATTCGACTAGCGGCGCCTTGTCCAGATGATACTCCGCGTACGCTTCCCGGCCTTCCTGCAGCAGGGCTCGCGCATTCGCGTCGAGAAACTGCGGCACATCCGAAGCTTCGTAGACTGCTTTCATTTCCTGTCGAACCCGCTCGTGGACCTCCGGACCTCCACCACTGAATAGCGGTGCACGGCCTGCAGGAGATGGCTCTAATTCGACGATGCGACGCTCGACATCAAGGCTGCGGACGCGCCAGCGCCGCCCGGCGAAAATGATGTAGCTGCCCTCTGAAAGTGGTTGCGAGATCGGTATGGTCCCCAGTTCGCGCCCACCAGACACTAGATGGTACTCCTCAGGAGTGACGAACGCTGTATAGAAGCTGTAATGGTTGACGATACGCTCACCCTTCACCCCAAGCAGCAGCGTGCCGTCCGAGGACTGGACAACAAGGTCGTGCTGGCCTAACTCCCGCAGCAACTTGGGAAAGATCTGCTCCGTTACCGCTGGGAACGCTCCATCCCGGCACAACACACGCCATGCTTCAACGGCTCTCGCACCCCCATACTGAGCGATCAGCGAGAGGACCTGTTGGACCAGTGTGGAGAGATGCAGCGCACCCACGTTCGGCGGTTCGAACCACTTCGCCATGAGCAAACGGACCATCGCGACGGTCTGGACGAGCTCGGCGCGGAGTCGGTCTTGGGGAGGGCTATCCGGTTCTATCTGAGGTTCCTCGATGTAAATCCGCATGATCGATGGCTCGCCGCGGCGCCCGGAACGTCCCAGACGTTGGCGCAAAGAAGCAACCGAAGGCGGCACTCCCACCTGGGCGACGGTGCCGACGCTCCCGATGTCGATCCCCATCTCCAGTGTGGTAGTACAAACAACGGACGCTGGAACGCTTGGGTCCTTTAGTGCAGCCTCGGCGTGCTCCCGCAGCTCCTTCGAGAGACTGCCGTGATGGGGCCAGAACTCGTTCGGCACACACGCCTGCTCGCAGAGCCGCCGAAGATGATCGCCATAAATCTCCACCGTTTGCCTGCCGTTGGCGAAAATCAGATTATCTTTGCCTCGAAGCACCTCGAACATATGCGCTCCGATGAGTGGGATAGCCGCACTCTTCAGAACATCGCGCCGGGCGCTGCCTGGATAGACGGTGAGGTCGGGAGGTTCCTTTCGATAGCCCCTGACCTGTAGGCGCACCTCCTGTCTCGATTCATCAGAGACCAGGACATCGCACGGTAGCGCCTTCCCGGGACGAAGAAATTCCGCAGCGAGTTCCATGTCACCAAGAGTGGCGCTGAGCGCGATTCTGGGAATACGACGCCGGACGACGAGATCGAGGCGGCTGAGCAGGGACTGAAGTTGCTGGCCGCGCTCCGACCCGATGAAGGAATGCAGTTCGTCAACCACCACGAAGTCGACGCCACCGAAGAGCCTCCCGATCGCAGTGCCGCGGAGCACGAACAGCGCCTCGAGTGATTCCGGCGTAATCAGCAGGATGCCCTCTGGGTCCGAGAGCACCTCCCGTTTATGGCTGGACGACACATCACCGTGCCAACGATGCACGGCGATCTCGAGCCGCTCGCAAAGGCGATCAAGACGGTCGAATTGGTCGTTGATAAGCGCCTTGAGAGGGCTGATGTAGAGAGCCCGGACACCACCACCGGGTTGCTCGATAAGCCGAGAGCAGATAGGCAGGAATGCCGCCTCCGTCTTACCTCCCGCTGTCGCGGCCGCAATGATGACGTCGGAACGCCCGTCCAGAATCGGATCAATCGCCCGCTCTTGAATGTCACGAAGGTCGGTCCAGCCCTGCTCCCAGATCCAACGCTGAATCTGCTCGTGCAGACGCCCGAAGCCGGCAGAGATGTGGCCGCCAGAGCTGCCGTCAGAGCTTGAAGGAGGCCAAGTCATCATCGCCCGCACTCGTTTTCGATCCGGAAGCCGGTGGCTCGCCCCCCTCCTCATCCTCGAGCGGCTGCAGATCGGGATTTGCGTCTGGCATGACCTGAACCCGGTCCAAGAGCTGTTGCCACGACGCCTGTGGATTCTGTTCTAGAACGGCGAGCAGGTTCACGAATGCGGTGACGGTGTTGCGCGGTGTGCGAAAATACGCGTCTCCGACCCTCTGGGAGCAGTGATGCATGAACGCTTGGAGGCCCTCGTCAGGAATTAGGTAGCGCTCAGCTGCACCCGATGCGTAGACATGCCGCAGCTTCCCGAGGAGGACGAAGAGGTCTTCGGGAGTGAGGTTGGCGAGTCTCAGGACAGGACCGGAGTAGTCCATGAGCCCGTCTTTGATGAACCGGTTCTCGGCGAGGCGGGATTGAAGCGCCTGATAGCTGTACAGTCCCCTACGCGTGTCCAGCAAGAACTCTGGCGTTCCGCCCATGAGAAAAACGAGTCCCTCCACCGACCCTTGGAGGCAGTCGTTCAGGATCCGAAGTATCTGTTCATAGTTGGTGTTGCGCGCCTTCGTGTTGGCTAGCTTGTAAAGGTTCACGAGCTCGTCGCAGCACACTACGATGCCGGCGAAGCCTGCAAGCCTGACGAACCGCGCAAGCAGCTTCAACTGGTCGTAAACGGTCGAATCGTCCACGATCGTGCGGACGCCGAGAGCCAGTCGGGCGTCCGTTCGCGTAGCGAACTCGCCGCGCAACCATCGCACCGCATTGGACCTCAGGGTCTCGTTGCCAGAATCGTGTCCTTTCCAGTAGGCGGCGATCACCTCCGCGAAGTCGTAGCCGTTCACCATTTCGGAGAGCGTCGCAAGTCGCTCGCGGATGAGGACCTCCGGTTTGACGGAGCGTTCGCGGGCCGCATCGATGGCCAAGGTCACGAACCGCTCCACGACACTCGCCAGAGCCCCGCCCTCCGGTTTGGAGCGTGTTGACATGTTACGAACAAGTTCCTGATAGAGCGCGCGCCCTTGTCCGCCCGTGGCGTAAAGCCGACGGTCCGGCGTCAGGTCCGCGTGCAAGCTCACGAGCCGCTTCTCTAGGGCGATCGAACGAATCAGGTACAGAAAAAACGTCTTCCCTGATCCGAATTCGCCGATGACGAATCGCATTCCAGAGCCACCGTCCGCGATCCGATCCAGGTCGGCTATGAGCGCCTTGACTTCTTCGACACGCCCAACCTGGAAATGCTGCTGGCCAGTTCGGGGTACGACACCTGCTCGAAGCGACTGAATGATCGCGTCGCGCTCACGTGGTCTGATTGCGGGAGTGCTCATGTCATCAGTCCTTCCGCTGTAGCGGCGTCGACTTGTAATGGGTCGTCCCCCTCTAGAACCGGGCTCCCAGTGTGCTCGAACGCCGCCTCGTTGAGGGCATCGATTGCACCGTCCGGCATGAGGCCGTACCCTGCGCTCATCGTCTCGAACTCAGCCCGGCTCCACGTCGGCCGTGTGACGAGCTGCGACAGGAGGATGCGATGCGCGTCGGGGATCTTGCTCGAAGAGGTCGGTGTCACAACCGGCGGCAGCGCACTCGCATGCTCGTCCTGAACAAAGATGTCTTCGAGAATCGCCGAGACTTGTGCGGATTGAGCCAGCTTGGCCTTCACGGCTGCCATGTCGAGTTGAATGGAATTCGCCGGGCGAGGAGGTGACGGGATGGCGTACCCAGAGGACGGCTGCGGGGCGATGACGGTGACTGGTTCATTGCCTTCGGCGACGTCAGCGGGTTCTGTGGTCATCGCATGAACGTGTCCGTAGACATCGGCTGCCGCCAGCCCCAGCATCGGGTATATCTTCCCGAGCGTCCGAATCTCATCGGGACTGATTTGTCCGTCAGCGCCGGCCACACCGATGATGAAATCCGCCATGGCCGAACGCTCATGCGGCGTGAGTGGTTCTAAACGTTTCTTCAGTCCTGTGAGGTTGGGCGGCGAGTTCATCAACAACGTCAGATGTGCAGTGAATCTGCACCGCTCCGCATCGCTCAATCGCAATGCCCGCTGCATGTGATCTTCCAGGTGCTGTTTCTCAGCGTCCGAGATGGATCCATCTGCTGCCGAGACTGCGACGGCCAAGTGCAGAAGCACAGTTGCGGCCGCGTATTCGGGGGAGGCAATCGCTGGGGCTTCAGGCGGAAGCTGGAAGAGCACCACCACTCCTCCCGGCGCTAGCGTGGCACCGCCGAACCGGACATCCGGTTCGATCCCGAAACTTCCTTTCTCGAGGAGTTGTGCCAGAAGGACTGCTTCTGATTTGGCGAGCTTGCCTTCTCCAAACGAAGCGCAGTGTCGCAGCAGATCGTCCGCGCTGCAAACAGCGCGATCTTGAGCCCCGAGTGTCTTCTCGATCCAGTTCCACAATGCCTGCGCCTCTTGACTGTCGTGGGTGGTCGCGAGCTCACCTGGGAGTAGAGCCACGGCCGCGACAGTCTTCGACGAGTCAGCATTACGGCCCACCCATCGGCTGAAGGCATCGAGATCCGCGGCACAACTCTCACCGATCTGTCGGAGCTTCGCTACTGGCGCCGTCAGTGCAGCGATGTCGGGGAGCTCGAAGTTCAAATCGACCTGCCCGCCGAAAGAGGCGCTCGCCGTGCTGATGGTCACCTTCAACTTGGATCGATTTGGCTTCAGTACAAGGCCATCGTGAAACTCGCGTCTGTACCGGGCTCGGAACAGCTCACGAAACTCCTGAGCGCAGCGCCTCATCGGCGTTCGCAGTGATGTCTCGGGATGCATCAAGAACCAGTTCAGCGCCAAATCCGGGGACAGCGGCTTCCCCGCGGCGACGATTCTGGCGATGCCGACACGAAGCGCGATCGGCAGCTCATAGCCTGTCCGCTCCATCGACGAATCGACGATGCATTCTCCGTCGGAGAAGAGCGTCAGTACGTCGAGAAACTTCCTTGCGTAGCCCAGGAATGAGTTGTTCCCGCTATAAACTTGCAGTAGGCGCTTTACCTCCCCCATGATGGCTGGTACATCGTCCTTCGACTGTTCAGACTGCCGTGAGTCGCCGAGAGCTCGACGTTCGAGGCCATAGAAATAAAGGAAAACGTAACCGATGTAGGCCGAAGGATCTCGCCGACCTGCGGCGAGCCATTCGAGATAGGCGGCGCGGCACTCGCCTGAAATGGAACTGTATGACGGCCAGTACAGCATGCCGGCGCCGGAGCGGTTGGGACTGGAACGTCTGACCGGAAGCGAAGGGTCAATCAGTGCCGGTTCGACCCCATGGCCGGCAACGGCCAGCAGCCCACTGCCAACGTAGAGCATGCCACCAGGGATCGTGTATCCCGCAATCGTCACCTCACGGCCGGCTGGAACCCAACACTCATCTGCGCTGACAGACGGGGATGCGCTGACGAGGCGGCCCGTCGTCCGAGCTGGGGTCATCGGTTTCAATGCTGTTGAGTTGAGACTTGATGGTTGAGAGCGTGAGGTAGTTCGCCAACCTCTTACAACCAGCCAAACCAGGAATGCGATGATCCCGACCGCTAGAAGGACTTCCATCGGATCCGGCCTCAAATCAGGTCAGGACGTCCCAGGGGACACGCTCTCACTCTTCCAGAGGATCTCGACGGCTAAACCGAACCGAGGAGATCGATAACTGGGCGTGGAGGATTTTATCACCTTGCCAGGCGACAGGACGATCTGCGCTCTCATGCTCCAGCGCCGCTCGCCCGGCGACAGGCCCTGTCTTCCAGTCTCCCCATGCGGCTGCCAAAGTTGCCACCACGCACCACGATCTTCTATAGGCAACCGTCGGACGATGAACTCTGGGAGGGAATCAGGGAGCTGCCGTGCTGAAACGCAAACGTCCACCTGGTCAGAGGGGGGCGTTCCTCGGCAGAAGGCTTGTCAAGTCGCAACGCGAATAGGGAGACGAGGGACTACCTGTCCTGCCGCGCCGAGATCGCTTCAGGACCCGGGATTCCATGTTCCCCTGCCCGGGTCGCTGCATTGCTGCTGCCGTCCGCAGGAGATCGAAATGCGGCGTCGGGGGGTCAAGAAAAAGCTCGAGCAAGTCCGTAACAACACCCACCCGGACTGGCGGTCTGGGTTCATGCAAACGCTGGACGTGTGAGTGAGGTCGCTGATACGCAGCGACGCCACCGACCGCTCCTGCGGCTGGCTCCGGCCGTGATAGACTGCCCTCGCCGACAAGAGTTCGACAAAAAGCGCACTCGGGCTGACATGAGGAGTCCGCCGTGAGCACCTGTAGAGCAAAGCTCGCCATTCTCTGCTGCGCGTTGATTCCGTTTCTCTGCGCGGGAAGCTGGAGGCAGGACGGGAAGGCTGTGCCGGACACGTCATGGGCGAAGTCGGACGGGGAGTTCGGGGCCCAGTTGGTGTTCACCGACAAGCCGGAGGAGCTCTTCACCGCCTGGGAGAAACCGGGTCTGGCCGTCGCGATCAAGGACACCGTCAGCGCTGTCCGAGGCAAGCCGATCGTGGGCGTGATCTTCTTCGCGGGCTGCGCTCGAAACGACAAAGGCAACTGCGACGCCGTCGTTCATTTCAAGGTTTCCGGGCCGGACGGCAAACCGTACGGCACACCTCAGGGCGGAGAGATGTGGATTGGCAAGCCACCACCGCCCGAGGAGCAGATGCAACTGGGTGTCGGCAACATCGCCGTTGTCATAGAGCCGAAGGACACGCTGGGCACGTACTCAGTCATGGCGGAGATTCTGGACCGAGTGTCGAAAAAGAAGATGGTGCTGGAGAGGACCTTCCAGGCCGTCGAGACGAGCGGCAAGAACTGAGCCGTGGCCGCCCGACGACAGAGTCAGCTTCTCAGGTACGTCCTTCTCGCCGCGCTGTTCGCGGTGGCTGCCTCGTTCCAGGCCCGCTACTCCTACGACGAGGTGCGACAGCAGCTCCGCGGCCTGGAGCGGGCGAGGCGCCCCTTCGAGCTCGCGTACCTGCGGCCGGTCATCTCGACCGTGCAGCCCGAGGCCGAAGCCGCGGGGCTGAGGCCGGGGGCCGCCGTTGTCGCAATCGAGGGCCGACCCTGCACGGGGTTGGCGTCGCTGTCGGTGCCGGTCGGTCGCGCGCGCGCGGGCGACATCCTCGAGGTGACGGTACGGGATGGAGAGTCAATCGCAGTCCGCCTCGCGCCCGCGGAAAGCAGGCCGCCGGGCCTCATCCGGTGGACGCTGACCCTGGTGCTCTTAGTCGCGATGCCGGCCCTCTGTCTTCTGCTGGGCTTCTGGGTGGCGGCAGTGCGGCCGTTCGATCCGCTCGTCTGGATTCTCCTCGGCCTGATGCTGAGCTTCAGCCAAGTGGCGGCCGATCCCGTGAACTCCTGGGAAGGGTGGCCCCGTGCGATCGGCCTGACGTATCAGATCCTCTGCAAGACGTCGTGGGCCATCTGGATGTTCCTGTTCGGGATCTGCTTTCCCGAGAGACTGGCCCTCGATCGCCGCAGGCCCTGGTTGAAGTGGCTCGTTCTGATCCCACTGCTGTGCTTCGTCGTCAGCGAGGCGATCCTGGCCGTGGGAGGTGCGGCGAGCTTCGCGTCGGTACGCCCGCTGGGCGATCTGGTAGCGCCTGTCCAGATCGGCTTCAGGATCCTCTCCATGGCGGCCATCGGCGTGTTCTTCATGGCGCTGGGGTTCAAGAGCGGCACCGCGACAACTCCCGACGTGAGGCGCCGGCTCTACTTGCTGCACACCGGGGCGAGCATCAGCCTGGGGCCGATCTTCCTGGTAGTGGTCTACGCGATGGTGCGGGGTGCCGGAATCTTCGAGGGAGTGCCCGCGTGGGTCGCGATCCCCACGTTGCTGCTGCTCTGCCTGTTCCCCGTGACTCTCGCGTACGTCATCGTGGTGCACCGGGCGCTTGACGTCCGCGTGGTGATCCGGCAGGGGGTCCAGTACGCGCTGGCGCGGCGCGGCGTGATCGTCCTGCAGGCGCTGGTCATCCTCGCCATCGGTTTCGGGATGCTCACGCTGCTCACGAGGCCCAACACGCGGCGCGTCGAGATCCTCGCGATCGTCTCGGCCGGGATGGGGCTCGTCCTGATCATGCGGAGGGCCGGCGAGCGGCTCTCGCGATGGATCGACCGGCGCTTCTTCCGGGACGCCTACAGCGCCGAGCAGGTCTTAAGTGACCTCGGCGATCAGGTGCGTACGATGGTGGAGACGGGCCCACTTCTCCAGACCGTGGCGCAACGGCTCTCGGAGTCGCTGCACGTCAGTCGCGTGGCGCTGCTGCTGAGCGCGGGCGGCTCCTACAGGCCCGCGCACGCCATCGGATATGGAGCGGACCTCGCGGTCTGCCTCCCGGAAGGATCCGTCACGGTGGATCATCTGCGGCGCTCGCACGAGCCGCTGCGCGTCTACCTGGATGATCCCACCTCGTGGGTGAACAAGGCCCAAGGGCCCGGCGAGACGGAGCGCGCCATACTTGCGGCGCTCGACACGCAGCTTCTGCTGCCGCTGGCGGTGAAGGAGAAGCTGCCCGGAATCATCAGCATGGGACCGAAGCTCTCCGAGGAGCCGTACTCGGGGTCGGACCTGAAGCTGCTGCAGTCCGTGGCCACGCAAACGGCGCTGGCGCTGGAGAATAGCCGCTTGACCGAGGCGATCACCACCGAGGTGGCGCGGCGCGAGCGTCTCAATCGGGAAGTCGAGATCGCCCGCGAGGTCCAGGAACGCCTCTTCCCCCAGAAGCTGCCCGAGGTGAAGGGACTCGACTACTGCGGGAGCTGCCGTCCGGCCCTGAGGGTGGGCGGGGATTACTACGACTTCCTGCCGCTGCCGGGCGGTGGCTTCGGGTTCGCCATCGGCGACGTCTCGGGCAAAGGGATCGGCGCCGCACTCCTGATGGCGAGCCTGCAGGCTTCGCTGCGGGGCCAGACGCTGCAGAATCATGGCGACCTCTCTACCGTCATGGCCAACGTGAACCGGCTGGTGTACGACGCCTCCCCCGACAACCGGTACGCGACCTTCTTCTACGCGCAGTACGATGCCGCGACGCTGCGCCTGCGATACGTCAATGCGGGCCACTGCGCACCGATCATCCTGCGATCCGGCGCTGGGGGCGCGCAGGTCATCCGCCTCAAGGCGGGCGGCACCGTCATTGGTCTGTTCGAGACCTCGCGCTACCAAGAGGCGGCGGTGGATCTGAAACCGGGAGACCTTCTGGTGGCCTTCACCGACGGGATCAGCGAAGCGTTGAATCAGGATGACGAGGAGTGGGGCGAGCAGAACCTGATCGATGCGGCCGGGAGGCGTGCCGGCGATGGAGCCGCGGCGGCCGAGATCATGGAGCGTCTCATGTGCGACGTGGACGCCTTCGTGGCCGGGGCGGACCAGCATGACGACATGACCCTGGTGGTCGCGCGGATTCTCTGAGAGCGCGGCCTCGTTTACGCCCCCGCGCCGCGGCGCTCCTGCCACAATCCCACCACGGCCAGCGCCGCCAGGCCGGCCAGCGTCAGCAGGTCTCCCATCCATCGCGCGCTGGTGCGCTCGAAGACCACCGCGACCTCGTGGTTTCCCTCCGGGATGTCCAGGAAGATGACCCGGCGCTGTTTGGGCACGTCCACGATCGGGACGACCACCCCGTCCACGCGCGCGGTCCATCCCGGGAACCGGTAGATGTTCACGCGGATGCGGGAGGGGGTGGCCGCCTCCACGCCGAAGCGCACCATCCATGACCGCGAGGCGAGGTCGATGAGGCGCGCTGTTCCGGACTCCACTTCGACCTTGGGGCGGTCGAGATCCGACTGGTTCAATCCCATGAAGCTGACGCCGGGCGGCAGGTGATCGATCCATCGCAGCGTGTGGCGCTTCACGAACGTCGCATCCATCGTTTCGGGCGACGATGCGGCTTCCGGCCCGCGGTCGATCATGTTGTTGTACGGGTTCTCCTCGAACCCGACGCGTCCGGACGGCACCCGCAGATGGACGCCCAGCGTGCCGCCCGCGGCCGCGGCCACGGCGAAGACCGCGCAGACAACCAGAGCGATGGCCCATCTCTTCCGGCCTGCGGCGCCCGAGGGGCGTGGCTCGACGGGGCCGAAGGCGGCGAACGCTGCGCCGCACAGAATCCCCGTGGCCAGCGTCGTCAGCGTGAGGAATCGCCACGGGAACTGGACGAACTTCAACGGGGGCAGGGCATCCCAGATGAAAGCCGATGCCGGCAGCATCATGAAGACGGCCACGGCCGTGACTCCGGCGAAGAAAAGGGCGTGGTCGGCCTCCGTCCGAGGGCGCCGTCTCAGGCGGGCCAGGCCGAACAGGGCCAGCGCCGCCCCCGCGATCTGCATCAGCCCCATGCGGAACGACATCTGGTCCTTGAGCCCCGCGAGGCTCATGCCGAACCCCCAGGGCCACCAGACGAGCTGCTGCGGCCAGACGAAGTGCTTGTGGTAGTCCACGTACGCTTCCGTGTAGATCTTGAGGTTGATCTCGTTGCGCTCCAGAAACGCGGGCACCATGAAGAAGCCGGCGATGGCGTATCCGATCCCCATCGAGAGAGCGGTCCGTCCGAGCCAGCTCCACCGATTCGCGGCACCGTGCCTCAGCGACAGGAAGAGGCCATAGGCCGCCAGCAGCGCGGGCACCATCATCGTGGTGATGGTGTGCGAGGTGGACATCGCCGCCATGGCCAGGGCACCCGCGATGATGTCCCAGCGCGACCCGCGCGCGATCAGGTTGTGGAACGACAGCAACAGGGCGGGAAGGAAGGCGAAGACGGTGAACTCGGAGAACGCCTTGCGCACGTACAGATCGAGGAGGTGGTAGGGAGCGTAGCAGTAGGCCGCGGCGGCGACCACGGCTGCGGCCGACCCGAACAGGAGTCTCGCGTAGAAGAACATCGAGACAGCCGAGGCCAGCATCGCCAGCACGATCGCCCCCTTGAGCGAGGCGATGACCCCGAGGCCGAGAAGGTGAAACGCCTCCGCGACGAAGTAGAAAAGCGGCGCGTAGTAGATCGGGTGCGGATTGCCGTACCCCGCGGAGATGTCGGGGAACCACCGCGGCGGGATCTGCCCGTCCCGCAGGCCGAGGTCGTACTCGATGAGCCGGTAGATGTGAAGATCGTCATGCCCTTCGAACCATCCCGGCATCAGGGTGGGGACCAGAGCGGGGAGGCACAGCGCCAGCGCCACCAGCCAGGCGTGGCGGTCCAGCGCCGAGGCAGGCGTGTCAGCCAGGGCGGCAGGAGTTGGGGGCTGACTCCCGCGAGATTGGGGACGCGTCTTGGTCCGTGTCAGAGAAGACCCTCCTTGTCCCGAGTGCGCCGGACAGACCTCGCCAAGCGGCGGCCATCATAACAAAAGAGCCACCGCCGCCGGGGGTGATACAATGACGCGGACGCATGACTAACTGGAGCAGCATTCTGCTGGGCGCCGCACTGGCCTTCTACTTTCTGGGCGTGCTGGTGTCCGTCACCGCGCTGTTCACGCGGCGCAAGGAATGGGTCTTCCTGATCCCCTGGCTCACCCTGGCCGGCTTCGTCATCCACTTCGGCGGGATTGTCATCCGGGGCTTCGAGGAGGGACGTGTGCCTCCCGGCGACCTGCGCGAGGTCGTCTACCTGCTCGCCTGGGTCGCCATCTCGGTCTACTTCCTGGCCCATTTCAAGCTGCGCCTCGAGGTGATGGGGATCTTGATCCTCCCTCTCGTGGTGGCGCTGATGCTGGTGACGCTCCTGATCCCGCAAGGGGTCGCGGAGATCCCCGCAGGGATCAAGGGGAGCGTGCGGCTCATCCACATCATCCCCGCCATCCTGGGCGCCTCGGCGCTCTTCCTGACCTTCGCCTCCAGCATCATCTACCTCGTGCAGGAGCGTGCGCTGAAGTCTCACCGCCCGCTGAAGTTCTTCCTGAAGGTGCCGTCGCTCGAGGCGTGCGAGAAGATCGGGCACCAGTCGTTGACTCTGGGTTTCGCGCTGCTCACCTTTGTCGTGCTCACGGGAGTCGTCTCGATCGGCGTGCGGCCCGAGCCGGAATGGCAGCTCGTGTGGCACGAGAAGTGGGCGCTGGCGGCGTGGGTGATCTTCGCCGCGGTCATGTACGACAGGATCTTCTCCGGAGGCTGGAGAGGGCGCAAGGCCGCCTATTGGTCGATCCTGGGATTCGGCGCCATCATCCTGCGCATGATCGGGGTGTGAGCGTGTCCTACATCATCGTCGGCCTCAACCATCGCACCGCTCCTCTGGAGGTCAGGGAGAAGCTGGCCTTTTCGCGGGAGGAGGCGGGCGAGGTGGTCCGCGGCCTTCAGGCGCTCGACGGACTGGAGGAGCTGGCGGTGCTCTCCACGTGCAACCGCACGGAGGTGCTGGCCGCACCCACGGAGGGGCTGCCGGTCGATACGGCCGTCAGGGAGATCCGCGACTTTCTCGGGGCGTTGCGAGGGCTCGACCCGGCCCAGCTCGATCGTCACCTGTACGCCCACAGGGGCCTCGACGCGGTGCGCCACGCCTTCCGGGTGGCCAGCAGCCTCGATTCCATGATGGTGGGCGAGCCGCAGATTCTCGGCCAGGTGAAGGAGGCGTACACGGTCGCCGTGCAGGCCGGCTCGCTGGGCCCGAAGCTGGAGGCACTGCTCCAGAGGGCATTCACCGTGGCGAAGCGGGTGAGGACTTCCACCGCGATCTCGCGCAATCCGGTCTCGATCTCGTACGCGGCCGCCGAGCTGGCCGGACGGATCTTCGGGTCGCTGGCCGGCCGGTCGGTGCTGATCCTGGGCGCCGGGAAGATGGCTGACCTGGCGGCCCGGCACCTGATCGGAGGGGGTGTGCGCACGATCTACCTGGCGTCGCGAACCTTCCAGCACGCGCAGGAGATGGCACGGTCGTACAACGCCGTGCCGGTCACGTTTGACCGCTTCAAGGAGTACCTCCCGCAGGTGGACATCGTGATCTCCTCTACCGCGGCGCCGCATCACATCCTGCACCTGGAGGACGGTATCCACTTGATGAAGGAGCGCCGGGGCGCCCCCATCTTCTTCATCGATATCGCGGTGCCGCGCGACATCGATCCGGAGCTCAACAAGCTCGACAACCTCTACCTGTACGACATTGACGATCTGCAGAAGGTCGTGGACGCCGGCGTGGAGGAGCGGCGCAAGGAAGCCATGCGCGCCGAGGAGATCGTCGAGGACGAGGTGATCCAGTTCCACACCCGCGCGCGCACCCGGCTGGCCGCGCCGACCATCGTCGCATTGAGAGAGAAGCTCCACGCCGTGGCCGAGGAGGAGATGCGGCGCCACAGGTCGAGCCTGGGATCGCTCTCGGAAAACCAGGAGACGGCCGTCAAGGAGCTGCTTGCCTCCGTGGTGAACAAGCTGCTCCACGGGCCCACGCGCGAGGTGAAGCGCGCCGGCGCGGCGCAAGGCGGCGCTTCGACGGTGGAGTTGGTGCGCAGGATGTTCGATCTCGCCGAGGACGAAGGCGATGAGGCCGGCGACTCCGGCGGCCGCACGAAGGCCGGCGGATGATTCTCGGCACTCGAGGAAGCCCTCTGGCCCTGGCCCAGTCGCGGTGGGTCCGCGAGCGCCTGATCGATCTTCACCCCGGCATCACCATCGAGGTGATGATCATCCGCACCACGGGCGACCGCCGGCAGGACATATCCGCCGATGCGCTTCCCGGATTGCCGGCTTCGGCGGACGACAAGGGGATCTTCGTCAAGGAGATCGAGGAGGCGATGCTCGCCGGCCGCATCGACATGGCGGTGCACAGCTTCAAGGATCTGCCCACCGATCAGCCCGAGGGACTATCGATCGCCGCCGTCCCGCCCCGGGAGGATCCCAGAGACGTCCTGGTGACGCGCGGCGGCGCCACACTGGAAGATCTGCCGCGGGGCGCGCGCATCGGAACGGGGAGTCCAAGGCGTGCCGCTCAGATACGCGCCGTGCGGTCGGATCTCGACGTAGCGCCGGTGCGGGGCAACGTGGACACCCGCATCCGGAAGATGCTGGAGGGACGCTTCGACGGTGTGATCCTGGCCGCGGCGGGCCTGTCCCGTCTCGGCGTGTTGGCCGGCATGTCCGGTGACGCCCCAAGTGCCCCTGCCGCGCCGTCCTCGGTGCGGGTCAGCTTCCTGCCGGAGGATCAGTGCGTTCCCGCGGTGGGGCAGGGGGCGCTCGCGATCGAGACGCGCGCATCGGATACGGAGGCGCGCACGCTCGTGGCCGCGATCCACGACGCGCCGACCGCCGCTGCGGTCGCCTCGGAGCGCGCTTTCCTCGCGGCCCTGGGAGGGGGCTGCCGCGTCCCGGTCGCGGCGCTGGCGCTCGT
>JAWPNA010000386.1:0-25757 GCA_045402695.1 Acidobacteriota bacterium
TCGGGCCATGACGGAAGGCGGCGGCGGGTCGTTCCGCGCGGCCGGCGCCGCCGCTGCCCTGGCGGCCGCCTACCTGCGCGGCGAGGACGACGAGTTCGTCAAACCCACCGCGATCGCGGCGCCGGGAGCCGAGCCGGCCGGGCTGGTGAAGGACGGAGACTCCGTGGTTTTCTTCAACTTCCGCGCCGATCGCGCGCGGCAGATCACGCGCGCCTTCACGGAGCAGGACTTCAACCGGTTCGCGCGCCGGGCGAGGCCCGACCTCGCCGCCTACGTCTGCATGACGCGGTACGACGAGACGTTCGATCTGCCCGTCGCTTTTCCCGCGACGGCTCCTCAGCGGGTCTTCGGCCAGATCATCTCCGAAGCCGGGCTCAAGCAGCTTCGCATCGCGGAGACAGAGAAGTACGCCCACGTCACCTTCTTCTTCAACGGCGGTGAGGAGAAGACCTTCCCCGGAGAGGAGAGGATCCTCATCGCCTCTCCCAAGCTGGCCACCTACGACAAGGCGCCCGAGATGAGCGCCGGCCCCGTCACCGACGCTTTGCTGGCCAGGCTCTCGTCCGGCGCGAAGGACCTGGTCGTCATCCTGAACTTCGCCAACGCGGACATGGTGGGCCACACAGGCGTGTATGAGGCCACGGTGCGGGCCTGCCGATTCGTGGACGAGTGCGTGGGACGCATCGCGCGGCAGGTGCTCTCGATGTCCGGTTGCCTGATCGTCACGGCGGATCACGGCAACGCGGAACAGATGATCGATCCGGCCACGGGCGGCCCCCACACGGCGCACACCCTCAACCCGGTCCCGGTCATCGTGGCCTCGGACGTCGCCGCCGGGCCGGCCGGCCGCCGTCTCCGTCAAGGCGGCACCCTGGCCGACATCGCCCCCACCATCCTGGAACTGCTGCGTCTCCAGCAGCCCGCCGAGATGACGGGCCGCACTCTGCTGATGTGATCCGATCGTGGATTGATCGGCTTCGAACCGGCCGCTATGATCATTCGGTCCATACGTGGATTTTCGTGGGAGTCTCTCCTGCTGTTGCGGCGGGTCGTTGTCGATACGGCGCTGCCGGCCGATTGCCCCGTCTGCCTCGAACCTCTGGGTGAGCATCGAGCGGGAGTGTGCGCCAACTGCTGGCGCGAGGTGGTGGAGATGGGCACGCCCCGGGACCCGAGGCCCGCGAGACAAGAGACCCCCGGGCGTTTCCTGGCCTCCCTGACCGCCCTCGGCTCGTACGACGGGCGTCTCCGATCGATCATCAGGCAGCTCAAGTTCGGGGACATGCCCGGCCTGGGCGCTCCCCTCGGAGATCGTCTGGCCTCACGGCTCGAGGCAAGCCCTGGTGGATTCGATCTCGTGGTGCCGGTGCCGCTTCACTGGCGGCGCCACTGGCGCAGGGGATACAACCAGGCGGAGATGATCGCGGCACGCGTGGCGCTGCTGGCCGGCAGGCCGATCCTGCCGGGTGCGCTGAGGAGACTGAGGGCGACGGCACCTCAGACAGGACGCAACCGGCGGGAGCGGGTGGCCAACATCAAGGGAGCTTTCATGGTACGCTCGACAGGCCGCGGCGCAGGGCCGGCCCGCGACCTCAAAGGCGCCACGGTGCTTCTGGTAGATGACGTGGTGACCACGGGCGCGACGATCAGGGAGTGCGCGCGGGCGTTGAAGGCCGCCGGCGCGTGCACCGTCCAGGCGGCCACCGCCGCGCGTACGCTTTCCTACAACCGGATAAAGGGGTAGACGATTGATGGAATTCAACCGAGGCATCCGCTCAACCATCGCAACCGGGGCGGCCATCCTTGTGATGGTCTTCGCGGGTTCCGTCCTCACCGTTCACCGCACGGCAGCCCAGGAGTCGAACGAGCGCGGGCTGCAGGCCACGGTGGAGGTCAGGAGTCCGTTCGCCCATGTCGGAGAGCCGCTGATGGTGCGGCTCACGATCTACAACGGAGGGGAGAAACCGTACGAGGACGGCTCCGCCATCAACGTCCTTTCCGGCTTCACGGTCCAGAGCGCGGAGCAAGGCCCGCTCAAGCTGAAAGGAAAGCTCGAATCGGACCCGAAGCGACAGCCGGCCGTCATCGTGGCGGGTGGGTTCTTCGGCGTCGTGCAGGATCTTACCGCGGTGGTGTCCGACATGGATCACCCCGACTCCTACACGATCGGGTGGAAGGGAGCCGGCGTGACGAGCAACACTCTCACGGTGAGGATCATCCCGAAGTTCGATCCCGGCGCCCATTACGTGGCCGTCCTCGACACCGACTATGGCTCGATGGAGTTCGACCTGCTCTCCAAGTCGGCGCCCCTCCACGTGGGGAACTTCTTCGACCTCGCATACCAGGGGTTTTACGACAACTCCAACTTCCACCTGATCATCAAGGGAGTCGAGCTGCGAGGCGGTGATCCCACCGGGACGGGCCTGGGCCGGGCCATCTACCCGATCCAGCCCGAGATCAGCCCAGACCTCAAGCACAGGCGCGGGACGCTCTCGATGGTCCACTTGCCGGCCGTGAAGCAGGACAACGGCTCGCAGTTCGTCATCACGCTGAGCTCGGTGGAGGGATATGACGGCTTCCTGTCGATCTTCGGCCAGCTCCGGAAGGGAGAGGAGACGCTGCAGGCGCTTGAGAACATCCCCACCAGCGGGCAGTACAAGAGCCCGGTTTTTACTCCGCTCAAGCCGGTCCTCATCAAGAGCGTGACCGTCAAGAAGGCCGAGGACGTCAAGGACACGTCTTCCAGGTAGCCGCGTGTTCTCCAGACCACGGTTCGCCGCCGGCGCGTTCCATGCCGCGCTGATCCTGCTGGCGGCGATCGGCGCCGGCGCGGCGACGCTGGGCAACGACTTCGTCTTCGACGATCACATGCTGCTGGGCGGCAGCGCGCCGGTCATTCTCGGCGACGCCCCCCTTCTCTCCGCTTTCGCCTCCCGATACTGGGGCGCCGCCGAGGAGGCATCGCCTACCGAGCTGTACCGTCCCGTCACCATCGCGAGCCTGGGGCTGTCCGCCCGGCTGGCGGGGCGCGGTCCCGCGGCGATGCACGCCGTCAACATCCTCCTGCACGCGGCCAATGCCTTCATGGCGTACGGGCTCATCCGCGCGTTGTTCGGGCGGCCCTGGCTGGCGCTCCTTACCTCCCTCATCTTCGCCGTGCATCCGATCGCCACCGAGGCGGTCGCGCCAGCATCGGGTCGCGCCGACCTTCTGGCGGCGCTGTTCACACTGGCCGCCTGCCTGTGCGCGCTGGCCGCCTGCAGGCGCCGCGGCGGGTGGCGGATGGCCTGGGGCATCGGCTCCGCCGCATTGGTGCTGCTGGGGGCGCTCTCCAAGGAGAACGTCTTCGCCGCGCCGCTGGCGACCATCTCCGTGCTGCTTGCCGGGGCGATGGCCCGCCCCGGCGATCGAGAAGGCGCTCGCGCGCGGCTCGCAGCCGGGGGCGCCGTCATCACCGGCCAGATCGTCGCCCTCCTGGCGGCCCTGCTGGCGCGGCTGGCGGTCCTCGGGTACATCTACGGCGGCGCACCGTTGGCCGGCTCGTCGGCGTCGTACCTCGCCTTCGTCAACAACCCGCTTCACACCGCGGGCCTCGTGGCCCGCGCGCTGACCTCGCTGAAGATCGCGATGATGGCCGGCGGGCTTCTTTTGTTTCCGCTGAAGCTCTCGGCCGACTATTCCTTCAACCAGATCCCCGTGTCGGGAACTGTGCCGGGCCCGGCGGAGATCGCGGCGTTGATCCTCGTGCTGCTCTACGCGGGGGCGATCGTGTGGTCCGTGCGCCGCTCGCCGGTCGTGACGCTCGGCCTGGCGTGGATGGGGGCCACCTACCTCATCGTCTCGAACCTTCTGTTTCCCATCGGGACCATCTTCGGCGAACGCTTGCTGTACCTCCCCTCGTTCGGGCTCGCCCTGCTGGCGGCCGCGGCCATCACCCGAATGGCCGGCGCCGGCCCGCGAGCTCGGATTGGGGCGATCGCAGTGACGTCGATCCTGCTGTCTCTGCTCGGCGCCCGCTTCATCGCGCGCTGCCGCGATTGGGCCGACGACGATCGACTCTTCGCGGCCACCGTCGCGGCGAGCCCGGCAAGCGCCCGCGCGCACAGCAACCACGGGTTCACTCTGCAGCGCGAGGGGCGGCACGAGGAGGCCATCGCATCCTATACGCGAGCACTTCAGATCGCCCCCGGGCTCACGGGAGCGCGCGTGAGCCTGGCCGCGCTGCTCTCCCTCACGGGACGTCTGGAGGAATCCATGGCTGAGTTCAAGCGCGCCCTCGAGACCGACGGTGGCCTAGCTGCCGCGTGGAGCGGGCTGGGCGCGGCACAGGAAGCGGCCAGCCGGCCCGCGGAGGCGGAGGCCTCCTACAGGAAGGTGATCGAGCTGTCCCGCGGAGGCGATGTCACCGCCTCGCGAGGACTGGGGCGCGTGCTGGCTCTCACGGACCGCGAGGAGCAGGCGGTCGATCTTCTGGAGAGACTGTTGAAGGACCTCCCGGGAGAGGCGGACCTGCGGGGGGATCTCGCGCAGGCTCACTACCTGCTGGGCGTGAGGAGGCTGAAGGAGGATCGACGTGAGGAGTTCCTCGAGGAGATGAACAGGACGGTCCATCTCGATCCCGGCCACGGCCCCGCGCACTACAATCTGTCGCTGGCGGCGCTGGAGCAGGGTGACACGGCGGCCGCCCGCCGGCACGCGGAGGCGGGCTTATCTGCGGGCTACCAGTTCCCGCCGGGGTTTCTCGAAGCGATGGGAATGGTGGGCGCCCCAGCCCGACGGTGAGATCAGGAGCCATCTGGAGCCATCAGGAGTCACGAAGAGGAGTCAGACGATGCCCGATCTGGAAGGTAAGACAGCTCTCATCACGGGAGGCGGCAGCGGGCTCGGAAGAGCCATGGCGCTCGCCTTCGCCCGCGAGGGGGCACGCGTGGTGATCGCGGGGCGCCGGCGGGAATCTCTGGAAACCACCGCCGGCGAGGCGCGGGCACCAGGAGGCCCCGCGCGGCTCGTGCCGGCGGTCGCGGACGTGACACGCGAGGAGGATCGCATGCGCCTCGTCGTAGAGACGATGTCGGCGCTGGGCGGCCTCGACGTCCTGGTGAACAACGCAGGCATCATCCAGAGCGGGTGCGCCCAGACCTCGGCGTTGGAGAGCTGGGACCGGATGATGGACATCAACGCGCGATCCGTCTTCGCGCTGACCAGGCTCTTCATCCCGCACCTCGCCGCGCGCAAGGGCAACATCATCAACATGTCGAGCGTGGCGGGGCTGCGGCCCTACCCAGGGCTGCTGGCCTACTGCGTCAGCAAGGCCGCCGTGGATCAGCTCACGCGCTGCCTCGCTCTGGACCTGGCTCCCCAGGGCGTCCGTGTCAACGCGATCAACCCGGGCGTCGTGGTGACCGACCTGCATCGCTCCGGGGGCATGGGCGAGACCGACTACGCGAACTTCCTGGAGCGCGGCAAGACCACGCATCCAATGGGCCGTGTCGGCCGACCGGAGGACGTCGCCGCGTTGGCGGTCTTCCTCGCCTCGGATCGCGCCTCGTGGATCACGGGTGGAACCTTCAGCGTGGATGGCGGACGGGCGCTGGCCTCGGCCCGGTGATCCGCGGGATCACTTCGACAGCACGGACCTGGCGATATTGCTGAAGCGCTCCTTCATCCGCCCGGGAGCGAGCGTCTTGAGGTATTCCCCGCCCGCCACCGCGTAGGGCGCGAGCCGGGACTCTTTCATCAGCGCCCCGCCGTCTTCCGGACTCAGCGCGGCCAGGGGCACGGTGGCGGCGCAGATCAGGAGGATCGCCCCCAGCACGCCGGCGCCGCCTCCGATCAACCGATCGATCCAGCGGAGCTTCACGGCGCCAAGGGCCCTGGTGATCATCCAGGCCAGCAGCCCACACACGATCACCACGCCGAGGAAGATCAGCCCGAACGCGAGCAGCCGCATGCCGCCGGGCGGCTTGGTGACGTCGTCCGGCGTCGCGCCCAGCCTCAGCGCCAGAACCTCGCAGTACCTCACCGCCAGAAACCAGCCCAGCGCCAATCCGATGAACCCCATCGCCAGGCGCACGAACCCGTTGATCATCCCGTACAACATGAGCATCAGGATGACGGCCACCGCAACGATGTCGAAGATCCCGAGTCCGTTCATGCTCGACTACCGGAGATCACGTTCGTTGGGAACAACCAGCGGGCGTCGCGAAGGTTACCACGGGGCTGGAGCACGCTGCATCCAGGCAGGAAGGACCCCAGCGCTCACAGAGCGAGTAGAACCTCCATGACGTTCCGATCCGGAAGCCACATAGGCGACAGGCGAGCATCCTGCCCCAGCCGTCCGGATCCCTGCTGGCCGCCGAGCCGGATCATACGCAGGTACAGCTTCGTCCATGACCCTTCGATGAATGACCTGCATACCTTAAACCGGTCCGGTTGTTGAGGTACGATTTCACCATCGGCTCTTGACCCCGAGATGCCTCTGCAGAAACGACTTGCTCTCGCCGGGGGCGAGGCCCGTCGGCTCACCCAAGTGCAGCGTCCGGCCCCTCAGCGGTCCCCGGTGCGCGGCTTGACCCACCCCAGTCAGGGCCTATATTCCGCTGCTGAAATCGTCTCTCTCTCGAGGAATCACGCCATGAGGCAGCGCCGGGGCGCCATGATCCACCGGCACGGGCCGGGACGACAGGGGCCGCCCTCCCGCCGCGGCGCGATGGCCGTCCTGTTGATAGGTCTGGCTCTGGCGGCGACCGGTGGCGACCCGGCCGCGGCGTCCGATCCGGCGCCGCCGAAACCTTCCGTGACCGGCGCGTTGCACGGCACGGTGCGGCTCGGCGCGCGTCTCGCCGGGCGCCGGATCCGCTTCGCCTTCTACCCCGAGCCGAGCCTGGCCGCTCCCCCGCCCGCGCCGCATTCGGCCTTGGACGAGCTGGCCAACGTCGTGGTCTACCTGGAGAGCGCTCCCGCCCTTGTGGCGGCGGCCGGTCCTGATATGGGCTCCTTCCGGTTGGAGCAGAATCAACTGACCTTCCTCCCACACGTCCTGCCCGTGGTCGTAGGCTCCACAGTCGAGTTCCCCAACGGAGATTCGATCTACCACAATGTCTTCTCGCTTTCCAAGACGGCCTCCTTCGATCTGGGCCGTTACCCCAGGGGTTCCTCGCGCTCGGTCCGCTTCGATGAGCCGGGGATCGTCAAGGTGTTCTGCCACATCCATTCCGACATGAGCGCCGTGGTGATGGTGCTCGACAACCCGTTCTTTGCCGTACCCGGAAACGACGGCAGGTTTGAAATCCCCGCGATCCCTCCCGGCCGGTACAGCGTCATCGGCTGGCACGAGCGCGCCCGGCCGCTTCGCCACGAAGTGACGATCGAGCCAGGGCGGCAGGCCGAGGTTCTCCTGAACATCCCGCTGGAGGAGATTGCGGATGCTCGATGACTGGCCGGCCGCGGGAGGTCGCCCGGTCGACGCCGTGAAAGCCCACCGCGGCCAGACCCTCGGCGGCCGACTGATTCTCTTCGGCACCCTGACCACGCTGGTCGCAGTCGCCTCCTCCCTCCTCGTGCTGAGCGCCGTGATCCGGAGACAGACCCGCCTCCACCTGGTCGAGCTGCTGGCGCAGAATCAGACCAACGCGCGCGACCTGCAGGCGAGGAGCTTGAGAGAGCTCCTCTGGATCTCGACGCTCGTGTCCGAAAGCCCCACGCTGCGGGCGGCACTCGACACCTACCGCTCGGAATCCGCCGGGGGGAGCCCGCACCGTCCGGATCTGCTCGCGACCGTGGGAACCGAGGTGCGGAAGATCCGCGAGATGGTCGGGAAGGACATGGTCATCGTGACGGACGAGCAGGGCACGATCCTCGCCGCCGATCCGGATCTCGATCCGCGGTTCGACCCCGGCGCCACCCTGTACGACCGACCCTGGATCCGCACGGTCCTCGGCTCGGACGATCCCGAGGCGCGTCCCGTCTTCGGGGTCACGACCGCCGGCACGGAGACGCTGCACGTCGGATGCGTGCCGGTCGTGCTGCAAGGGTACGTGATCGGCACGCTGACACTCGGCGAGCGGATGGACACGGGATGGCTCGCGGGACTGCACGATGCCCTGCAAAGCGACGTTGCGCTGGTGATTGACGGCCACATAGCCGGCTCCACAGTGGGGCAGCGCCAGATCGACCCCGCGCTGATTGCACGTCTGGGCGATGCCGCGGGGATCGACGCGAAGCCCGCCGAGCTGACGGCGATTGGCCGGGAGGAGTTCCTCACCGCCCCGATCTCGCTTGGGGCGGACGACCGAGGGCGGCCCGCCACGCTCCTGCTGCTGCGGTCGCTCTCCCGCGCGCTCCAGCCGGTGCAGCGGTCTCTGCTCGTGGCTCTGCTCTCCTGCGGCGCCCTCACCGTGACCATGGCCGGCGTGGCGGCGTGGCGGATCTCCCGTTCGATCCTCAATCCGCTCGACAGGTTCGTCTCCTTCATCCGGTCGGTGGCTCTGAACCGCGACGCTTCGCGGCGGTTCGAGGATCGCGGGCTCACCACCGAGATCCGCATCCTCAACGAGGCGTTCAGCGAGCTTCTCGCCTCGGTGCAGGAGCACCAGCAACAGATGCTCCAGCACCAGCGTGAGGAGCTGATCCGCGTGGAGCGGCTCAAGGAGTCGGAGAAGCTGGCCTCCCTGGGCCGGATGCTGTCGGGCGCGGCCCACGAGATCAACAACCCGCTCACGGCGGTGCTGGGTCAGGTCGATCTCTCTCTGGCCTCCGATGCGATCGATCACCAGCTCCGGGGGCGGCTCGAGAGCGCGCGGCAGCAGGTGCACCGGATCGCCGCGCTGGTGCGCACCCTGCTCAAGGTGGCGCACCGGGACACGGGGGAAAGGACGATGGTCGATCTGCACCAGCTCCTCAAGGAGACCACGGCCCTGCGGCAGCACGACTACAACGCCGCCGGCATTCTGATGCGGTTCGAGCCGTGCGACGGCCAGGTGATGCTCGAGGCCAACGAGCTGGAGCTCCAGCAGGTCTTCCTCAACATCATCAACAACGCCTACGACGCGCTCAAGGGAACCGCGGGGGAGCCGGCGCTCACCGTCCGCACCGCTCTGGAAGCGGGCCGTGCCGTCGTCACCCTGTTGGACAACGGCCCGGGGATGAAGGACCCGCGCAAGGTGTTCGATCACTTCTACACCACCAAGGAGATAGGCAAAGGGACCGGGCTCGGCCTCAGCATCACCTACGCCATCGTGCAGGACCATGGGGGGACCATCGCCGCCGACAACCGCCCCGAAGGAGGCGCCTGCTTCACCGTGACGCTGCCGCTGTCCGCGAGGGACCGGATGCGGGCCGCGGCGGTGCGCCCTGTGGCCCCGGCGGGCTGCGAACCGGTGCGTCTCACCACCGCGCTCATCGTGGAGGACGAGCCGAGCGTGCTCGAGTACCAGATGGAGATCCTGCGCTCTTTGGGGGCCTCCCCGGTTGGGGCGCGCTCCGGCGACGAGGCGATCGAATGGCTCAACCGGAGCGAGTTCGAGGTCATCGTGTCGGACCTGAGGATGCCGGGCGGGATGTCGGGAGCCGATCTGTTCAACTGGGTCGAGAGGAACCGACCAGCCCTTGCGTCCCGCTTCGTCTTCGTGACGGGAGATTCCGCCAACGACGTCACCCGCGCGTTTCTGGAGCAGGCGGGCCGTCCCTATCTGATGAAACCATTCGATGTGGAGGAGTATGTCCGTGCGATCCGCGAAGCTCAGACCCCACCGCCCGCCGCCTGACCCAGGCGCGCAGCGGGCCGCGCCCGGAGCGCGGGGAGTTTCCCGGCTCCTGCCGGCCCTCGCGGTGGCCGCCATCGCCTGCCTCCTGATCCGCCCCGCCTTCCCCGCCGAGGATCGGATCCTGATCCAGGGGCTGGCCGACGGGGAGGTGTGGGACACCGGCCCGCAGTCGCTGCTCTTGAGCCGCAACGAAGGGGACGCAGCGACCGAGGGACGGGTACGCCTCTGGGTGGCCGGGCAGCTCGCCCCGCGCCTCCAGGGGATGGCGCTCGGCCGGTTCGAGGATGGGAGCGCCAGCGAGTACGTCGTACCCGATTCCAGCCACGCGGAGCTGGAGCAGGCCTGGGTGCGCTATTCCTTTCCCTCCTCCACGCGCCTCGTCGCGCAGGCCGGTCGGATGCCCCAGCCTATCGGCAGCTTCAGCCACCGCTACCTTTCCAACGAGAACCCGCTCATCGGCAGGCCGGTGAATTACGACATCGTCTATCCGTACGTCATCGAGCTGGCCGGCTCGGTCGGGCGCGTGGATTTTCTGGCGGCGGTCGTTGACCGGCCGCTCCACTATCAGATCTGGCTCCCGGAGCCCTCGACTGCCCCCCGCCCCGCTCTGGCGGCGGGCTTCACGCCGTTCACGGGATTCCGTCTCGGCGCCTACGCGACCTGGGGGCCCTACCTGTCGAAAGATGTGGAGGAGTTCATTCCAGCCGGCCAGAGCTGGCGCGACTACAATCAGCGGGTCGTGGGGTTCGACCTTCAGTTCAGCCGGGGCCACTTCGAGCTCAACGGCGAGATGACCCGCTCGCTTTTCGAGGTGCCGGGCCAGCCCGACGAGCGGGGCGTCGTCTGGTATCTGGAGCCGAAGTACACCTGGTCGCCTCGCTGGTTCTCCTCGCTGCGCGTCGAGAGGAACAACCAGACCAGCGTCTGGCTCCCCTATTGGGTCGATTGGTATGTCACGGACGAGAATTCGTGGGATCTGGAGGCCGGCGCCGGCTTCCGGATCGATCCCAAGAGCACGGTGAAGGTCTCCTACCGCGTCGAGCGCTCCACCGAGTACCCGACCTTCACGCCCGAGGTTGATCACTCCCTTGCCCTGCAATTCTCCTTCAACTTCGACGTGAGGTCCTGGTTCGAGCGCCCGCAGTAGCCTCGGAACCTCGACGTTCACCCGGACAGTGGTCGGATTGCCACAGGGCCGCTCCAGTTCCTCGAGCGCGCATGGCGTCATCCGGTCTCGCCGCCGACAACGGCTCCTGCGCGCAGCACGTCAACTCCGTGGCGGCCCCCGTGTCTCCAGGATCGCAGTGCATTCCGTGCTCGGCCAGGAAGCCGTGCATGAACCCTCTCACGGTTTGCACCAATAGCGGCAGCTCGACGCACGGTTGCTGCCTGGGGCACGCGGGCCAGAACTAGAGGGATTCTGCTTCGGGCTGGCCGGTGAGGCGACTTGAGTCAGTCGCCCAGCTCCGCGTCTCTCTCCAGCGCGCCGGCCAGCGCCTTGCGCGCGAGGCGGGTGATGGGCGTGCCGTGGGCGAAGCAGGCGACCCGGAACGGCAGGTCGAGCAGCTTCTTCACGCTGCGGCGGGTGCGCGCGGGATCCTCCTGGTACTCGCTCTCGATGAAGCGCAATCCCCCCAACTTGGCTCCCATGTTGGCGAGCAGGTCGGCGCAAAACAGCACGCCGGCGCCCCTGGAGAGCAGGAAGGCGTAGTGCGCCGAGGCGGGGCCGGGGGTGTGCACCGCGAGCAGCCCCCCGGGTAGCGTGTCACCCGGTTTGTATAGCACGTCGGGCTTCTCCTCGAACCCCTCGCCGCCCCTGGGGCCGTACACCTTCGCTCCGCAGGCGCGGCGGTACTTCCAGGCGGAGCGCTGATGGAACGCCCCCGTCAGGCAGATCGCGGTGACCTTGCCTCGGCGCTCGAGCGACGCCTGCGCCCCGGATGACAGAGGCAGCGGGTCGATCAGGATCACCTCGCCGCCGTGCACGATGGCGTACGCGTCGCTGGGGGCGTTGATTCGTTCATCGAGGATCTGCCAGCGCAGGACTCCAGGCACGACGTGCAGCAGGCTCCTCGCGCTGGTCGTCGGCTCGGACACCGGGGATCGCCTTCCTTCACTTCTGCATGATGAGCATCGAGGTGGGGTCCAGCGCGATGCTAAGGTCGGACACGGCGGGGCTGTCGTGATCCTTCAGCAGCCGGATGCGCACGGACTTGCCGTCGTGCGCCAGCGAGACGATGACGCTGACCGCCTCCTCGACGCGCACCACCGGCTCCGGCACTCCCCGCGCGTTGCACCGTGCATCCCGGTGCGTGACGGCAGACATCCAGATCTCGCCGTCGATTTCCCGGGCGATCTTCCGCAGCTCCTGGACTTCCGCCGGCGCGGCCTTCTCGAAATCATATCCATCGATGACGAGGGCCACCGGCGCGAAATGTGCATGCTCCTTCAGGAAGGTGATGGCCGATCGCAGCTTCGGCGCGGAGAACGGAGTGCCGGCGTACGTGTGGATGTTCCTGTTGCGCTCCATGTCGAGACGCTCCGCGTCCACGTCCTCGAGCCCCGATGTGCGCGCCAGGTCCATGAAGATCTCGTCGTAATACTCGCGGACCTTTTCCACCGGCTGATCCAGCGCCACGTGCAGGACCTTCCTGCCGCGCATGAGATCGTCCAGCGCGACGCCGACCAGGAAAGCTGTCTTTCCGACTCCGTGCCGGCCCACCGCGACGCCGATGTTGCCGCGGCCGAGCCCTCCGTGGATCGAATTCTCGAAAACCCTCAAGGGGCTCCTATCGTTGAGCTCCTTCCGGTACATCATGCTGGTTTCCTCCTGCGCCGGTCTATTCCTCGTCGTCCAGCCCGGTACCGTACTCCTTGACCAGCTCCTGGGCCACCTCGGCCGGCACGGGCGCGTAGCGCGCGAACTCCATCGTATACTCCGCCTTGCCCTGGCTGGAGGACCTCAGGTCCGTGGAGTAGCCGAACATCTCACCGAGCGGCACCTCCGAATCCACCCGCACGAAACCTTCCGACTCCGTGGTCCCGACGATGATGCCCCGTCGCTGCATGATGGTGCGCACGAAGGCCCCCTGGAACTCCGTGGGCCCTTCGATCGAGACCTTCATGATCGGCTCGAGGATCTGCGGTTTGGCCCTGTGGTACACCTCGCGGAACGCGCCTCGGGCAGCGGCCTGGAACGCCATGTCGGACGAGTCCACCGAATGGGCGGCCCCGTCGGTGAGCACAACCCGCAGGCGCGTGACCGGGAAACCGATCATCCGCCCCTTTTTCAGTTGCGACCTGAACCCCTTCTGCACCGAGGGGATGAACTCCACCGGAATCGAGCCGCCGTAGATCTCGTTGACGAACTCGAAGTCCACGGCCGCGTCCGGCGGCAGCGGCTCCACGTGGCCGGCGATCCGGCCGTACTGCCCGGCGCCTCCGGTCTGCTTCTTGTGCACGTAGTTGTACTCGGCGCGGCGGCTGATCGCCTCACGGTAGGCCACCTGAGGGGCGCCCGTCTCGACCTCGGCCCCGTACTCGCGCTTCATCCGTTCCACGTACACGTCCAGGTGCAGCTCTCCCATCCCCGAGATGATCGTCTGGCCCGACTCCTCGTCCACGCGCGCGTGGAACGTCGGATCCTCCTTGGTGAAGCGCGCCAGGGCCTTGGCGACGTTCCCCTGCGCCTTCTTGTCCTTGGGCTTGATCGTCAGATGGATGACCGGGTCGGGCACGTGCATGGAGGTCATCGCGATGGAGTGCTTGCCCGAGGTGAACGTGTCGCCGGAGGCGCAATCGATGCCGAACAGCGCCACGATGTCGCCCGCCATCGCGTCCGTGATGTCCTCCATCTCGTCCGCGTGCATGCGCACCAGCCGGCCGACCTTGGTTTCCCGGCCCGTTCGGCTGTTGACGATCGTGTCGCCCTTCTTCATCGAGCCCTGATAGACGCGGATGTACGTGAGCTGCCCGAAGCGCCCCTCCTCCAGCTTGAAGGCCAGGGCCACCAGCGGCGCGTCCGCCTCCGCCTTCAGAATGATCTTCGCCTCCTCCCGCGTGAGATCCAGCGCCTCGTTCACCACGTCAGTGGGCGCGGGAAGGTAGCGCGTGACGGCGTCCAGCAGGAGCTGCACGCCCCTGTTCTTGTAGGCCGACCCGACGAAGACGGGCGTGAGAGCGAGGGTGAGGGTGCCCTTGCGGACGGCATCGTGGATGAGATCCTCGGTGACCTTCTCCTCGAGAATCGCCTCCATCAGATCGTTGGAGAACATGGACACCGCGTCCAGCATGGCGTGTCGCTTCGCATCGGCCTCCGCCCTCAGTGAGACTGGGATCTCCTCCACCCGGATGATCTCGCCGCTGGCGCCGTCGAAGTAGATCGCCTTCATGGCGACGAGATCCACGACCCCATCGTGGGCCGCCTCCAGTCCGATCGGAATCTGCATCAATACCGCGTTGTGTTTGAGCTTGTCTCTCAACTGCTCGACGACCCGGTACGGATTGGCCCCCGAGCGGTCCGCCTTGTTGATGAACGCCAGGCGGGGGACGTTGTAGCGCCGCATCTGGCGATCCACCGTCATCGACTGGGACTGCACTCCCGCCACCGCGCACAGGACGAGCACGGCGCCGTCCAGCACGCGCAGGGAGCGCTCCACCTCGATCGTGAAGTCCACGTGACCGGGCGTGTCAATGATGTTGATCTGGTGGCCCGCCCACTGGCAGTGGGTGGCGGCCGAGGCGATGGTGATGCCGCGCTCCCGCTCCAGCTCCATCGAGTCCATCTTGGCCCCCACGCCATCCTTGCCCTTGACCTCGTGGATGACGCGGATGCGCTTCGTGTAGAACAGGATGCGCTCGGTGAGCGTGGTCTTGCCCGAGTCTATGTGGGCGCTGATGCCGATGTTGCGGACCTTGCTGAGGTCGGTGAGCACGGCCGGTTCTTCCCCTGTCCTCGTTGAAATGAGCCGGCTACCTTAGCAGAACGGGCCGGGTATGGCCACACGAGCGTCACCCGCGGGGCGGGATTCTCGGGCAGGGAGTGCCGCCCAGGGCGGGCGGGGGCGAGGAAGGGGCCGGGTTCACCAACCCCCCGTCCCGGTTCGATGCGCGGAAAGGATCAGAGACCCCACTTCGCCTTGTTGGCCTGGATCTCCTCCGTCGTCGGCTTCGGCTTCTCGATGTGCTTGGCCACCTCGAACTTGTCACGCTCCGTGTCACACCTTGCGTTCAATGGGGTGTCGTCGGCGAACGGTTCGGGGACGGCGTCGCCCGCCGTGATGGCCTCCCACGGACATTCCGGCTCGCAGGCGCCGCAGTCAATGCATTCCGCCACCGAGATGTAGAGCTGGTCCGGCAGGTCGGCGCTGGGTTCCTTTGGGACGTAGAAGCAATCAACCGGGCAGACGGAAACGCAGGCGGTGTCCTTGCAATCCCTGCACAGTCTCGAAACGACGTAGGTCATCTTCGTTTGCTCCTTGGAATGCCCCCGCTCGGGGGCCTGTAAGATAGCATGACCTGTTCTGTCCTGTTGAGAGGTTCTGTGAAACGGTGGCGCGGAGGATAGCACGATGCGCGAGAGCACGTGCGCCGTGATCGGCGCGGGCATCATGGGGCTGTGGTCAGCCCTCAGCCTCCTCGAGAGGGGTCATGCTGTGCTCCTTCTGGACGCCTGGGGGCCCGGCAATTCCCGCGCGACGTCCGCGGACGAGAGCCGCGTCATCAGGTGCGGATACGGCGGGTCAATCTTCTACGCCCGATGGGCGGCCCGCGCGCAGCGGCTCTGGGCCGAGCGGGAACGGCAGTGGGGGGAGACGTTGTTTCATCGGTGCGGCGTCCTGTGGATGGTCGCGGGAGACGAGCCGTACGCCGAAAGGTGCGCGAAGGATCTTCGGGCCCTGGGAGAGCCTTTCGAGCGGCTCAATCGGCGCGCCTTCGCGGCGAGGTATCCCCAGATTCGACCCCGGGGGATCCGATGGGCGCTCCTCGAGCCGAGGGCGGGGCTGATCCTCGCGCGCGAATCGTGCCGGACCGTGGCCCGGAGGATCGAGCAGGCGGGCGGCGACGTGCGCGTAGGAAGCGTGTCGGCTCCCGAGGGAGGGCGGGCGGCGCGCCGGCACCTCCTCGAGGTTCGCACCGACTCGGGTGACCGCCACCGCGCTGATCAGTTCCTTTTCGCCTGCGGCCCGTGGATGGCCTCGCTCTTCCCGGAGCTGCTGGGCCGTCGGATCAAAGTAACGCGCAAGGAAGTGTTCTACTTCGGGACGCCTGCCGGCGACGACTCGTTCCTCGCCGGGCGCATGCCGGTCTGGATGGAACTCGGCGCCAAATGCTACGGCGTCCCCGCGGTGGATGGGAAGGGGTTCAAGGTCCATCCCGAGATGGAGGGGCCCCGTGTGGACCCCACGGTGATGCAGCGGCGGCCCACGACGAGGCTTCTCAAGTCGGCGCGCGCCTGCCTCTCGCGGCGGTTCCCGGCCTTGCGCGACGCGCCCCTGCTCGAATCGCGCGTCTGTCAGTATGAAGCGACGCGCGATGACCATCTGATCTTCGACAGGCACCCGGATTACGACAATGTCTGGATCCTGGGCGGCGGGTCAGGTCACGGCTTCAAGCACGGGCCGGTCATTGGGGAGATGGCGGCCCGGGCGATCGGCGAAGGGCGGCCGGACTCCATCCCGCCGGAATTGCGGCTGTCACACGACCCGCGCGGCCGGAATTTCTGATACCGTGCGCGCGGGGGGCAGGCGCATGTTTGCCGCGCGCACGCAGTGGGATCTCACACCCAACAACCTGACGGCGCTCATCGAGGCGCGCCGCCTGGCCGGTATCCCGATCCTCGATCTGACGGAGTCAAACCCGACGCGCTGCGGGCTGCGCTATCCCTCGGCGGCCATCCTCGGAGCGCTGTCGCGGTCCGAGGGGCTCTCGTATGATCCCAACCCTCGCGGCGACCCTGGGGCGCGCGCGGTCATCGCGGAAATCCTGGCGGCGCGCGGCGCCCGCGTGCCACCGGAGCACCTGATCCTCACCGCCGGCACGAGTGAGGCGTACTCGTTTCTGTTCCGTCTTCTGGCCGACCCGGGAGACCTGATCCTCGCTCCCGCGCCCAGCTATCCGCTGTTCGGGTTCCTGGCGCAGCTCAATGACGTGGAATTGGGCACTTACCCGCTCAGCCCGGGGCCTCGGTTCGGGATCGATCTGGAGGCTCTGTCGCGCTGCGCTCAGCGCGGGCCGCGCGCCTTGATCCTGGTCAACCCAGGCAACCCCACGGGCACGTTTCTCAAGAGAGGCGAGCTGGAGGCATTGATCGCGATCTGCACGCTGCGCGGCATCACGATCATCTCCGACGAGGTGTTCGGGGACTACGGTTTCGACGATGACGCCGAGCGCGTGGCCACCCTGGCCGCGGAGCGACGCGTGCTGACCTTCACGCTCAACGGGCTGTCGAAGATGCTGGGCCTGCCGCAGCTCAAGCTGGCCTGGATCGCCGCCTCGGGGCCCGAGCCCCAGGTGGCTGAAGCGCTCCGGCGCCTCGAGGTGATCGCGGACACTTACCTGTCGGTCAACACGCCCGTGCAGACGGCCCTGCTCGACCTGATGGCCTGCCGCGCCGAGATCCAGCGGATGATCCGCGAGCGGCTCGCCGTCAACCGCGACTGGCTCGCTTCCCGGACGGCCGCTTCACTGGCGTGCCGCGCTGTTCGCTCGGAGGGAGGCTGGTCGGCGATCCTCGATGTCCCGCGCGCACGCTCCGACGAGCAGTGGGCGCTGAGCCTGCTGCGCGAGGAGGGACTGCTCGTCCATCCCGGATACTTCTTCGAGTTTCCGGACGAGGGACATCTGGTGGTGAGCCTTCTGACGCCGGAGGATCGGTTTCAGGAAGGGATCATCCGGATCATGCGCCACGTCGACTCTTCGGCCTAGATCAGCGCCCGTACTTCCCCATCAACTGCCCTTGCGCGAGGATGTGCCCCTTCATCGCCTCCTCCACCTGCTTCTTGGTCGCGCCGGCGGGAAGGGACAGATCCGTATCGAGGGCGTACAGCTTGAAGAAGTACCGGTGCGCCGGCCCTCTCGGCGGGCAAGGGCCCCCGAACCCGAGGCGGCCGAAGTCGTTTTTCCCTTGGCGCCCCCCAGAGGTCAGCTCGGCGGACGTCGGAACTCCCTGAGGCAGAGTCTGGGTCCCTGCGGGAAGGTTGAAGAGCACCCAGTGAACCCAGGTGCCGGCCGGCGCATCGGGATCGTCGCAGATCAACGTGAAGCTCTTCGTGCCCGCGGGCGCCTTGCTCCACTGGAGCTGCGGAGATAGATCCGGCCCGTCGCACGTGTGCCCGACAGGGATGGTCACTCCTTCGGCGAAGGCGGTGCTGGTGAGGATCAACGCCATGATCGACATCGCTCGTTCCTCCGATCTCCCCCGCCGCTGATTATAGATCCTGAGACATCGACATGGGTTGGCCGTGGCCTCCACTATTTGGCCTGACTGGTCGCAGCGCTTCGCCGCCGGCGGTCCGGCTCCTTTTGCGGCAGCGCCTCGCGGTGACGCCCGTGCGCTCCGCTGGCCCTCCGCCTCCATCAGGTTGGGCAGGCGACTCTCACCCCGAAGCTGTCGGAAATGCTCGACACACAGCAAAAGGGCGGCGCCGGAGCGCCGCCCTGATCCTCAAGAGCTGTGGACCTGAGGTCCTAGAAGCAGAGGTTCCCTCCGATCTGCGCATCGCACGAGGTCAGGCTTTGTTTTGTGCAGTCGCAGGGACCGAGGCTCCCGTACATCGAGTCGGCCGAGTTGCTGCCGTGGTCGAGCCCGAGGCTGTGGCCGACCTCCTGAACCGCGATCCCGTCGATGTCGTACTGCGCCTTCTTCGGCGGGAAGGATACGCAGCCCGACTTGCAGGTGTCGGAGCCTGACGAGCTCGGAACCGTCCATGAAAACCCGTTGTTATAGACGACGTCCGAGTCCCGGTAGTTGTTGAACGTCAGCGATCCGAAATTGGGCGTCGTGCAGGTGTGCGTGGAGGAGTTGTACCAACCCACCACGGAGGCGGCGAGAGTGCTGCCACTGAGCGCCCTCTGCGGGTCCTCGTAGGAGATGGTGTTCAGGCCGTTGTCCACGAACCCGCGAGGATCGGTGTTCCGGACCGAGGCGTTGACCGTTCCGCTGGCGGGGCCGGACCAGATCTCGGATCCGTTGATCGTGGCGTTCGTGACCTCCGTGGTGGTCAGCCCACCGCCCGCCGGGATGACGGTGTTGTTGATCCCGAACGTCACCGAGTTAGTGCTCCAGGACCGGTGAGGGTTGTCGAGAATCTTCCCGCCGCACGGGAGTGTGTGCGCATCCGGAAGGCTTGTGATGGCGACGGCCGCCAAGAGGGCCGCCGACGCCGTGAAGAACATCCGCGTCGTCTTCATTTTGGTCCTCCTTGACGTCCGTTATCTTGCGTTGGCGTTGCGGCGAATCTCGAACAGGAAGTCCTCCAGGTCCACCGGGCCGTTGTCCCACATCGCCCTGCGGGCGCCGGCGAAGTCCAGGTCGTGGGAGTCGGGGACAGCGATCCTGCGGCCGCTGAGCGTGTCGGTCGAGACCTTGAACTTCCCCTCGGACAGGCCGACGGTCTGGAAGACGCCCCGCGTGCCATCCTTGGCGCCCTCCAGGAACAGGACCACCTGCTCTCCGGGCACAAACTTCGCGGCGCCGATCATCTCCTGGTTGAAGTGTCCGACGCGTCCGCCCACCTCGCGGACAGTGATCGTCTGACCGATGTCCGGATCCCCCTTCGCGACATCGTGGACCTTGACGCGAGTATAGGTCCAGAGGAACTCATGGTTCGTGTTCCACTCACTGCGCGTGTCGAGCACCTGGCCCACGACAACGGCGTGAGCGGCGCGGGTCATGCTCGCCTCGTCGTGTTTGACAACGACCGACGCGAACACCGCGCTCGATACCAGACCCATCGCCATGAAGGCGATGAGGACCTTGGTCTTCCTCATGAATTGCTCCTCAAGAAGTGCCTCATTGACGATGGCGGCTGGATGAGCCGACGAATCGACCGCCCCCCAGTGGACCTTCACACCTGCCGGGTGTGGTCTCCTGCACCTCCTCTGTTCATGCATTCCTGCGGATTGATGCCACGTCCGAGCCGCCCCCCGCGATAACCAAGTCAATCCGGGCGACCGGCGACAAGACTGCGCGGTGCCTGAATCTCATGCCCTATTCAACCCATGGGATAGGGATCGTTCCAGTTGGAGGAGCGCCAGAGTAGGCGACGCCTGCACTGAAGTGTGGTTATACCGTTGATGGTCGCTCAAGGCAAGAGGAAAATGATGTTCTCCGGCACGCCAGCCGCGGTTCTGAGGTAGCGGCGGCCGCGTGAGATGGGAGAACGGATGCGGTAGACTGAGGCGCTCGGCGGCTGGTCCCATCTCCAACAGCGATCGGCCCGGGGGACGGATGCAGGATTCCTTTCAGGACGTACACCATGACGTGGTCTCGCTCATCGGCCGCACGCCCATCGTGCGCCTGAACCAGCTCCGGCCCGAGTCGGGCGCCTACCTGTATGCCAAGCTCGAGTACCTGAACCCGGGCAGCTCGACCAAGGACCGCATCGCCGTCCAGATGATCGACGACGCGGAGGCCGCGGGGCTGCTCAAGCCGGGCGGCACGATCGTGGAGTGCACGTCGGGCAACACGGGGATGGGCCTGGCGATGGTGGGAGCCATTAAGGGGTACCGCACCATCCTGGTGATGCCCGACAAAGTCAGTGACGAGAAGATCAAGGCGCTGCGCGCCTTCGGCGCTCGCGTCATCACCACGCCCACCGCCGTCTCCCCGGAAGATCCCCGCTCGTACTATTCCGTCGCACGACGCATCGCGCAAGACACCCCCAACTGCTTCTTCGCCAACCAGTACAAGAACCAATCCAACCCGCTGGCGCACGAGAAGACGACGGGCCCGGAGATCTGGAGGCAGATGGGCGAGTCGCTCGATGCCGTTGTGATCGCGACCGGCACGGGGGGGACGATCTCGGGCATCGGCCGGGTGCTCAGAAGGAACAAACCGTCGGTGAAGATGATTTGCGTCGACCCCATCGGTTCCATCTTCTACGACTACTGGCGAACGGGGAAGGTGCCCGATCTGTTCAAGACCTACAAGGTTGAAGGCTTCGGGGAGGATTTTCTGCCCGAGACGATCGACTTCTCGATGGTGGACGAGGTCGTGCAGGTGTCGGACAAGGAGTGCTTCCAGACAGCGCGGGAGCTGACCCGCAAGGAGGGCCTCTTCACCGGGGGCTCGGGCGGAGGGTGCGTCGCGGGCGCGTTGAAATGGGCCAATGCCCACCCCGAGGCGAAGACGATCCTGACGCTTCTGCCCGACTCGGGATCCCGCTATCTCAGCAAGCTGTACGACGATGAGTGGCTGCGAGCCAACTCCTTCCTGGACGAGGACCAGCGCCACGGCTCGGTAGGAGATCTGCTCGCCCGCAGGCGCCAGCCGCTCATCACGGCGGCGCCCGAGGACGGCGTGCAGGAGATCATCGGGCTGATGAAGCGGCACGGGGTCTCGCAGATCCCGCTCATCCGAGGCGACACGCTGATGGGGATGATCACCGAGGTGCGCCTGCTCAAGACGATGGTGGACGATCCGGCCAACATCGACCGCCCGGTGAAGGAGCTTGCCGAGCAGAGTTACGTCACGGTGACTCCCGACACGCCCGTGACGCGGCTGTCGCAGATCTTCACGGAGGGAAGCGTCGCTGTGGTGCTGGAGAACACGCGGCCGGTGGCGCTCATCACGAAGATCGATCTGATCGATTACCTGGCCGGCCTGCCCGCCTGATCGCGTACAGGAGGCAGCCGATCGCCAGGCCCACCGCCCCGAGCCACAGGTGCGCCGCGCTGCTGGACGCCAGGAGGCACCCGCAAAGCAACACCGCGGCGGCGGGGATGATCGGGCCTCCTGGGACGGTGAAGGTGGGCGGCTCACCTCCCCGCCTGCGGAACACGGGCAGCGACAGGCAGGTGGCCGCGTAAGAAACGATGCGGGCCATCACCGACAGCTTGGCCAATTCCTCGAACGACCCGTAGGCCGCCAAGGCCAGGGCGAGCCCCCCCTGCACCGCGATGGCGATGTAGGGCGTCCGGAAGCGCGGATGCACGCCGCACAGCCACCCGGGGAGGTGACCCCGTTCGGCCATGGCGTACAGCAGCCTAGGCGTGGCCAGCACCAGGCCTCCCTCCGTCCCGCAGATCGAGATGAGCGCCCCGAGCGTGATGGCGATAGCGCCGGCGGATCCCAGGAACGTGCCCGCGGCGGAGGCGAGCGGCGTGTCGGTGGCTCCCAGGTCCGCGAGTGTGCCCAGGGCCACCACGTGGACGCTCAGATAGACGACCGCAACGATGCCGATGGTGGAAAGCAGCGCCTTCGGAACCGCCCGGCGCGGGTCGATCATCTCCTCGGCGGCGATGGGGACCAGCTCGAAACCGCTGAACACGTAGATCATGAACAGCGACGCCTGAGCCAGCGCGGCGGCGGAGGGCGCTTCGCCCGGCACCAGGCGCGCGGCCTCGACGTGCGGCAGTCCCAGGACCACGAAGAAAAGCAAAGGCGCCAGCTTCGCCACCGTGAGCAAGTCGATGGCCCACGCCCCGTGGCTCACCCCGAGGATGTTGATGACCGTGAGGCCGCCCAGCAGGAGCGACAGCAGGGCGAGACGCGGCACGCCGGCATCCGCACCGGGCGACAGGTAGGCGGCGTAGGTCACCAGTCCGTTGGCGAGGGAGGCCAGCGACGTCACCCGCGCGATCCAGGTGATCCACCCCACCTGGAATCCGACGAACGGACCAAAAGCCTCCTCGGCGTAAAGGAACGGCCCGCCCGCCTTGCCGAAGCGGCCGCCAACCTCCGCGAAGCAGAGCGCGACGAGCGCCACCAGGCCGCCGGAAAAGAGGTAGACGAAAGTGGACCACGAGCCCGCCAACCGCGCGACCGTCGCGGGCGCGAGGAAGATCCCGCCGCCGATGACGCCGTTGATTCCGAGCGCGACGACGTCCCACGTCGTCATGGCGCGGACGAGGCCGGGCCGGGTCACGAGCCGAGGTGCCCTTGGCCGACGGCTGCATGCCGCGCGAACGGTCCGACCATTCCAGATCGACGCTTCATCGATCCCCCACAGGCCGGCGTGGGTCAAGCCTGCCTGCTTCCCTCATCATTGCGGCGCCCGGAGGATTCAGGGGACATGACCCGCGCTTGCCCTCGAGGAACCCTCGTGCGCAGCAGGCGCGCGGCATCAGCCGCGGCGCCCTGTGCCGACGGTTGCATGCCGCGCGAAGGGTCCGACCATTCCAGATGGAGGCTTCATCGATCCCCCACCGGCCGGCGTGGGTCAACCTGGGTTAATATACGCCACATTCGGAGGGCCAATCATGATCCGATTCAGTTCTCACCATCGGCGCATCCTTGCGTGCGCCGCGGTCATCATCGAGGCGGGCATCGTCTCGCCGCGCGCCGCCGAGACGGCGGGCGTGCAGGTCGGAGAGGCGCTTCTCAAGCAGATGAAGTGGAGGTCGGTGGGGCCGGCCAACATGGGCGGGCGCGTTTCCTCGATCGCGGTGGATCCGCGCCGGCCGTACACGATCTACGTCGGCCTGGGGACGGGCGGCCTGATGAAGACGACGGACAATGGTGTGAGCTGGCTGGGGGTTTTCGACAAGCAGCCCGTGGCCTCCATCGGCGATGTCGCCGTGGCGCACTCCGATCCCAACATCGTCTGGGTGGGGACTGGCGAGGCCAACGGCCGCAACAGCTCCTCGTGGGGCGATGGCGTCTACCGCTCGGCCGACGGGGGCGCCACATGGGCCAACAAGGGTCTAAGTGACTCGCACAACATCGCGCGGATCGTGGTCGATCCCGGCGACCCCAAAGTCGTCTACGTGGCCGCGATGGGTCACCTCTGGGGGTACAACAAGGAGCGCGGCGTCTTCAAGACGGTCGATGGCGGCGCGACCTGGACGCCGTCGCTGACGGTCGACGAAACGGTTGGATGCATCGACCTCGTGATGGATCCATCGGATCACAACACGCTCTACGCCGCGATGTACCACAGGCTGCGCAAGCCATGGAGCTTCACGAGCGGAGGCGTCTCGGGAGGAATCTACAGGACGGGCGACGGCGGGCGGACTTGGAGAAAGCTGACCGTCGGGCTGCCATCCCACACGGGTCGCATCGGGCTGGACATCCACAAGGCCAACCCGAGGATCGTGTACGCCGTGGTGGAGTCGGACGAGGGTGGGCAATCCTCGATTGACGAGTTCAAGAGCCGCGCCGGCGGAGTCTTCCGCTCGGAAGACGGCGGCGAGACATGGAAGCGGGTCAGCGCGATGACGCCGCGGTCGTTCTACTTCAGCCAGATACGCGTGGACCCCGCCGATGACAAGCGGGTCTACCTGCTGGGATTCCTGCTGCACGTCTCCGACGACGGAGGGGTGACGTTCTCCGACGACGGCGCCAAGGGCGTCCACGTCGACCACCATGCCTTCTGGATCGATCCGAACAACACCGACCATCTGCTGCTGGGAAACGACGGCGGACTCTACACCAGTTACAGCCGATCCAAGAGCTGGGATTTCTTCAACAACTTCCCCGCCGGGGAGTTCTACCGCGTGACGGTGGACCTGGGCCGTCCGTACCGGATCGCCGGCGGACTTCAGGACAACTTCAACTGGATCGGTCCGAGCGCCACGCGCGGCAAAGACGGTATCACCAACGCAGACTGGCGCTCTCTTGGAGGCGGAGACGGATTCTCCATTGCCATCGATCCCAGCGATCCGGACATCGTCTACGCGGAATCGCAGGAAGCGGACGCCTACCGCCTCAATCTGAGGACCGGCCAGCGCAAGCCGATCAAGCCGTCTCCCAAGGAAGGCTCCTTGGGGTTCAGGTTCCACTGGAACGCTCCCCTCATCATGTCGCCGCACGACCCGACCGTTCTCTATCTCGGCGGCAATCGCATCTTCAAGCTCACGGAGCGTGGCGACGCGTGGAAGCCGATCAGCCCGGATCTCTCCACGCAGGACCCTGCCAGAATCATGACCACGGGGTCGGGCGCGGAGAACCACGGCACGGTCTATACACTTGCCGAATCACCGCTCAAGAAGGGGCTGCTGTGGGCCGGCACCGATGACGGCAAGATCTGGATCACTCAGGACGACGGAATGGTCTGGATCGACCTGACCGCGAATCTACACAAGGGCGCCGCCAAAGGGGCGGGCATCAAAGGGCTCTGGATCAGCCGTGTGGAAGCGTCGCACTTCGACGAGGGCACGGCCTACGTCGCGGTGGACGGGCACACCAGCGACGTGTTCGTTCCGTTCGCCTTCATGACCACCGACTCGGGCAGAAGTTGGCGCTCGATCGCGGGAGACCTGCCTGGTTTCACGCCCGTGAAGGTGGTGCGGGAGGACCCGAGCAACAGGAACCTCCTGTTCGCCGGAACCGAGTTCGGGATCTTCGCGTCGTTCGACCGCGGCGGGCACTGGACGAAGATGTCAAGCGGGCTGCCCACGGTGGCGGTGGACGACATCGTGATCCATCCGCGGGATCATGACCTCGTCATCGCCACGCATGGCCGCAGCATCTTCGTCATGGACGACATCCGTCCGCTTCAGGAGCTCACGCCGGAGGCGATGGGCGAGGAAGCGCGTCTGTTCGGCATCCGGCCGGCGACGGAGTTCCAGTATCTGCCCGAGGGGGCCGTTTGGAGCAAGCGGATCTTCAAAGCCGACAACCCGCCGTTCGGGACATACATCAGCTACATCATCAAGAGCTTCACCGGCGAGGAGGCCACAATCGAGATCACCGATGCCTCGGGAAAGACGGTCCGCCGGCTGACCGGCCCGGGCCAGCCCGGCATCAATCGTGTCGTGTGGGACCTGCAGCCCGACAAGGACCCGGATGACTACTTCCGCACGCCGTCGGGGCAGCCCCGGCTCGTCCGC
>JAWPNA010000153.1:0-6895 GCA_045402695.1 Acidobacteriota bacterium
TTCGGCCACAGCTCCAGGATCATCCCGAAGATCCAGAAGCCGAACACGGCGAACATCACCATGTGCGCGTGTGCCACAACCCAGTCGGTGAAATGGATGATCTTCTGCACGGTCAGCAGCACCTGGATCGAGCACTGCAGGCAGGTCAGCATGTAGAAGACGATGCCCGTGTAGATCCATCGGATGGGCAGGCTCGTCGCCAGCGCCGAGCCGCTGCCGCGCAGTGTCGCGATGAAGTTGATGAAAACGGTGGTCACGACGATCTCCACACCCACCGTCGCCACGACCGCGCCATACTGCGCGAACATCGGGATGGGGCTCCAGAGAAAGTGATGCACTCCGTTGAGCGGGTAGAAGAAGGCCAGGCCCCAGAACCCGATCAGGCTCACCGCGTGGCTCCAGATCGGTTTCTTCAGGATGACGGGGACGAAGTAGTACATCAGCCCCCATCCCAGCGGCGTCACGAACAATCCCACCAGATCGTGGATGAACAGGCCGGTGACCGCCGCCCCGCTTGCGCCCGGCAGGTAGAACTGCGGGACGTAGTTGCCCATCACGTAGTTCAGCACGGTCCAGACCAACCCCGCCGTGAAGTACCAGAGTGAGACGTAGATCGGCTTGCCCCCGCTCCTGATGATCGGGGTCAGGAAGTTCACCCCAACCAGCGTCAGCCCCACCACCACCACGGGATCGATGAAGATGGGGGTCTCGCCCCACTCGATCGCCTGCGCGTGGCCGGCCAGGATCCCGATCCCGGTGGCGGCCAGCACGACCTGCCACGTCCAGAAGATGAACCAGCTCAGGGGGCGCGAGAGCACGGGACGCCCCGTGATCCGCGGCACCGCCCAGTACAGCCCTCCAAGAAAGGCGTTCGCGATGAACCCGTACGCGAGGATGTTGGTGTGCACCATCCTCACGCGGCCCGGTGATAACCACTCGATGCCGGGGAACCAGTACCGCTGCAGGAATTGGAACGAGAAAGCCAGGCCCGACAGCAGGCCGATGCCCAGCGCCGCCAGCCCGGCGACGAAGTGGGCCAGCACCAGCGTCCGCATCACATGATCGTCCTGCGCGCGCGCCCGATCTGTATCGGTCATCTGCTCCGCTCACTCACCTGAAGAGGCTGAAGATGTCGAGCCGCCTCGGGGCTGGGACGGCACGCCTCTCGGCTGCTGCCAGCGGCGGTCGGCCAGGCTCTTGACGTAGTAGGACAGAGCCCAGAGATCGTTTTCCGGAAGCCCTCCTTTCCACGTCGGCATGGCGGTGCCGCCCACGCCGCTCGCGATGGTGCGATAGAGATCCTGCACCGAGCTGCCGCTCTTGAGACGGTTGCTCGGGAAATCGGTGGGCAGGATCTTTCCGCCCCAGGAGTCGGCCACCTCCACCGCCCTCTCCGCTCCATCGCGCATGGTCACCGCCTTCCCTTCAGCGGTCGCCATCGCACCGACCTCTTCCTTGGTCGCGTACGCGGGATGGCACTGCCAGCAGGTGGCCATCACGTGGTAGACGGCGCGACCTCGATCGATCGCCGTGCGGACCTTGTCGGGCCTGCCGCCGGCGAACGGATCATCCGACATGGCGATCGGCGTCCCCGCCGACCGTTCGCTCCAGACGGAGGAGAAGGTTTTGATGTAGGCGACGACGGCCCGACGCTCCTGATCGGAGAGGAGCCGCCACGATGGCATCGAGGATCCCGGCAGGCCATGCACCAGTGTGCGCATCAGGTCCTCGTCGCCGGGGAGATCTCCCGAGGCGACGCCGGCGAACTTGAACAGACCCTTCGTAAAGTCACGCGGCTTGGGATCGAGGAACCTCGCCGCGGGGCCGCCGCCGTCGCCGGCCTCACCGTGGCAGCCCACGCAGTATTCGCGATAGACGCGCCGGCCATCGCCGAGAATCGCGGCGCCCGGGTCGCGCCCGGCGAGGGCTTCACCTGGCTGAAGGGGAATGTCTCTCTCCGAGCCGACCTCGCGGAGCTGGCAGCCGGCCAGAGAAAAACCCAGCAGGATGGCGAGACACAGCGATCGCGCGTGGTGATGCACTGTCCCCCCAGCTTCAGTGCCCACCGGCCGGCCCCTGCCGGCAGCGGTTGGTTGCAACTCCGCTTAGCACCGCGCGTGCCAGAGTCGGCCCCCCGCCCGAGCTTGCCCAAGCCCTCCTGGGCAGCGTCAGTTCTCTCATGCCTGCGCGGTTTGACCCATCGCGGATTCCGTCCCGAGTCGTGGGTCTTCCCATGTCGGCCGCCCGCCCGTGGCACATCCCTTGCTGTCTCTGAAGCAGCGGCCCTGGGCGACATCATTATATATGTGAGGGACCAATGGCAGGCAGGCGGATGGTCACTCTGGACGGAAACGAGGCCACCGCCTCGGTGGCGCATCGCACCAACGAGGTGATCGCGATCTACCCGATCACGCCCTCCTCTCCAATGGGAGAGCTGGCCGACGAATGGTCGTCCCGAGGGAAGACCAACATCTGGGGCACGGTCCCGGTCGTAACCGAGCTGCAGTCGGAAGGAGGTGCCGCCGGCGCGGCGCACGGAGCGCTGCAGGCCGGGGCGCTCACCACCACCTTCACCGCCTCCCAGGGCCTCCTTCTGATGATCCCCAACATGTACAAGATCGCCGGCGAGCTGACGCCGTTTGCCATGCACGTGTCGGCGCGCACGCTGGCCACCCACGCGTTGTCGATTTTCGGCGATCACTCCGACGTCATGGCCTGCCGCCAGACCGGGTTCTCGATGCTGGCCTCGGGCTCGGTGCAGGAGGCGCACGACTTCGCCTGCATCGCGCAGGCCGCGACCCTGAGGTCCCGCGTGCCGTTGCTTCATTTCTTCGACGGATTCAGGACATCACACGAGGTGGCCAAGATCGAGGAGCTGACCGACGACGATCTGAGGTTCATGATCGACGACGCCCTGGTGGCGGCGCACCGCGGGCGCGCCCTGACCCCCGATCGGCCGGTCTTGAGGGGCGCCGCGAACAATCCCGACGTCTTCTTCCAGGCGCGCGAAGCCTGCAACCCGTTCTACGACGCCTGCCCGGGCATCGTGTCCGAGACGATGGCCCGGTTCGCCTCGCTCACCGGACGCAGCTACCACCTGTTCGACTACGCCGGCCATCCCGAGGCCGAGCGCGTGATCGTGCTGATGGGGTCCGGCGCCGAGACGGTTCACGAGACGGTTGACTGGATGCTGGCGCGCGGCGAGAAAGTGGGCGTCCTGAAGGTCCGGCTTTACCGGCCGTTCGATGTGAAGAGCTTCGTCGCCGCGCTTCCCTCCTCCGCCAAGGCTATCGCCGTGCTGGACCGCACCAAGGAGCCCGGCGCGCTCGGCGAGCCGCTCTATCTGGATGTGGTGGCGGCGCTATCCGAAGCCTGCGACGACGCGGCCCGGAAAAGACCCCTGGTGATCGGCGGGCGCTACGGTCTCTCGTC
Organism: Acidobacteriota bacterium; assembly: GCA_045402695.1. Lineage (GTDB taxonomy): Bacteria > Acidobacteriota > Polarisedimenticolia > JACPZX01 > DASXTC01 > JAWPNA01. The sequence continues at coordinate 3,433 of JAWPNA010000153.1, forward strand.
CAAGGAGTTCACGCCGGCGATGGCAAAAACTGTCTTCGACGAGCTGGCTTCCGCGCACCCCAAGCGGCATTTCACCGTGGGAATCCTCGACGACGTCACGCACCTGTCGCTGCCCTTCGACCCGGAGCTGGACATCGAGCCGGACGAGGTGACACGGGCGGTCTTCTTCGGGCTGGGGTCGGATGGCACGGTGGGCGCCAACAAGAACTCGATCAAGATCATCGGCGAAGGGACCGCCAACTGGGCGCAGGGCTACTTCGTCTATGACTCGAAGAAGGCCGGCGCCGTCACAATCTCCCACCTGCGGTTCGGCCCGGATCCGATCCGCTCCGCGTACCTGATCAAGCGCGCCGGGTTCGTGGGCTGCCACCAGCACAACTTCCTGGAGAAGTACGACGTGCTGGAGTGCGCCGCGCCGGGGGCGGTGTTCCTGCTGAACTGCCCGTGGGGACCCGAAGACGTCTGGGATCATCTGCCGAAAGAGGTTCAGGAGTCGATCCTGAAGAAGAAGCTCCGGTTCCACGTGATCGATGCTTACACCGTCGCGGAGAAGGCCGGTCTGGGACGTAGGATCAACACCATCATGCAGGTCTGCTTCTTCGCGCTCTCAGGTGTGATGCCGCCCGCCGACGCCATCGCGAGGATCAAGGACGCCATCAAGAAGAGCTACGGCAGGAAGGGAGAAGAGATCGTCCGGCGCAACTTCGCCGCGGTGGACGAGGCGTTGGCCCACCTGCGCGCCGTCGCGGTGCCCGACCGCGTCACGGCGGTGAGCGGGCTGCCGCCGGTCGTCCCCGAGATCGCGCCCGACTTCGTCAAGAGGGTCACGGCCCTCATGCTCTCCAACAACGGCGACATGCTTCCCGTCAGCGCGCTGCCGGTGGACGGCACCTGGCCCCTGGGCACCGCGAAGTGGGAGAAGCGCAACATCGCCCTGGAGATCCCGGTGTGGGACGCCGTGATCTGCATCCAGTGCAACAAGTGCGCGATGGTGTGCCCGCACGCCGCGATCCGCGCGAAGATCTACCCGCTGGCGCATCTGGACGAGGCCCCGGCCACCTTCAAGAGCACCGCCTACAAGGGACGCGAGTCCGACCGCCTCGAGTACACCATCCAGGTCGCCCCCGAGGACTGCACCGGCTGCACGCTGTGCGTCATGGTCTGCCCGGCGAAGGACCGATCCAACCCGCGGCACAAGGCGCTGGAGATGAGCCCGCAGGCGCCCCTGCGCGGGGCCGAGCGGGAGAACTACGCGTACTTTCTCAACCTGCCCGATCCGGATCGTTCGGGCCTCAAGCTCGACGTGAAAGGGTCCCAGTTCCTCGAGCCGCTGCTGGAGTACTCCGGCGCGTGCGCGGGGTGCGGCGAGACTCCGTACCTCAAGCTGTTGACGCAGCTCTTCGGCGACCGGGCGCTGATCGCCAACGCCACCGGGTGCTCCTCCATCTACGGAGGCAACCTGCCCACCACTCCTTACACGACCAACCGCGAGGGACGCGGGCCCGCCTGGTCCAACTCGCTGTTCGAGGACAACGCCGAGTTCGGTTACGGATTCCGGCTTGCGATCGACAAGCAGGCCGTGCAGGCGCGCGAGCTGGCTGTGAAGCTGGCGCCGCGCGTGGGCGCCGCCTTGACGCACGCCTTGCTGAGTGCCGATCAGAACGATGAATCCGGCATCGCCGAGCAGCGCAAGCGGGTGATTGACCTTCGCCGGGCGCTGGCCACCGTGGATGCGCCCGAGGCGCGGCAGCTCGAGATCTTGGCCGACCACCTCGTGAAGAAAAGCGTCTGGATCGTGGGCGGCGACGGCTGGGCCTACGACATCGGATTCGGAGGGCTCGATCACGTCCTCGCCTCGGGAGCGAACGTCAACATCCTGGTGCTGGACACGGAGGTCTACTCCAACACGGGCGGGCAGCAGTCCAAGGCGACGCCGAAGGGGGCGACGGCCAAGTTCGCGACGGCCGGCAAGAGCATGCCCAAGAAGGATCTGGCCGTCACCGCCATGGGGTACGGCAGCGTCTACGTCGCGCGGATCGCCTTCGGCGCGAAGGACACGCAGACCGTGCGCGCGTTTGTCGAGGCCGAGTCATTCGATGGCCCGTCGCTCATCATCGCCTACAGCCCCTGCATCGCGCACGGCTACGACCTGTCGTTCGGGCTCGAGCAGCAGAAGCTGGCCGTCAGCACCGGGCACTGGCCGCTGATGCGCTTCGATCCGCGGCGGATCGCCCACGGTGAGAGCCCGCTGGCGCTCGACTCGGCGCCTCCGCAGACGGGCCTGGCACAGTACTGGCGCAACGAGACGCGCTTCCTCATGGTGGAGCAGCAGGACCCGGAGCGCTTCAAGAAGCTGCTGGCCGAGGCGCAGCAGGAGGTGAGGCAGCGATACTCTGAATATGAGCAGCTCTCCCGGTCGCTGGCCCCCGCCCCCGCTCCGCAGGCGGGGATGCCCGCCGCCTCGGGGAAGGGATAGGACATCATGGACCTTCGCACCACGTACCTCGGCTTGCACCTGGCCCACCCGCTGATGCCCGGCGCCTCGCCGATGGTGGACGACATTGACATGGTGAGGCGACTGGAGGATGCCGGCGCCCCCGCCATCGTCATGCACTCCCTGTTCGAGGAGCAGATTGCACAAGAGCAGCTCGGCACGATTCAGGCCCTGGAGGCCCACGTGGACTCCTGCGCCGAGGCGCTGTCATACCTGCCCCGCCCCGAGGAGTTCGCTCTGGGTCCTGACCAGTACCTCATGCAGATCCTGCGGATCAAGCAGGCGGTGAGCGTTCCGGTGATCGCCTCGTTGAACGGCACCACCGCGGCGAAATGGCTCGAGTACGCACGGCTCATCCAGGAGGCGGGGGCCGACGCCCTGGAGCTGAATGTCTACTACCTCGCCACCGATCCCGCCGAGACGGGAGAAAGCGTGGAGGCCCGCACCCTCGACATCGTCAAGACGGTAAGGGAGGCGGCCTCGATCCCGCTCGCCGTGAAGCTCTCCCCCTTCTACTCGTCGCTGGCCCACGTCGCCTGCCGGCTCGACGAGATGGGGGCCGACGGCCTGCTGCTGTTCAACCGCTTCTACCAGCCCGAGATCGACGTGGAGACACTCGAGGTGGTTCCCAGCCTTCATCTCTCGGAGCCGAACGAGCTGCTGCTGCGCCTGAGGTGGCTGGCGATCCTGTCGGGCCGCGTGCGCTGTTCTTTGGGGGTCACCGGAGGCGTGCACTCCCCCACCGATGCCGTCAAGGCGGTGATGGCCGGCGCCGACGCGGTGCAGGTGGTGTCGGCGCTGATGCGCCACGGCCCCGGGCGGCTGCGCACGCTGCGCGAGGGACTGGAGGCCTGGATGGAGGAACACGCCTACGAGTCGCTGCGGCAGATGAAGGGGAGCATGAACCTGCTGCGATGTCCCGATCCCGGCGCCTTCGAGCGTGCCAACTACATGCGCGTGCTGCAGAGC
>JAWPNA010000222.1:0-10148 GCA_045402695.1 Acidobacteriota bacterium
GTCGTCCTTCGCCACTTTCTGAAGGAAGGCTCGCACGTCCTCTCCGCCCAGGACCGCAAGGGTCATCACGGCCTCCGACCGGAAAGCGGCCGAGGAGTCGGAGGCGGCCAGCCCCTTGATCCGGTCCTTCACGTCCGTGAGGCGGACGTTCAGCGCCTCGGTCTCGACCCCGCCGGCGAGGGTCCCCGCTCCGCGCGCGTCGGTCAGGATCTGCCGCGCCAGCCTCATCGCCTGGAGGCGCACGGTCTCTCGTGTGGAGTTGAAGAACAGCGTCAGCTCGGGCACGAGTGCCATGTCGCCGAGACGCTGCCTGAGCATCTCCTCGAACGCTCCGTCTGCGATGATGGGGTTCCTGTCCGACAGGGCGGTTCGGAGCCTGCGTTCCTGCTCGTCGAAGTCCTCAAGCGCCTGGATCTCGACGAAGGCCCGCGCGGCCTGCACGTGGGCCTCCTCCCCTTCGGCGGGGAGGATCAGCTTGCCCGGGGCGCCCCACATCAGCGTGTAGAGGTCGCCTTCGGGCTTGTCGCCATCCTCCTTGGTGAATTTCCTGAGGAATAGCAGGACTCTCTCGCCCGTGCCGAATTCAATCTTGTCCTCCCAAGGACGTCGCAGAAACGAGTCGAGCTTGTAGGCGATGCGAAAGGCTTCCCCCGGCCGCTCGGGGATCTCGCACTTGATGACGCCGAGGTTCCGGATGGCCGCGAACCGGTGCTCGCCGTCGGAGACCTGAGCCAAGACCACGAGCGGCGCGCGGCCCGTTTTCTCGTACAAGGTCAGAGGGCGGACGTCCGCGCGGGGCGCGGGAGCGGCAAGACATAGCGCCAGCATGAGCGCCACCGCCAGGTATCGCCCGGGGCGTGACTCTCGGCGCTCGACTTCACTCTCGGCCTGCGACATTCCCGTCAGTCTAACGACCCTTGGACTCCCCGACAAGGCGTGGCGCGGCACCGTGGTATCATCCCCCCCTGTCCTCGCGCCACGCGGTGGAGGCCCTCTGGATAGCTCACCCTCAGGTTTCTCGGTTCCGGGCTGGCGGCTCAGGCGCCGCCAGAGGACGGGAACCCGGCGCGCGCCGCGCGCCGTCGTCGTCGGAGAAGGATCGCTCGCGCGCGAGGTAGCGCGCCGGCTCGCCGCCGCCGGAGCTGCCGGGGTCGTTCTCTGCGTGCGGAGCCACGGAGAGGCCGACGAGATCTCCCGCGACTTCTCCGGTTCCGTCCGGCCGGCGATCGATCTCGAAGGGGCGGGCCCCGCCGATGCGCTGATCGTCTGCGCCGGCCCCCGGGTGGCTCCCCCGGAACGCCTCCGCCTTGTCCGCGACGTGGCGCTCTGGGCGGCGCGGACGTGCCCCTACACTGCTCTGATCATCGCCGCACCGAACGGCTTGGCTCTTTCGTATGAGGCGTCCCGTGCGGGAGGGATGCCTCCCTGGCTGATCTTGTCGCCCGGAGGACTGCCGCGCGCGGCGGCCGCGGCGGCGCGGATCGCGCGGCGGCTCCAGGTGAGCCTGTCGCAGGTCTGCGTCCCGGTGATCGGCGGTGAGGAGGATGAGACCGTCATCCTGGATCGGTACTGCACCGCGGCGGGCATCCCCTGGCGGGATCTGCTCGACGCCGACGGAACGGACGCGAACGAGCTCGTGGTGGTAGGCGCATCCGGGCCCCAGGAGTCCTCGCTGGCGCTCGCCTCCACCGTCCTCGCCCAAGCCGTGCTGCAGGATCGCCGCGAGGTGCGGAGCTGCGGCGCCTGGGTCGAGTCGGCGTTCGGGCTGGGCGGCGCGTTCGTGACAGCCCCCGTGCCCGTCGGAGCGCGTGGCGCGGAGGAGCCCCTGCCGGTTCGCCTGATGAGCGAGGAGCGCGCCTGCCTCCAGCGCGCCGCCCGTCGCGAGGTCTGAGCTGCATCCGATCTGGCCTCCCCTGTCTTCGAGATGGCATTCCTTTTGCGTTTCCCAGGCAAGAGGAGGAGCCTGTGATCGAGCTGCGGATCCACGGCCGGGGCGGCCAGGGAGCGGTCATCGCCTCGAAGCTCCTGGCGGCGGCCTTGTTCAAGGAGGGCCGTTCGGTCCAGTCGTTTCCCGCCTTCGGCGTGGAGCGCCGGGGGGCGCCCGTTGCGGCGTTCCTTCGCGTCTCGGACGGTCCGATCCTCCTGCGGTGTGAAATCACGCATCCCGACGGCCTGATTGTCCTGGATCCGACGCTGATCGGCGCCGTTGACGTCTCGGCGGGGCTCAAGCCGGGTGGCGGCATCCTGATCAACTCCGCCAGCGAACCTGAGTGGTACGCCGATCTCGCCGCCCGCCACCGCGTCGGAACCGTGGATGCGGCCGCCATCGCCCTGCGTCACCATCTGGGCTCAAAGACGCAGCCCATCGTCAATACACCCATCCTTGGGGCGTTCGCCGCATGGTCCGGCATGGTCGCCCTCGATTCGGTCTGCGAGGCGATCGCCGAGGAGATCCCGGTGCACCGGGACGAGAACATCGCGGCCGCGCGCGAGGCGGCGCTCGCGGTGCGCGGCTCCCTTTTGGAAGAGGTGGTACCTGTCTGACCATCGAATCCCCGACGACCTGAAACACGGCGTTTTCCCCATCGCCGTCAGCACGCGCACGACCCTGGACAACAAGACGGGATCGTGGAAGTACATCCGACCGATCTACCAGGATCGCGTCGCACCGTGCAACGCGGGCTGCCCCGTCGGGATCGACATTGAAGCGTACATGAACCTCCTGCGCGAGGGCCACGTGGAGGAGGCTCGAGATCTCCTTCTGAGAGAGAACCCAATGCCCGCCACCACGGGACGAGTCTGCCATCATCCGTGCGAGGCCGCCTGCAACCGGCGGCTGTTCGATGAGCCGGTCTCGATCCACGCCGTGGAGAGGATGATGGGCGACCTCGCGCTCGGCTCGCCTCTGCCCTCCCCCGCGCCACGAACGCGCGATGGATCCGTGGCGGTGGTCGGCTCGGGGCCCGCCGGCCTCGCCTGCGCCTATCACCTGGCGCGGATGGGCTACGGCGTCACGGTCTTCGAGGCGGATCCGGAGCCGGGAGGCGTCTTATGGTTCGGCATCCCCGAATACCGGCTGCCCAGGAGCGTGGTGGCCCGCGAGATCGAGAGGATCCGCGCACTCGGAGTGGAGATCAGATGCGGCGTGCGCGCCGGGACGGAGCTGCCGTGGAAGGATCTCGCCCGCTTCGACGCGGTGTTCCTCGCGACAGGGGTCCACGGCAGCCGGAGGATGGGGATCGAAGGAGAAGAGACGGAGGGGATCCGTCCGGGGCTAGGTTTCCTGCGCGAGGTGAACGAGGGGAAACGTCCCGATCTCGGCCGGCGCGCCGTTGTCGTGGGGGGCGGCAACACCGCGATCGACTGCGCCCGCGCCGCGCTGAGGCTGGGCTCCCACGTGACCATCCTGTACCGCCGCACGCGCGTCGAGATGCCCGCAATCGCCGATGAGGTGGAGGAAGCCCACCGTGAAGGGATCGACTTTTGCTTCCTGGCCGCCCCCGTCGCGGCCAGGTCGGTGGCGGGGCGCCTGGAAGCGCTCGTCTGCGTCCGCATGCGCTTAGCTGAGGCGGACGCCACGGGCCGCGCCCGCCCCGTTCCGATCGACGGCAGCCGGTTCCTCCTCCCCGCCGACACCGTGCTGGCGGCGGTGGGGGAGGCCCGCGCTCAGGACGGCCTGCCGCCCGGTTTTCCGGGCGACACCTCGGTGGTGCGCGTGGACGACTTCTGCGGTACGCGGCGCCCTGGATTCTTCGCCGGAGGCGATCTGCTGGACCAGCCTCACACGGTGGCCGACGCTCTGGGGTCAGGCAAGCGAGCCGCCATCGGAATCGACCGGTATCTACGGCGCGCGGAGTCCGAGAGGATTTTGGATGACCACGCGAGAGACCTGAGCTACGGGGGACGCGGCAACGCGAGCGTGACGCGCTGGAGGGGCGACGACCCGATCCACCGCAACGGCGCGGTCAACGAGGTGGTGTCCTTCGAGAACCTCAACATGGCTCACTTCGCGCACGTCGAGCGGAAGAACGACCGCCACGTCCCGGCCGCGCCGGCCGTTTCCACCGGGGGCGCATTCGACGAGGTGAACCTGGGGCTGTCGCGCGAGCAGGCGCTTGCCGAGGCGCGGCGCTGTTTCAACTGCGGCGTGTGCAACCGGTGCGAGGTCTGCCTGATCTTCTGCCCGGACCTCGCCATCACCCGCCGGGCCGGCGGCACCGGGTTTGACATCGCGTACGAGTACTGCAAGGGATGCGGCATCTGCAACGCCGAATGCCCGCGGGGAGCCATGACGATGACGAGGGAAGGGACGTGAAGAAGGTGCTGATGGGAAACCACGCGGTCTCGTGGGGCGTCAAGCTGGCCCGGGCCGAAGTGATCTCCGCCTATCCGATCACGCCGCAGACCCAGATTGTCGAGGAGCTATCCGAGATGTGCGCGGACGGCCGCCTCGCCGCCCGGTTCATCAAGGTGGAGTCGGAGCATTCGGCCATGGCCGCCTGCATCGGCGCCTCGGCCGCCGGCGTGCGTTCCTTCACCGCCACGTCGTCCCAGGGCCTCGCCCTCATGCACGAGCTGCTGCACTGGGCCTCCCTGGGCCGGCTGCCGATCGTGATGGCGGACATCAACCGGTCAATGGCGCCCGGCTGGTCAATCTGGACCGACCAGAACGACAGCCTCTCGCAGAGGGACACCGGATGGATCCAGCTTTACTGCGAGACCAACCAGGAGGTGCTCGACACCACCATCCAGTCCTTCAAGCTCGCCGAGAGCGTGGACCTTCCGGTGATGGTGGTGCTGGACGCTTTCTTCCTGTCGCACACCTCGGAGCCGGTGGAGATCCCCGATCAGGAGCTGGTGGAGAGTTTCCTCCCGCGGCGGGAGGCGCGCTACAAGCTCGATCCGGATGATCCCCACGCGTTCGGCGCGCTGACACGACCCGACGTCTACATGGAGATCCGGCTGCGGCAGCAGGAGGCGATGCAGCAGGCTCGCGGCGCGATGGACGAGGTCGAGGCGCAGTGGGAGCGCGCCACCGGACGCCGGTGGGGCGCCATCGAGAGCTACCGCGCCGAGGACGCGGAGTTGCTGCTCGTGACCTCCGGAACGATCACCTCCACCGCGCGCTACGTCGTGAACGAGCTGAGGGATCGGGGCGAGGCGGTGGGTCTGATCAAGGTGAAGATGTTCCGCCCGTTCCCCGTGGATCTCCTGCGCGAGGCGCTCGCTCCCGCCCGCCGCGTGGCGGTGTTGGATCGCAACATCTCTCCCGGCCGCTCGGGAATCTTCGCCGAGGAGATCCGGTCGGCGCTGTACGACCTCTCCCCGGAGAGGAGGCCCGCCGTGCACGGCTACATCGTGGGCCTGGGAGGGCGCGACGTGACGCCCGAGGTCATCCACGACATCGTGAGTCGGACCCGGCAGGAGGCCGCTCCGGCGCGCGAGGATCTCTGGGTGGGAGTCAGCCCATGAGCCAGATCCAGATCAAGGAGATGATCCCCGCCGAGGATCAGATGGTCTCGGGACACCTGGCCTGTCCCGGATGCGGCGCTCCCATCGCGATGAGGCTGGTGCTCAAAGCGCTGGGCCCGCGCACAATCGTCGCGTTGCCGGCCTGCTGCTGGTCCATCATCGCCGGACCGTATCCCCAGTCATCGCTGAAGGTGCCGCTGCTTCACACCGCCTTCGAGACCGGGGGCGCGGTGGCCTCCGGGATCAAGGCAGCCCTCGAGATGCGTGGCGACACCGAGACCACGGTGATGGCCTGGGCCGGAGACGGCGGAACGTTCGACATCGGGTTGCAGGCGCTGTCGGGGGCCGCCGAGCGGAACGAGGACATCATCTACTGCTGTTACGACAACGAAGCGTACATGAATACGGGGATCCAGCGCTCGTCTTCCACGCCCTGGGGCGCGTGGACCACGACCACCCCGACGTACCATCCCAAGAGTCACCCCAAGAAGGACATCCTCGCCATCCTGGCGGCGCACAAGATCCCGTACGCCGCCACCGCCTCGGTGGCCTATCCGGCCGATCTGGTGGAGAAGGTGAAGAAGGCCCGGTCGATCACCGGCACGCGATTCCTCCACATCCTCTCCCCCTGCCCACCGGGATGGAAGAGCGCGGACGAGGACTCGATCAAGCTCGCGCGCATGGCGGTGTTGACCCGTGTCTTCCCGCTGATGGAGGTCGAGGACGGAACGCGCTGGCGCTTCACCATGGACCACCCGGGTGATCCCGTGCGCCCCTACATCCGCCTGCAGGGACGCTTCAAGCACCTCACCGACGAGCAGATTGACAGGATCCAGGTCGAGGTGGACGCGCGCTGGGAGGAGCTGGCGCGCCGCGTGCGGGACGGCGTCTGAAGACGACCCGCTGAGCCCGCGAGCGAGGCTTTTCCTCTATCCATCCCCATCAACCGGAGGTGAAGGCATCCGGGTCCCCACGAACCGGATGTTCGAGTCGATCCACCGGATCAAACTACCGATCACCTGGTCGGCCATCTGATAAAGGTTCGGAATCCACTTGAGCGAAGGTCTGGACTTGGGCCGGAGCGAGGGCCCGCAGCGTGAGCCACCACTACCGAAGACGAGATTATCGGATTCGGACAGTGGCGTACCCGCCTCCGTCGAAACCCTGTTGGTTCGGGACCATGATCACGTGACTCTCCAGTTGATCGGCTGTTCGAGCCGATCCTCCGGTTCGTACCACTGATCACCCGGGGTCCAGGTAGGATTCGAGCTCCAAGGTCAAAACGGTGCGCTGCGAGAAGTGGATCAAGGCTTCGATCATGGCGGTGGTGAGGATGGCGGAGCAGGTTCGGTTGACCCTCCTGAGTTCGTTCCGGAACCACACCAACGTGACTAGGATTTCTGCTTCCTCTCGTGCCCGTTGAAACGGGATACCCTCCTCGGACGGTCCCTCGGCTTCCGCAGGCGCCTACTTCCATCCCCATCCGAGGAGGAGTGCCACTTGATAGTAGTCGGCATCCCCATCTGCTTTGAGGATAACATTAAAGACTTCGCTTTCATCTTCGACATGAGTGCCAAACACATACCGGCCGTCGAAGCCGATGTTGAACGCCGAGCCCAGTCGCCAGAATACGCCCCCATGGGCATAGACGCCTTGAGAGGTGTCACTGAAGGTCGTGGAGTCCGTACCAACCCCGGCCAGCTGGACTGTCAACTTAACCTCCGCGTCCATCAAGGTCAGACCGCCGCCAACATACGGGCGCACATTGTTCCTGGACCCGACTTCCCAGTCCTTTAGAACTCCGACATTGAACTCAAGGAGGCTTGCTTCAAACTCATCCTTTTCGAAAGAATTGAGCCTATCGTCGCTGTCCATGGCCGAGCTTTGTATCCCCAGTTCAATATTCACTGGCCAGTCAACACCCCCGAAGTCCACGATGACTCCATACATGATCTGGTCTTGGAGGTCGATATTGAACAGAGGGCTTTCTTTCCAGATGTCGTCGTCCGTCATGTGCCGTGTTCCGAGCATGAAATTGACGTTGCCTCCAGCTAGGACGGGCGCTGTGCCGAGTGCCATCACAAAAACGACAGTCAGTCCCAGGCCTCTTTTCATCGTCAATCCTCCATCTCGAAGTGTTTTACGTGCTCTTCACGTCTCACAGACTTCGAACCAGGCTATTCGCAATCGATTCCCAGTGTCAAGAAAGGCGCCCATCGTAAGGAGAGACGCTTGTTGAGTTTATCCTAACCCATTCACTTGGAACGAGTGACCTCTTTCGTTCAACGATGGGCCACCGTCCCGCAAGAAGTCCCGCCTGACCGCCAAACAGCAGGCCCCCCCTCAAAGCTCCAGCGCAAGTCCATGGGGACGATGCAGGGGCTGCCGGCGAGGAAGGCCGCGCAAGTCAAGTGGATCCACGCCGAGAAGGGGATCAGCGAGGCGGCGAGGATGGCGGGGTAGGAAACTGGCGGGCATCTCTCTTTGGGTGCCCTGGGATTCGACGTATCCTGCTGCGAGAAGGGGACCATGAGAAGAAATCTTCGAGTGATGAGCATGTTGCTGGCCAACTGTTTCATCGTGATCGGAATTTTCTCGGCGGCCGAGGAGCCATCTTCTTCGGCGGATGAACCTGGTGCCCTGAGCCGATTGAGGGCGATGAGGTTCTATCAGGAGCTCGCCCGCAGCCGTGGTCCCGACAGGAACGCCCGCGAGGTCTTGGCTGCTATCACCACGATCAAGATCGGAGTCGGCCGGGTGTGTCGGGACAGAGAGCGCTCGGAGTGTTTACGGGACGACAAACGGAATCCTGTCCCGGCTTCCGGAGGATGTTGATACCTTTCGGAGGAAGCCTCATGCCGCGTCACAGCGCGAGTCTCGCCCGCGAAATCCGTACGATCCGCGAGTCGCTCCGCCAATTGGCGCGCTCGTTCAGTGGACGAGCCGGCTTCAGAGCCCGGAGCTGGCCCGTTCCACTGCGACTTCGCTCTGGATGCGCGCCCGCTCGGCCCGCGAATTCCGGATAGCGGACTCGAGGGCCTCATCGGCCAGTTGGGTCATATCGGCCGCCGCGCTCTTGATGTCTCCGTGTTCCACAGCGCGGGAGATCACTTCGGCCCTGGTGGACCCCTTCTTTTCCCCTAGGAAGGGTTTCACGAGCAGATAAAGGACGTCGCGGAGGGGCATGTGCCGCGTGAAGCGCCGGAGCAGCCTGAAAGTCTGGTGGGGGTGGTGGGTGAACTTGTAAAGGATCAGCTTCCGCATCTCCTCCGACCGGATCCGGTGAACCTCCTCGCCGGAGAGACACGTGGGGTCGATGCTGGTGCACTTGAAGTACTTGTACCAGTCGGCCGCATCGCTCACGAGGCCCCGCCGCACGTACTCCTGCCAGAGCGGCGTTCCCCGGTAGACGCACAGCCGATTGAAGCCGAAGCTGTCGATCCTGATCTTCGAGGCGAACCGGAAGGTGGCCCGAAGGTCATCCTCAGTCTCGTCGGGAATCCCCACCACGAAGAAGCCGTGGACGATCTCGATCCCGGCCTTCTTGGCCCTTAACACCGCGGTCTCGATCTCTGCCAGGGTCTGCTCCTTCTGGAGCCGGTCAAGGATCCTCTGGCTGCCGCTCTCGATGCCGAACATGAGAGTGCGGCAATGGGCCCGCGCCATGGCCGGAAAGAGGTCCATGCAGACGGAATCCACCCGCCCCTCGCAGCCCCACTCGATGGTGATCCCGTGCTCATTGATCCCGCGGCAGATCGCCTCGATCCGCTTCGGCTGGAGGAGAAAGTGGTCATCGACGAAGAAGACGGCGCCGTAGCCCTCCTTCTCGAGGTGCCGGAATTCCTCGACGACGTGACCCGGGCTCCTGGAGCGCCACTTTCCTTCGTTGAAGATCGGGATGTCGCAGAAGACACACGGCCAGGGGCAGCCGCGTGAAGTCTGCATCGTCGTGAACCGGTCCAGAGAGAGGACGGCGGGGACGTCGAGGGGCATCGATTCCACGTATTCCAGGGGCAGGCCTTCCCGGTCCGGGAAGGGCCACTGGTCCAGATTGCGCTCAAGGATCCGGTTGGGGTTGTGATGCACCCGGCCATCCTTCTCCTGCCAGGTCACGCCGGCCACGGTAGACGGATCGTCCATCCGCTCCAGGAGTTCGAGGATGAGCTCCTCGCCGTCGCCGCGGCAGACGAAGTCCACCTCCGGGACCTGCATCTTCACCAGTTGGGCATTAAGCGAGGAGAAGACCCCACCGAACGCAATCTTGATGTTCGTGTCAGCCGCCCGGATCCTGCGAGCCAGCAGCTTGGCGTAGGGATAGCTCGTGGTCGAGAGGAAGCTCAGCCCCACGAGGTCGGGTCGCTGGTGGAGAATTTCCGCGAGCAGGACGTCATCCGGCGTCTCGGGGTTGGCCTGGTCGAACATGACTACTTCGTGGCCGGCCCGCCTGAGGACCGAGCAAAGAGACATGATGCCGATGGGCGGGAAGCCCATGATCTGGATGCGGCCGTTCCTCGCTCTTTTCCTTCCCGGGATAGCGTAGAACTGCGGGTCGCGGACGTGCACGAGGAAAACTCTCATGGAACCCCCAGTGAAGCCGGCCCATCTCCGCCGGATTGCGGAGAGGATACTCTAATTCCCTGGTCTCCTCTACAGAGAATTAGGCGTCCGGTAAACCC
>JAWPNA010000049.1:0-16781 GCA_045402695.1 Acidobacteriota bacterium
GCGTGGATGTGGCACTCACTGCAGGCGAGAAGCGGATCGCGTGCGAGATAGCGATCTCCAGCAAGGCCCATCAAATCTGCGCCTCGGTCAACAAGTACCTCTCGGCGGATTTCAACAGCGTGCTGGTCGTGGGAACCGATCAAGGGGTGCAGCGTCAGATCGAAGGTGCTCTTGATGCGGCGGTGACGGCGAAGGATCGCGGGAAGGTGCGGGTTCTCTCGCCCGAGGAAACCCGCCTGTTCCTGGCCGCCCAGAGCGATGACGAGAGCGCCCGCAAGAGGCCTGCCGGCTATCGAGTCAGAGTGAAGTACGAGCCCGCGTCGGCTGCGGATGGTCGTGAGCGCCTGCGGGCTTTCGCTGACCTGCTGGCAGCGGCAACAGGCAGAGGTCCGGCATGAAGGGCCCTCGTCCATTCGGGTTCCGACGAGAGGGCGAACATCTCGTGCTCGATCCAGACGAGTCGGCCGTCCGCCGTACGGTATTCGAACTCTTCGTAAAGCACCAACGCGCCAAGACGGTCGCCAGGCAGCTGAACGAAGCCGGTCACCTAACGCGCCGTGGGAAGCGCTTCAGTGACACGTCGGTCTTGCGGATGCTGCGGGACCGTTCGGCACTTGCGGGAATCGTCGAACCGGAGACCTGGGAGCGCTGCCAGGCCCTTCTCGCGGAGCGCGCCGAGGCGGTTAATCGCCCGAACCGGCGTTGCGCTCATCATCTCGGCGAGGTAGTGGAGTGCGCCTGCGGTGGACGGATGCGTCTCCGGGCAGAGGGACCCGGGGCAAAGTTCATTTGCCGGACCTGTCGGGCCAAGGTTCCGGTGGTCACGCTGGACCGGCTGATTCGTGAGAGCTTCCGCGACGGTGCCTTGGAGGTGTCGCAGACGGCCGAAGGGCCGGCATCCGACGGGCAAGAGGTGCCGAGCGGTCCCTTCCGCCAGCTCTACTCGGTGTGGCCCGCCCTCACGGATGACGTGAAGGGCGAATTCGTTGCTCTACTCGTTGCCCACGTGGTCGTGGGTAACGACGAGGTCACGGTTGAACTCAGGGTTTCCCCGGTCTCTCCCCCGGAAACGGAGCCGGAGAAGGAAAAGATGTTGCCCAGTCACCTCGATCTCCACTCCCCGGGGAAGAGGGCAACAAGACGGGGCAACGAGTTGCCGGACGGAGATGCCCTGCTGAGCATCGACGAGGTGGCAGCGGCGCTCAACCTCAGCCGCAGCAAGGTCTACGAACTAGTCGCCTCAAGGCGGCTTCCGGCCTTCCGCCCGGGCGGACGGATCCGCGTGCCGGCCGAAGCGGTGCGGGAGTTCCTGCGGCTTTCACGCGTCTAGGAGAATCTAGTACCATGGAGACGCTCACCAGCACGTGGTTGCCTTTCCGGGCCTGTTTCGGGCCAGAAAGGTAGCGTCTCGTGCGACGAAGCAAGCACAAGACGCGAGCCGGCGTTTTCGCGTACCGCACAAGGGAGGGTCCCCGGTGGGGGGTGGATTATCGGGACCCGGCAACGAAGAAGCGGAGGCGAAAGGTTGGTTTCGCGTCGAAGGAACTGGCGTTGCAGTGGCAGGACCAGGAGGAGCGCAGGTTGCTCGGGCTCATTCCGAAAGTAGAAGTGAAGCCCGTCCTCTTCAAGGGGGCCGTGGCGAGTTACCTCGAACATCGTCTCGCGTCGGGCAAGTCGGATCGCTCGTACTACCACCTCCGCGTTCCGGCCAAGAAGGGAGATCATGCGGGCTTCTGGGAGAAGGAGTTCGGCGATCATCCGATCGCAAGCCTTTCGACCGAGCAACTGGAGGATGCTCTGAGAAAGCAGGCGCGCAGGCGGAGCTGGTCGACGGCGACCTGCAACCGGGCGCTGGCCCAACTGTCGGGATTGTTCACCTACGCCCGTCGTCGGAGGTGGGTGAGTGAGCACCCCGTCGAGCGCGGCCGGATCCCTCGGGCTCCGGAGGACAACGCACGGACACGGTGGCTGCGGCTTCACGAGATCGAGGCCATCCTCGAGCGATGTCCCGCGTGGCTTGCGGTCATCGTCCGGTTTGCGGTGTCGACGGGTATGAGGCTTGGCGAGGTCTGCAGCCTGACCCGAGCGGGGTATCAGGTGGACCAGCTCGGCCGTGCGTACGTCATCTCGGAGCGGACGAAGAACGGCGATCGCTTGTTCTGGCCTCTGGAAGGTTGGCCGAGGAGGTACGTGGAAGAGCGCGTTGCCACGAGCCGTTTCCCGGGTGACTACTTGTTCCCGGGGCCCGAAGGCGGCAGGGCCTCAGCCAGCATCCAGAGGTGGTTGCCCGACGCCATCCGTGCCGCGGGACTACTCTACGGCCGGAAGCACCCCGATGGTGTGACGTTTCACACGTTCAGGCACAGCATGGCGAGCCTGGCGCTCAACCACGGTGTGCCGGAGTCAACGGTGCAGCGGATGGGTAACTGGAAGACGCGCGCGATGGTGCAGCGCTATGCACACCTCGCGGACGAGGAACTGCGCAACGCCGCAGCCAAGCTCGCGGATCTGGTCGGCCATCACAACGCCAGGAAGCAGGAAGTCGGAGAGGGAGCCGGGAAGGACGGCTCGGATCGGACCGGGGCTGCGTAGAATCTGCGTAGACCTCGGCTGGAAGCCCTCATGGTTGCGTCTGGTCAGGAAAGGTAAGTCAAGGAAGAGCAACCATATAGCTTGGTGGGCCCACCTGGGATCGAACCAGGGACCGTCGGATTATGAGTCCGCTGCTCTGACCGCTGAGCTATGGGCCCACGCACGTGAGCCTAGCGTCACTCGGAGCAGAATGGCAAGAGGCCGGGAGGCTACTGTTGGGGTTGCCCCGTTCCAGCGCGCGTGGAGGCTGGCACGGGTGAAGTAGTGTCGCACTCGGGCGAGGGCCAGGAGACGATACCCGCGGCATCGGCAGTCAGGCCGGCGACGATCTGTCGTTTCATGGCGAGCAAGTCCTCATCCTCCGGCCAGAGAGCGAGCGCAGCTTCGATCTCGGCCCCTGCCTCCCTGAAGCGGCGGGACTCGACCAGGGCGTTCACCTTCGCGCCCGTGATGGCCCGCATGAGTCCATCGAGGCTCTCCGCGCTCGCCGAGGAGACCAGACTCGAGCGCTGCAGCCTCGCCACCGCCAGCGCTTCATCGAGCCGGCCCCCCGAAGCAAGCGCCCCGATCGCACGCACGATCTCCTGGTAGTCGGCCGGAGCCGCACCCTGCGGCGGGCTGGTCAGCGCCTTGTTCATCTCGGTGGTGAAGTCAAAGAGCCCCGGCGACGGCCCGACCGCTTCAACAGTCTGCCTATCCACCCAGAGCGCGAGTTGCTCGGCGCTCAACGGGTCGGCCGCCACGGCTCTGAATCGTGCAGCGTGTCTGCGGGCCGTACCCCACTCACGTGAGTCCACCGCCGCGCGCGCAAGCACCGGCGCGGTGAACGACTCCAGCTTGCGGCGGGCCTCCTCATCCGTGATCAATTCCAGGGCCTGCGTCTCGGCGGCCTCCGCGCCAGCCAGATCGGATCGCAGGGCGGCATCCTCCACCACGCGCGCGGCCACGGCGGCGAAACGCTCCCTCACCGTGGCCCTGTCGGGGAAGAACCGCATGGCCACCTGGGCCAGCCGAAACGCCTCGTCTGTTCTGCCAGCGTCATACTGTTCGCGGATTGCCCAGGCCAGCGTGTTGCGCAGCCCCTCGGAACGGTAGGCCAGCCCAGGATAGATACGCGCCGCGTTGATCAGGTACCTGGCGGCAGCCATCGTGTCGCCCGATTGCAGCGCCCGCAACCCTGCGTTGTGATAGAGAAACGCGATCATCTGCTCGGCAGCAGTGGATCGTGTCAACCTGTGGAACTCTTCATACAGCGCTTCGACTCCCTGTCGGGCGAGATCCTCCTCGGTCGCGTACTTATTGGCCAGCACGAAGCTGCGGAATCCCCTCAGGTCCCGCTTCACGTCGAACCCGGCGGGGCTGGTCGTCTCGATATCGAGCCTGCGGTACCCCGTATCGAGCACTGCGAACACGTGAAGGGGTGTCTCGGCGACGGACAGTTCCAGGCCAGCCTGCCGGGCGGCGATCACGTACAGCAGGGTGGCCGACACGCAGTTGTACAGGCCCTGATCGATCAGGTCGGGGAACCGATCCGACAAGGCGTCGTATCTCCGCAGCGTGGTGCGATGCAACTCGGCCAGCAAGCGGCGCGCGCGGCGCTCGGGTCTGCCCGAAGTTCCGGTTCGATCAACCGCCGCACCGACGATCTCATCAAGCCTCGCGCGGTAGTGCGCGAGCTTTTCCGGAGTGTCCGCGCCCGAGGCGACAAGGGCCGCCTCGGCCAGCGAGTACGAGTCGAGCCTCCCGTCGGCCAGGTCTTCGACGAGAGACGCGTCGGAGGGGAAGTCCGCGATGTCGGCCGCCTCCGATGGGCCGGTGGAGGCCCCGATGACGGCACACACGGCCAGGAAGATCCCGACAAGTGCGGCGATCAATTCCACGTTGGGTTTCACCGGCTCTCCGAGAGGGCTGCCCGCGAGGTATTCGTTGCGAGTGCGGCGAATCTATGACCCGCGGAGGTGAAGTCAAATCGCAACGGGTCTTGTGAGGATTTCTTTCAGTGTGGGTCTTGAGCAGGAGGGGATCGTTCAGTAACGTACGTACTTCACTTCGCCGAAGCTGGCGCCGGCGTCCACGTCGAGCTGATAGGGCGACGACCCCGCGTTCTCCTCGTTTTCTCCTTCTTCCGGCTCACCGGAGCTGCCCCCCAGAAAGACACTCGTGCGCGCGTTGACCCGGACCCCGCGCGGGAGCAGGAGCCTCATTTCACCCATCCTCATCCGCGTGTACAGCTTCGTGTCCCGCGCGATCTGACGCCCGAGGTCCACGCCGATCTCGCCCATCTTTCCCCAGACGCTGATGCTGCCGGCTCGCAGGTTCCCCAGATTCTGCATTTTCACCTCTCCCATGCCGGCGCGCGTCTCGAAACCGTTCATCTCGATCGGGTTGGGCTCGTCCACGGTGATGCGATGCTCTCCCATCTCCAGATCCAGCGTGGCGCTCTTGAGCGACAACCCGCCCAGCTCGAGATGGGACTGACCCTTCCTCACTTGCGCGCGCAGGGCCATGGGTAGATCACGGGGAAGGTAGATCGTCAGCCGGTTGGTGTCGTCATCGAGGACGACCGCCCCATGGGTCAGTATCCGGCGCATCATCGAGTATCGCGAGCGAAAGGAGAGGGTGTAGACCGGTGCGCCCGCATCATCCTTCTCGAGCTGCTGCTTCAACTCGTACATTCCGGCATCGTAGTCTCCTTCCACGCGGACACCGGAGCCCGCAGGCCCCGCCTTGATGGTGAAGTTTCCTTCTTCCAGCCAGACGTTCATGGAAACCGCGGCCGGCGGTGAGGCGCCGGCCTCAGCGGGGTCCAGTCCCTCGGCGGCAAGCTGACCCGCCGTCACCGTGCTGACCGGCTGCTCGATGTTCGCGGAAGCCTGCTCGCTGGGCCGCATGGGCAAGGCGCGGAAGGCGACCACCAGGACGCCGATGAGCAGCAGCAGAATGAAGGGCGTCGCGAGGCACCCCAGCGTGATCTTCATCCCGGTTTTCATGACAGCCTCATCTACGAAGGCACGACGCCGTTCGTTCCCCCACCGAGCGCGCATTCTATCGCGGATCGCCAGGTGGAGGGATTCCTTCCCTTCAGTGCACTCTTTACGTCGCGAGCGCGCTGCTCATTGGCGGCCGCCATAAGGGGATCGGCGGCGACGTTCCGAAGGGTCAGGAACCCAGCGATGGGTCGGGCCAAAGATGGCCCCGCCCATCTGCTTTTCTCATAATGTGGCGTTCGGGAAGATGCGCGTGGCGTGATCCCCGCGGCCTGGCTTGAGGTCGCTTCCCCAGCGCGGAGCTGCGGCGGGAGAGTAACGCAGAGCGATGATGGATCGAACCCAAGGGGTGTGCCCGACCCATCATCGCGCCCGTTTCCCCGCCGTTTTTCGCGTCGCCCCGGGACGCCAGCCGGCCCGGGTAGGCTGAGGCCGGTCGCTCCCTCCGCAAGGATTGGCGCCCCGGGACGCGCGCGAAAGGTTGACATCTCTCATACCTCCATCCGGCTGGAATGTCAATACAGCATTTTGCCGCGCTGCGCCTTGCGATTAAAGCAATCGCCTTTCTGGGCCCTCGTATCAGGTGCGTCCCGGCGCCGGTGGTGGCCCCGGATGGAAGAATCTCGTTCAGGGCGAGCCGATGTTCCCGCCCGTGATGATGAGCGGCTCTGTGGGCGCGCCCCCTCTCAGCCCGGCGAAGGCCTCGATAAGCCGCGGCACGGCCTGCAACCTGGGCGCTACCAGATAGTAGACGGCGCCGCCGCCCGCGCGGCGCCCCGTGAGGATCACGCTCATCCCTTCGCGCGCGCGCTCTTTGGCCCTCTGGACTGTCTCGACCGACAGCAAGTCGGTGCCGTCGAGCCTGGCCGCCCGTTCCAGCTCGTGGGGCCTGATCAGCGCCACACCTCCCATACAGGTGTACCGGCGCAGGAGTTCCTTCACCGCCGGATCATCCAGCTCGAAGCTGCCGGATGTCGCGGCATCTCGCTCCAGACCCAGGCGCAACCGCAATTGCCGAGCTGGCTGAGAGAGCCCCTCCCCGCTTGCGAAGAAGGCCGTCATGAGGAACTCTCCGGGCCGAGCCTCCCGATACAGCCGGGCCTCCCTCAGGGCCCGCGCCGTTTCGGGGATCAGGCCGTCGACGACGGAATGCGAGCCGTCCACCGCTTTGTTCACGAACGGATAGGCCAGCTTCGCGAACTGGTCGATTGAGGCAGTGTGGTACCAGGGCCTGTCGGGCGAGAAGGAGCCCCTGCCCACGCGCGCCTCGGCCAGGCCTTGGCCCAGCGCTGTAGGCAGCCCCTCCCAGAGGTACCTCCACAGAAGTGCGCCCGCGTCTCCTTCGCCGTAGGCCTGGCCGGCCAGCACATCGAGTTGCTTTGCTGTCATCAATCTCATCAGGAAGTGCGATGCTTCGTGAGCCACGACCTGGATCTGGTCCTCGGGGGAGTCGAGAGGACGGATCTCGATCAGTAGGTGCTCGCCGTCAGCCTCAGCGTGAGTCGATCCGTTGGAAGGAAGGCCGATGAAAGAAATCTTCATGGAGGGGGCCGCTGCGGGGTCTACTCCCATGAAGCCGGCGACGGTGCCGAGATAGTCGAGCAGCCGGCCCTCCTTCAAGAACCGGTGAAAGCGCCGCTGGAACCGGCGCACGTGCCCCAGGTCCCGCCACACCTTTGTAAAGCGGGGACGGAATCTTTCCAGTGACCGCGCCAGGGCCGTCGTGTCATTATCGCCGAGCTGGTGAGAGACGAGAGTGATCAGTTCATCGATCGAACCGGCCTGCATGGCGCTGGACAGAAAGATCTGGTGCCAGTTCAGCGTCTCGGTCTGAACGGGAAGGCATCCAGACGTGGTGACTGCGCCCCGGCTCTCTGGCGGGATCCGCAGTCCGCGGATCCGCGCGAAGGTCTCCAGGGCGGTCCGGTCAGCGGCGTCCATCGGACCGAAGCGCTCCCGCCAGTACTGTTGATAGACCGGCATGGTCTTGCCGGCGGAAGTGCCCGCGAGGTTGTCGACCCAGTGAACGAGGTTCGTGGTGAAGGAGACGTCGGTTTCGATGAGCAGGCGGGCCTCGGCCCGCTCTTCGGATGAGTCACCGGCTGTCGGGACAATGCAAGGAAGCAAAAGGCAGAGGGCGGCGCGGGCGAGCCATCTCATTTGGATGGCGGATTCTATCACCTTCGGGGCGGCTCAGCCTCCAGCGGCCGCGGACTGAACCGCCTGCTTCGACAACCGTCGCGAATTGGCGATCGCGACACCCACGTGCGCGGCCATCGCCTCCAACAGTTGCAGGTCCCAGGCCGCATAGGCTCCGGCCTCGCGCGGTCCCACCTCGATGGCTCCCTGCGTCTGGCCGCCTTCCGGGATCGGAACGCAAAGGTGGTGCGGATGGAAATGGCTGCGCGATGACCCGATGACTCGTCCCGCGGCGGCGCTCGGTGCTGAGGGGAGCCGGCCATCGGCATCCCCGGATGCGGCGACCTCGAAACGGCCCTCGGCGCCCGTCAAGGAGACCATGACCCAGGACGCTCCGAACACATCCATGATGCCGGCGACCGCCCGCGCTGGGACCTCATTCAGGTCGAGATGCTCGTGCAGGTGGCGCAGCACTTCCATCATCCTCCCAATCCGGTTGCGCTGAGCATCCGCCGCTCGTGTCCCTTCAACGAGGAAACAGATGCGTAAAGGGCTGGTCCCGAGCGTTATCTGATCGCCATGCTTGAGGATGGTGCGGCGGATGGGACGGCCGTTGACTCGCGTTCCCCGGCAGCCCGATTCGTCTTTCAGGATGTACTCATCGCCGTCCCTGAGGATCAGCGCGTGGCGCGGCTGGATCGATTCGCTGTCATCCGGTGGGATCTCGAGCCCTCCGAGGGCTTGGCACCCGATGGGAAAGACGTCGCGGTCGATCAGGACCACCTTCTCGAAACCGTGATCGTCGGTGACTCGGAGGCGGGTCGGGACGGGGGCGATACCAAGCGCTTTCATCGCGGCGCAATATAGGTCCGCCCCGCGGATGCGGGCAACGGGACCGCCTCAATCCTGCGAGAGAAGCTCCCGGAACGCCTTCATGAGGATCGGGGCGGTCTCGGGCCCCAGCGAGTTCTTCTCTCCGTACTGCGGCTCGTCCCGACCGTAGGCATAGGGTGGCTCGCTGTCCCACTGGGACTTCGGGATGAGGTACCCCAGCTCGTCGTTGGCCAGTCCGATCAGGAAAACCGGGCAATCGGACATCTTCCTGAGGGCCGGTTCCTTTGGGGCGCCCTGGAAGTCCGCGCCGGGATCCTGGGGTTCCTGCACCCGTCCCAGCGCGAGCTCGGGATACAGCTCTCCAGGGATCAACAGCCATCGGGCCGGACCCAGATCCACGACACCCACCTCGGTCTTCAGATCGTACACGCCGGGACGCAGTGTGGACGGATCGGGGAGCTCGGATGGGAGCCACCCGTCGCCGCCGCCATGAGGATAGAGCCGGCGCTGCCTGATGAGGCCTATAGCCAGCCCCTCCGCAAAGCGGGGGTTGTCCATCGGAACGAACAGCGTCTGGGTCCGGATCACGAGCGAAGGTGGAGGCACCGGGCCCGTGGCGGTTGTGCGAGTGAGCGCTTCGAGCGCGATCTCGGCGATCCGGTCACCGATGAGCTCCGCGCGCCGCGCCCTGCTGTCCGTGCTCTTGCCCGTGACCGGGTCCACGATTTTCACGCGCCCCGAGCCGATCTGGCCACCCAGAGCCCCGCTGGCGTACATCGCCGTCCCTCCCCATTGCCTCTCCATCCGCGCCACCACGGCCCTCGGGAAGTCCGCTGAGATCTCGCTGTTGTCTCCACCCATCACACTGGGATGGCTGTTCCAGTTCACAAGGCTCGCGATTCCCTCGGACTCGTCACGCGTCCGCAGGCCCATGGCCATGACGGTATCGTCGATCACCTCGGGTTGACGCGTGTCCTTGGCCAGGTCCGGGGCGAGGGCCTGAGCCACGTGGAGTGATGCGGGGCGGCGTTGGGCCCAAGCCTGTGCGACCGCCTCTACCGCTTCGGCCCGCACACGGGAGATGTACTCCGCATCAACCGATTCGCCAATCGGGGTCCACAGTCCGATCACATCCGGGCCGGCGTGCGTGTGCGTGCTGGCCACTGCGAGATAGTCGAGACTCACCTCGGGATGGCGCCTGTTCAACTCCTCGCGCATCGCCTGCACGTCGTCATGGAAGAACCCGATCAGATCAAGAATGACGAGACCCACGCTCTTGCCGTCCGCCCCAGTGATGATCAGTGCCCTGGCATACAGATCGTCGTGCACGCCTGTGGCCTTGAGGCCCCTTTGCAGGCCGCCGACGTACACCGGACGTGTCGCCTGCGCCAGGTCGGGAGTGATGATCCTCGCCGCAGCTCCTGCCATGAATCCCGCGCCGGCATCGAGCCGGCCGGTCGGGTGCGCGTCCGCTTCGCCCGGAAGGTCCGAGTGGGCGGAGCAGGCGAGCATCAGGAGGGTAAGCATGACGCCCGCGGCGGCTGACCAGGGACCGGATCGGACCATCTCCGATATTCTATCAGCGGGTGGGTTGCACTTCCTTCTTGACCCGGCCTGTGTTAGATTGAACCGTCCGGCGCGGGTCCCAGCCGACGTGGGCGCCGAATCAAGGGTCGTCGGCGACTTGTTTCCTCACCCGCGCATCCCCCGAAAGGCCGACGAGGCGCTTTCCTTTGTCCCGGGGGACCGGCCCATGCCCGAAGGCGGGTCATGCGCCCTGTTGTCGCGGCCCAGGTTCGCCGCGCCGTTTTCCAAGGTGGGCGCCTCGGGCCGTTCAGCGCGGCAGTCATTCGGTATGAGCTTTTGGTGCTGACCAGGTGAGAAACCGTTCCAGAGGAGGCCCGCGCCAGCCGGGTGGAGGGGGGCCTCCGCAGCGACGCGGGCCGAGTTCACCGCCTGCCGGCGGGCACCCCCAGCGCCCCGGATCCCGTCACGGCCAGCAGTCGGGCAATACAGGCCAGGGAAAGGGCCCGCACCACTCACAGCAAAGGTTCAGCGGCCAGCACTTCAGGCCGGGCTCCGGTCAGGGACATACCGGAGGCCCGCAGGGTGGGGGACATCGGCGCTCGGGCCACAACCGCGGGGACGGTCAGACGGCGTTGCGGCCGGGAGCTCCGGCGCCCGCAGCGGGTGAGATGACCGAGGGAATCCTCGAGATCTTCCCCGCCGGTTTCGGGTTTCTGCGGCGCAAGGAGAACAACTATCTGGCCTCCACCGGCGACATCTATGTTCCGGCCAACATTCTCCGTCCGACGAACTACAGGGAGGGGACGCTCCTGAAGGGCATCGTCAGTCCGACCCGAGGGCCTCAGGGACAGGTCGCGCTCCAGCAGATCGAGCTGGTCAACGGGCACCCGGAGGGGCGTCCGCTCATCCCCTTCGAGAAGCTCACCTCCATCGCACCCAACCGCAGGCTGAGGCTTGAAACCGCGCCAGACGAGCTCTCCATGAGGGTGCTCGACCTGATCACACCCATCGGCTTCGGCCAGCGCGGTCTCATCGTGGCGGCGCCGAAGACCGGAAAGACGACGTTGCTGCAGAAGCTGGCAGCCAGCATTTCGACCAATCATCCGCATGCCAAGCTGATCGTCCTGCTGGTGGACGAGCGGCCGGAGGAGGTCACCGACTTCCGGCGCT
Source organism: Acidobacteriota bacterium (assembly GCA_045402695.1). Classification (GTDB taxonomy): domain Bacteria; phylum Acidobacteriota; class Polarisedimenticolia; order JACPZX01; family DASXTC01; genus JAWPNA01. Next base: position 11,250 of record JAWPNA010000049.1, read on the forward strand.
CGGTGAAGGGCGAGGTCATCGCCTCCTCCTCCGACGAGATGTCCCGCCAGCACGTCAACGTGGCGGAGATCGTGCTGGAGCACGCGCGGCGTGAGGTGGAGCACGGGCGCGACATCATCATCCTTCTGGACTCGCTTACGCGGCTGGCGCGCGCCTACAATCGAGAGCAGCGAGGCTCTGGCAAGATCATGACGGGAGGGATCGACTCGCGGACCATGGAGAAGCCTCGCTACTTCTTTGGCTCCGCGCGGCAGGCCGAGGAGGGTGGCAGTCTTACCATCATCGCGAGCGCCCTGGTGGACACGGGCAGCCGGATGGACGAGGTGATTTTCCAGGAGTTCAAGGGGACCGGCAACATGGAGCTGGTCCTGGATCGTACGCTCTTCGAGCGCAGGATCTTCCCCGCCGTGGACATCAGCATGTCGGGCACGCGCCGCGAAGAGCTGCTGTTCGCTCCCGAGGAGCTGTCCAAGGCCAACCTGCTCAGGCGCGTCCTGAGCTCCGTGAAGCCGGTGGAGGCCATGCAGCTTCTTCTGGACAAGATGTCGAAGTATCCCACCAACGCGGCTTTCCTCAAGAGCCTGGTCCCAGTATAGTTCTCCCGTTCTTCGGCTCACGACGGCGGGAGGTGGCATTCATGCCTCGTGCTCTTGCCACCGACAGTCACGCGCAGGCGGAGTTCTTCGCCATGACGGGAACCAAGGTGGAGTGATGAAGCATCACCACCACGAGGGGCGTCGGCTCGGCCGGGGCAAGATCGAGGTGCGGCCGCTCAAGGGCGGCGAGATTGTCGCCGATCTGATCGATCGCCACTTCAATGCCTACAACGCCGCGCGCGTCTGGGAGATCTGCCACCTGCTCGCGGGAAAGGTCATGCGGCCGCGCGTGACCGTGGGTCTGTCGTTGTCCGGCGCGATGATCCCCGCGGGCATGGCTTCGTCGCTCATTCCACTGATCGAGAACGGATTCATCGACTACATCATCAGCACAGGCGCCAACCTGTACCACGACACCCACTTCGGCCTGGGGTTCGACCTGTTTCGCAGCACGCCGTTCGCCGACGACGTCAAACTGTTCCGCGAGCGCATCATCCGGATCTACGACATCAACTTCGATCTCGACGTGCTGCTGGAATCAGACAGGTTCGTCTATTCCGTCATCGACCAGCCCGAGTTCCAGAAGAAGATGGCCACCTCCGAGCTGCACTACCTGCTGGGCAAGTATGTCCACCGCGCCGAGAAAACGTGCGGCCGGCGCGGCCGGACGCTGCTGGGCGCGGCCTACCGGTGCGAGGTGCCGATCTACACCTCATCGCCGGGTGACAGCACAATCGGCATGAACATCGCCGCACGAAATCTTGCCGGCGGCTCGCTGGAGATCGACGTGTCTCGCGACGTCAACGAGACGGCCGCCATCGTCTACCGGGCCAAGAAGCGGGGCGAGAGCGCCGTCATCATTCTGGGCGGCGGGAGCCCCAAGAACTTCATCTTGCAGACCGAGCCGCAGCTTCAGGAGGTGCTGGGGCTGGAGGTGAAGGGCCACGATTACTTCGTGCAGATCACGGACGCGCGTCCCGACACCGGCGGGCTGTCGGGAGCCACGCCGGGGGAAGCGGTCTCGTGGGGGAAGGTCGACCCGGCGAAGCTGCCCGACGCCGTGGTCTGCTATGCCGACAGCACACTGGTGTTTCCGCTGGTGGCGTCCTACGTGATGACGCGATGCCGGCGGCGCCCGCTCAAGAGGCTCTACGCCCAGAGACACGCGCTCCTCGACGTCCTGGCGCGAGCCCATGCGAATACGCTCCGGAGCGGCAAGCGCAGCAAGCGCGGCACGGCGGGCGGACCCTAGCGAGCGTTCCGCTTATTGCGCCGCCGTTTGGGCTCCTGTGGTGTCCACCGGCGCCGTGCTCGTGAAGGCCGTATCGGGCAGCGAGTCGAACACACGCACGTCCTCCAGCAGGATCTCGGCCTCTCCCTCGGGTTGTGTCTTTCGCAGGGCGAGCTTCATGCCTGAGACGGTGGCCCAATCCACCCATTGCCATGCGGTCGGTGAGGTGTTGGCGCCTTGCCCCTCGAGCACGTACGACCACCTCTCGATCATGCTGGTGTCCCGGTTGATGTAAAGCCAGTAGCGGTCCTTCGAGGTGATCCCCACGCCGTCGTCGAAGCTCACGAGGATCATGTCGTACGTGACTGGACCCGCCTTCTTCTCTCCTTCGTAGCGGAGGCGGACTCCAGGGTCCTTCAGCTTGAACTGCATGAAGAGCCAGTAGGAGTCGTTGATGAGGGCCCCGTAGGCGATGTCCACGTACTTCCTGGCGTCCTTGTCAAACAGAAGCTGGCCGTCCAGCGTGGCCTGGCCCTCCTTGGTCCTGTGGTCCGCAATCGCGACGACCGGCTTGCCGTCCTTCGAGGGGCCTTCCATCCGCGAACGCTGGGCGTACCGATCCCAGTAGTGCGTGCGGATGTTCTGGCGCTGTTCACCTCGCTTCACCACGAAAGTGAACTTGATGAAGCGCGTGCGGTCCCAGGCGGCTCCTCCCATCGCCTCGACCACCTTGTCAACGATCGCGATGGCTTTCCCGTCTGACTTCGTGGGATCGAACTTCACTGCCGGCGCCGCCGTCTCGTTCTGCGGCGCGGCAGGCTGCGTCTGTGATGCCGCGGGTTGCGTCTGCCCGCCTTCGGCTTCGACCGGGACGATCGCCGGCCCCAGCACGATGGCCATCACACTAAGAAACCTCATGCCCTTCATCGGACCTCCTGTGATGCGACCGGCCAACCGGCCGAGCGGCTTTCCGTCACCTTGATGCCCCGGGCCTCGAGCTCGGAAAGGAGCGGGCCCGGCGCCACCGCCTGCTCCACCGGAATCGTCCCGGGGCCGGCCGTCTCACCCCGCGCGATCATCTGGGCGTTGACCGACGTGGGGTAGGCCGTGGTCCTCATCATAGCGGTCATGACGAGTCTCCGTTACGGGGAAACGCTTTTATTATAGCGCCTGACGGCGGCGCTGGATGATCCAGGTGTGATGATGGCGGCTCGGGCAGGAGACCGTCTCAGAACGCCGGCCCCTCGAGGAAGGCCCTCAGCCGGCGGCTGCGGGATGGGTGCCGCAGTTTCCTGAGCGCCTTTGACTCGATCTGGCGGATCCGCTCCCGGGTGACCTCGAACGACTGGCCTACCTCCTCCAGCGTGCGCTCCGATCCGTCGTCGATCCCGAAACGCATCTTGAGGACTTTCTCCTCGCGAGGAGAAAGCGTCTTGAGCACGCGATCGGTGTTGTCCTTGAGACTCTCGCGGATCGCCATGTCCACGGGCGAGATGACCCCTCGGTCCTCGATGAAGTCACATAGGTGAGAGTCTTCTTCCTCACCGATCGGCGTCTCCAGTGAGATCGGCTCCTGAGCGATCTTGAGGACCTTTCGCACCTTGGCCACGGGGATGGCCATCTTCTTGGCGATCTCCTCCGGCGTGGGCTCGCGGCCGACCTCCTGCACGAGGCTGCGCGACACCCTCACGAGCTTGTTGATGGTCTCGATCATGTGCACCGGGATGCGGATGGTGCGCGCCTGGTCGGCGATGGCCCGGGTGATCGCCTGGCGAATCCACCACGTGGCATACGTGGAGAATTTGTAGCCGCGTCGGTACTCGAACTTGTCGACGGCCTTCATCAAGCCGATGTTGCCCTCCTGGATCAGATCCAGGAATTGCAAACCGCGGTTAGTGTACTTCTTCGCGATTGACACCACCAGCCTGAGGTTCGCCTCGATGAGGTCGCCCTTGGCGAACTGAGCCTCCCGGTCTCCGGCGACGATCCGGGCCATGATCCGATCCAGATCATCGACGCCGCAGCCCATCACCGCATCCAGAGCGATCCTCTCGCGCCAAGCCTCCGTTCGCCGGCGCCGCAGGTCCTTGCGGGCCTTCTCGTCGCGCGTCAACTTGAGTCGCTTGTTCAGCACCGACAGCTCGCGATCCAGCTCTCTCATCCGCTCGGCGGCCCGGCGGGCCGTGGCGGCCAAGCGGCGAATCTGGCCGTCCGAGATGTGGATCCTACGGATGAGCCGGCCCACCTTGATGCGCGTGCGCGCCAGTTTCCATGCGTTCTGCCGGTATGCGCGCCCTTTCGGCTTGAGGGTCATGATCCTGCGCCTCAGCTTCTCCCCCTCGCGCAGATGGCGGGTGATGCTGTTGATCGAACGGGCGACGGCCTTGAGACGCTGAGGGGCGCCGGTGTTTTCGTCATCGGTCAGGAAAACACCGTCGGCGGGCACTCCGTTGTTCTTCCTGAGCAGCCGGCCCAAGCGGACGATTTCGCTGCCGACGTAATGGTTCCTTGACAAGGCGCGCAGCACTTTCTGCTCGCCGCGCTCGATCCGCTTCGCGATGCGGACCTCTCCCTCTTTCGTCAGCAGCGACACCGTGCCCATCTCCCTCAGGTACATTCGTACGGGGTCGTTGGTCTTCTCGAGGCTCCCGGCGCCGAGCTCCAGGCGGTTGAGCTCCTCCCTGGTGAGCTCCTCTGCCTTGTCTTCCTTGGGCTCTCGTCGGGGGATGTGATCCTCGGAATCAATCAACTCGATACCGTGTTCCCCGAAGAGGACGAGGATGTCGTCGATCTCCTCCGACGTGTTGATTTCCTCGGGGAGAAGGTCATTCACCTCGTCGTACATGAGGTACCCCTTCTCACGGCCGATCGAAATAAGCTGTTGGACCTCTTTGTACTTGTCCTCGATGCCCAAGTCCGTCTCTCCTCTTCAGGACAGGGAGTTGATTTGACGGCTCACGTCCATCTTCCGGCGCATCAGCTCGTCGAGGCGAGCCGCGTCGGTTTCTCGTTCCATCTCCTTCTGGAGACCCTCCAGCGCCCTGCGCAGCCGCCGCAGCCTCAGCGACTCCACGCACCCGATCGCCTCATCACGCGACACGGCAGGTGCCTGCCTCATGGCGAGCTGCGCCAGTAGAGTCCTGCTCTGATCCTGCAGGACCTCGTTCACCCTCGCGTAGGAGATCTCGGCACCGCTCTGGCAAAGCGCTTCGATTGCCCGGACCATGATTTCGATGGAGGAGCCGGCCAGGTCCTCCTCCGTCAACTGCGCGAGCACTTCGGACCGGATGTCCGCGCTTTCCAGAAGAGCCCGCACCAGCCTCTCCTCCGACTCGGCGATTGCGGGAGTGCCTGCCACGGTCCGGATGGCGACCTTCGAGCGCGAGCGTGCCGGCGCCTTCACCACACCCTCGCGGATCTCGGCGAGCATCACGTCATCGGAGATGGCCAGTCTCTCGGCCAGTGCGTTGACGTAACCGGCACGCTCGATCCTGTCCGGGACCAGGGAGATGACCGGCAGGATCTCTCGGAGCGCCGCGCTCTTGGCCTCGTAGTCGGAGAGGTCCTTGCCCGCTGTCACGACATCGAGCAGGTAATCGAAGTACCGCGGCGCCTTCTGGAGCACCGCCTTGTAGACGTCAACGCCCCGATCTCTCACGAACAGGTCAGGGTCTTTTCCGCCCTCCAGCCGTAGCACACGCACCT
>JAWPNA010000272.1:0-14988 GCA_045402695.1 Acidobacteriota bacterium
CGAGGTCCTCGCGGGTGATCAACCCTGAGTGCGAGGACATCTCCTGCTCCAGGGCGCGCGCGATGACGCCGCGGTAGAAGGCTTCATCTCCCTCGCGCGCCAGCGTCTCGAACGTGCGCGCCAGGTCCTTCTGGACAAGGAGATCACCCTCCTTGAGCGGTTCGCCGCCTCTGAAGAAGACGGATCGCGTGGAAGGCCAGGCCGCCAGTCGGTCTTTCTCGGAGAGCAGCTCCCGCTCCAAAATCCGGCTCACCGGCAGACCCTCGCGCGCGAGTCTGATGGCAGGGGAGAGCAGCCTTCTCCACGGAAGCGTGCCGAACCTCGCCCGGGCCAGGGCGAGGCCCGCCACGGTGCCGGGAACTCCCACGGCGCGCCAGGTCCTGAGGCTGGCTCCCGCGACCGCCTCGCCTCGCTCATCGAGAAACATGTCGCGCGCCGACGCCGCAGGAGAGGTTTCGCGATAGTCGATGAATTCGCTCTGCCCTGAAGGGAGGCGGATCAGCATGAACCCACCGCCGCCGATGTTGCCCGCCTGAGGATGGGTGACCGCCAGGGCGAACGCGATCGCCACCGCCGCGTCCACGGCGTTGCCTCCCTCGCGCAGGACCTTGAGCCCTTCCTCCACCGCTAACGGCTCGGGGCCCGCCACCATCGCGTGCCGCGCTCTCTCGGCGGGTCTGGAAGCGCAGAGCACCGGACCGCCCGCGACGGCCGTCGCGGACAGAAGCAGAGCAAGGGCAAGCCAGCGGCGGGAGGGAAGAAACATCGGGTTCTACTTGTCCTTGGGCTTCGGCGGTGCGCCGCGCGCGAGCGTGCGCGTGAAGTTGACGAGGTCCCAGATCTGCGGCTCGGTGAGCCCTTTGTCCTTGGAGAATGCGGGCATCGGGTCGCGCCCCGTGGAGATCTTCCAGAACAGCGCCCCGTCCGTCTCCCTCGCCATGTCCTCGGCGTCGGCGAGGTTTCCGGCGGTGAACCCGAGACGCACCGCGACGGGCCCCTTGCCGTCTCCCTTCTCTCCGTGACAGGCGAAGCAGTTCACAGCAAAGAGCTGCCTGCCGCGCTCGACCGACCCGGCCTCGGGAGGCGCGGGGTTCTTCATGGCCGTCGTGAAGTCCGGCGCCACCCAGGGCGTGGTGTGTCCCTCGTGGGCGCCCGCCAGCGCTGCGAGGCACGCGGCCGCCGCCATCGCCGCGCACGCCGCCGTGGCGGCGCGGCGCCGCGGCGGTACGGCACCGCGCGGATGGTCGCTCGATCGAATGGCCACGTCTCTCTGGCTCACATCATCTGCTCTGGCAGCTTGAACTCGACCCAGGCGCCGTTCTTCATCACCTTCATCGTGGTCGGGACGATGGTGTCGCCGTTCACGGTGCCCGTCACCTCCGCCTGCAGCGCCATGATTTCGGCGAGCGAGGCGGGCTGGACGATCAGGGTGTAGTACTTGCCGTCCGAGGTGACCAGCCCGGCCGGGATGCCGTCCTTCATGCAGAGCGCGGCGCACTTCTGGTGATCTGCGCCTCGCTTGGCCTCTGTCAACCAGCACCGCGAGTCCACCAGCTCTCCCTTCAGCGTCTGCACCTCGCCGGCCTTCCCGGCAGCGGCCGCGACCGCGCCGGGCAGAGAGGCTCCTGTCAGGCAGAAAAACGCAAGCACGACCCCGGCTGATGCTGCTTTCATGCCTGCTCCTCCCTGCCCAGCGCCCGCTCGATCCGTTCGATGCGGCGCCGGATCGAGCGCTGGCGCATCCCCAGCGTTATCACGTAGCCGGCGATCAAGAACCAGATGATGTTGTAGGCCCAGAACAAGTACGGGAAGTGCTCCGCCACTCCAGTCTCCTCACGAAACGCGCGCCGGCCGGGCTCCCTGCCGCCGCGGCAGCGCCGCGGCGCGCTCTGCAAGCCAGCGCAGCTCCTCTTCCGCCCGCCCGAGGGGCACTCTCAATACCATCAGGCAGGCGTACATCACGAGATACGTGATGATGCCTCTCACGAAAACGGTCCGCATGCTGGGCTCCAGCCCCCCGCCGCCAGAGATCTTCAGGACGAGCGGATGGTGCCCCCGCCACCAGCTCACCGACCAGTAGACGATCGGCACATCCAAGAAGCCGATGATCCCCATGACAGCGGCGAACCGCGCTTGCTGCTCGGGGCTGTCCGTGTACCGCCGTACCAGCAGGTACCCCATGTAGATCAGCCACAGGATCAGCGTCGTGGTGAGCCGGGCCTCCCAGGTCCAAAAGGTGCCCCAGACCGGCCTGGCCCACAGCGGGCCCGTCAGCAGGACGATGCTGCACAGCAGCAGACCCACCTCCGTGGAGGCGAGGCCGACGTGGTCCCAGAAGGTGTTGCGCGTGGCGAGGTAGGCGATGCTGGCGATGAAGGTGACGAAAAACGCCAGGAAGCAGACGAGGCCGGCGGGAGCGTGGAAATAGAAGATCCTCTGAACGTCCCCCATGACCTTCTCGCGCGCGGCGAAGAAGAACGCGCCGTGCAGCGTGTAGATGACGAGCGCCAGCGTCATCAGCGGCAGCGCGATCTGCGCCGCGCCCAGCCAGGACTTCCGCGAGCTGTTCACGGGGGTGTCACTCCTCCAGGATGTACTCGAACGTCAGATAGGCCGCCGTCACGAGGACGAGGTCGAAGATTGCCGCCATCGTCAACCAGGTGCGCGCGTCGCCCTCCGCGAGATCCGCGCCGGCCAGGACGGCGGCCGTGGTCTTCACGGCGGCGATCATCAGCGGCACCGAGACGGAAAACAGCAGGATTGGCAGCAGCACGTCGCCCCGGCGAGTGCGGGCCGTCATCGCTCCGAACAAGGTCCCCACGGCCGCGAACCCGAACGTATGCACCAGCACCACGAGCGCAAGCCTGCCGGCCACTGCCGGCAGATTGTAGTTGAACAGGACCGCCGAGAGGGGAAGAAGCGCGGCCTCCACGATCAGCATCGCGCTAAGGTTCGCCATCATCTTGCCCAGGTAAAGTGTCCCCGGGTCCAGGGGCGCCAGCATCAGCCCCTGGATGCACTCGCCGTCTCGCTCCAGCGCGAATGAGTGCGCGAAGGAGAGCACGCCGGCGAAGCTAAACGCGACCCAGAGCACGCCCGGCCCCAGCTCGCGAAAATCCGCCTGTTGAAAGTCGAACCCGAAGTTGAAGATCACCAGCACCAGCATGGAGAAGAAGAGCATCGCGGGCAGGTTGTCCAGACTGCGCCACTCGATGCGAAGATCCTTGGCCCAGATGCGCAGCGCCTTGGCGGCCTCCCTGCCGATTGCCAAGAGGATGCCGGATCCCTCCACGGGAAGCCTGGCCACGGAGGATCGTGCGCCCGGCGTCATGCGGCCGCCCCGGAAACCACGTCCTGGTAGAGCGCCTCCAGCGCGCCGCGCGTGAGCGAGGCGGCCGGCGCCTCGCGCGCCAAGCGGCCCCGCGACATGATGGCGATGCGCGTGCTCACCTCGAGGCCCTCTTCCAGGTGATGCGTCACCATCACCACCGTGCGCCCGGAGCCGCGCACCTGCTGGAGGATCCCGCGCAGCATGCGGGACGCGTGCTGATCGAGGCCCGTGTACGGCTCGTCGAGCAGCACGAGGTCGGGATCGTGGATGAGCGCCCGCGCGATCGCGAGCCTCTGCTGCATCCCGCGGGAGAAGGTCCTGACCAGGTCGCCCGCCCGATCCTGGAGCCCCACGGCCGCGAGCAAGGCCTCGCTCCGTCGCGCGGCGTCGGGCAGATCGTACAGGCGGCCGAAGAACACCAGGTTGTCCGTCGCGCTGAGGCCCGCGTACAGGAATCCGGAGTGGGCGATCATGCCGATGCGGCGCTTGACCAGGTCGGGCGCGCGGCGGGGGTCGAGACCGAATACGGCGAGAGATCCGGAGGTGGGCTTCACCAGAGATGCCAGCACCTTGAGAAGCGTCGTCTTGCCCGCGCCGTTGGGCCCGAAGATCGTGAGAAAGTCACCCCTTTCAAGCGTGAGGTCCACTCCATCCAGCGCCTGGAGCGGACCGTAGCGGCGCGTGAGGCCGCGCGCGCGGACGGGGGGGACGGGGGGGGGGGAGGGCGCCGCCGAGGAGGGCTCAGCTCCGGTCATCCTTGTCCATCTGCCGGTAGATCTCGACGGCCTGCTGTGCGAGCCGCTCGCGCGTCATCTCGTAGTCATCCTTGGTGAGTTTGCCGACCTCGTATTCTAGATCGAGGTCCTTGATTCCCACGAGGATCTCCTGCCGCTGCCTCAGCAGCTCCTCCTTGAGGCCGGCCTTCGCCGCGGCGGGAGGATCGAACGCGGGCGCCGCGCCCCAGCCGAGCAACGGAGCCAGCACGAACAGGGCCGTCACACCGGCCACCGCCGCCGACAGGATCATGATCAATCGAACTCCTTCAGCTCGCGCTCGAGCCTCTCCAAGTACGCCCGGTCGGTGCCGTCAGCGCCGTAGGCCACGGCGCCGACCGCGCGCGGGCGCAGAGGCCGGGGCGCTCCGTCCAGCCCGCGGCGGCGCCAGCTCCGCAGTACCAAGAGCAGCGACAGCAGCCCTGCCAGGGCCGCGGCGAATGGGACGCTCCAGCCCACAAGGTCAAGGCCTCGCTTCTCCGGCACGATGCGGACCTGGGGCCCGTTCTCCTGGAGGTACCGCGCGATAATGGTATCGGGCCTCGCCCCCGCCGCGAGGTCCGCCGCCACCCGTTCTCGCTCCCGGACCGCGAGCCCGCAGGTGCATTCGTGCAGCGTCTGGTTCACGCATGTGCCGCAGAAACACTGGATGATGGTGGTGACCTTCATCGCCTCGGGCGACTCGACGATCGTGCCCGTGACGGCGCCTTCAAGGTGCAGATTCCGCGTGGGTTGCTGCGCGAAGGCCTCGCTCGCCACCCATCCCGCCGTGAAGCACAAGAGGATCGCGGCCGCTCTCTTAAGCGGGGTCTCATGACGCAACGCTCTCGGCCTCCCGTCTCGCCGCGGCGCTGAACGCCCGCCGGTGCCTCCACTCGGGCAGCACCGCGATGTGCGTGCCGATGATCACGACGAACCCTCCGAGCCAGATCCAGGAAACCAGGGGGTTGAGGTACGCCTTGAACGTGTAACCGCCGGTCTGCGGGTTGTTGTCCACCAGGATCGTGTAAAGATCATCGGACAGGTTCGGCGGCCAGTTGAACAGCCCGTAAATCGCCACCTCGGTGGTGGGCTGCTCGGAGGCACGGAAGAAGTACTTCTCCGGACGCAACGTCGCCACCTGATCGCCGCCCCGGTACACCTCGAGCGTCGTGGACAGGACGTCCTTGTGCTCGTCGTGCGAGGAGGTCGTGTCGGCGAACCTCATCACATAGCGCCCCACGGAGAAACTCTCCCCGCGCTTCAGGTTGGCCGTCGCCTCCTGCTGGAAGGCCGACGAGCCGATGATCCCCACGAAGATCATCACCATTCCGACGTGCACCAGGTAGCCGCCGTAGCGGCGCTTGTTCTTGCCGATCAGGCCGGCCAGACCCCCGAGGAAGCTCTCGGAGTTGGTCCTCATCCGCACCCGTGCGCCGCGGTACAGCTCGGCAACGACGGTGGCCAGCACGAAGCTGCACAGGGCGAAGCCGGCGATCGCCCTGACGTGCCGCATGCCGCAGATCACCAGAAGCGCCGCGAGGGCCAGCGCCGTTGCCCCCGGCACCATGAAATTCCTGCTGAGGTTCTGACCGGAGGCCCTCCTCCAGGCGATCAGCGGGCCCACCCCGGTGACGAAGATGAGCGACAGGCCCAGCGGCACGATCCACTGGTTGAACCAGGGCGGGCCGACCGAGACCTTCGCGCCCTGGATTGCCTCCGACAGGATCGGATAGACCGTGCCCCAGAAGACCGTGAAGCAGATCGCGATGAAGATGATGTTGTTGAACAGGAACGCGCTCTCGCGCGACAGCAGCGACTCCAGCGAATTCTCGGAACGCAGCTTCGGCAGCCTGATGACCAGGAGCGTCATGCTGAACAGCACCATCCCCACCCAGAACCCCGCGAACCAGGGCCCCAGGGACGACTTGGTGAACGAGTGCACCGACGAGATCACGCCGCTTCTGGTGATGAAGGTGCCGAAGATCGAAAGGCTGAAGGTGATGAGCACCAGCAGCACGTTCCAGACCTTCATCATGCCTTTCTTTTCCTGGATCATGACCGAGTGCACGAACGCGGTCATCGTCAGCCACGGCATGAGCGAGGCGTTCTCCACGGGATCCCAGGCCCAGTACCCGCCCCAGCCCAGCTCCACGTAGGCCCAGTACCCTCCTTGCAGGATGCCGATGCCCAGGAAGAACCAGGCGAACAACGACCAGCGCCTGATGGTGACGATCCATTCGTTGCCGAGCCTGCCAGACATCAGCGCGGCCATGGCGAAGGCGAACGGGACCGACACGCCGACGTAGCCCAGGTAGAGGCTGGGGGGATGCGAGGCCATGAAGGGATTCTGCAGAAGGGGATTGAGCCCCATCCCGTCGACCGCCGGCTGAGGCAGCGGCTGGAACGGGTTGCTCACGTACTCCAGCATGAACAGGAAGAATGTGACCACGCCCATCAGCGTGCCGGTGACGCCGGGCATCAGCTCACGGTTGCGTTTCCCGTTCTGGAGGACGACAACCGCGGCGTAGATCGAGAGGATCCAGACCCACAGCAGCAGCGACCCGGCCTGGCCGCCCCACAGGGCCGTCACCTTGTAGATGGCGGGCTGCGTGCTGGTGGAGTTCTGCGCGACATACGAAAGGGAGAAGTCGTCCGACAGGAACGCGAAGATGAGGCTCAGCGAGGAGAGAGTCAGCAACGCCGCCACCGCGAGCGCCGCCCGCTCGCCGCTTCTGACCAGCTCGGAGTGGCGGTTCTGATGCCCGAGCCACGACGTCAGGACGGCCCACACGGCCGAAATCAGGGCCAGCACCAGACACGTGTAACCGAAATCAGCCATACGATCTCAGGCCTCGAGGATTACAGCGGGTGCCCGGGTGAGGCGAGCGCCTCGATCAGGACCCGCTGGCGGAGCGGCCTGTTGACGGCCGGCTCCCATACCCTTCCGACTCGTACTTGGACGGGCACTTCGCGAGCAGATTGTGCGCCCGGAAGACGCCGCCTGGGTCCAGCTTTCCCTCCACGACCACGTCTCCGTTCTCCTTGAAGGTATCCGGCACCTCCTTGCCGTACTGGACCGGCACCGATTGCATTCCGTCGGTGACGGCAAAGGAGACGCCGATCCGGTCCTGGGCGCGCACCACGCTGTCAGGTTTCACCTTTCCGTAGATCCGGCAGTTGGCCCGCCGTAGCGAGGCATCGGACAAGAACTCGCTGACGGAGTGGTCATAGACGAGGCTCTGGTTAAAGCTGTAGACGATAAGGCCGGCAATCCCGCCGAGGATGATGATCCCGCCGATCACCAACTGGGTCCTTTTCCTGTCCATGGTCGGTCATCATAGATGATGCTCCGATACCCCGTCAAACCGGCCCCAGGAGTGATTGTTCTGACTTGACGGGGCAAAAGCCGAGCCTATATTCATCGGCAATCGTACATATTCGAGTCTGCCTACTCGAATATGCGGATAGGAGGGCCGGTCCCCATGCCGGACAACCTCTTGTTCCAGTGCCTGTAAAGGGAGCCCGAAAGGGCTCCCGCCCTTTTCAAGGCATCATGATCGAGCGTACGGCTGTTGGAGAAGAGGTCGGGCCAGCCTGCCTACTTGCGGGATGCGCCGAGCATCGACTGGACCTTCTGTCGCAGCTCCTCGCCGACATGGACTCCCTTGATCAGGATGTCCGAGGCTCCGGCAGACTTGAGCTGCTCCCAGGCGCTGCCGTACAGCTCGGTCTCGTCGCGCGCGGTGAAGATCAGAACCGGAATGCCGCGCTTCTTGGTCGCCCGGAGGAGCTGGGTCCCGTCTTCTCCTTCTTCGAGGGAGAGGTCCAGGATCACCAAGTCATACGGCCCAGAGTCGAGGAGTTTGCCTGCCTCACCGAGAGTGGCTGCCACGGTCGTATCGTACGCCTTGCTCAACGCCTCCCTGGTCAGCTCGGCGAAGTAGTTCTGGTCCTCCACCAGCAGGACCTTGCCACGTGCCGCGGCCGGCTTGCTCGATGAAGGCGTGGCCTGCGCCGGGGCTCCGGGGGGAGCAGGGGCGTACGGGACGAAAAGATGCCCGCAGCTCGGACAATGCACTGGTTTGAGGAGCGTGGCCGAGATCTCGGAGTGGGGCGGCGTCGCGGCCGCCTTCTGACTGGCCGTCTCCGATGCGGGGGCTGAGGAGGTGGGAGCCGGGCGAGTCGCCGCATGGGCGGGAGGAGATCCGCCGACTTTCCAGGAGTTTCCGCACTCCCGGCAGGTCATCTTCGCCCCCCGGGGCGGGACCTTGCGCTCGTCGATGACGTAATGGGTATTGCAGCCGGGGCAGTTGACGAACATCGCCGCATCACCTCCGGTGCAGTAACATAGTGCTCTGTTGCTGGGGGCGGCCACCCCGCGTATACTTCCGGCGCTATCAACGATTTCGGATGTCGACGGGAAACCGAGCCGGGCTGTGAGGCACGGAGCATGACAGGCACGCCGTTGAAGGATTCGCTCGAAGCCGAGCTGAAGATGCTTGAGAGGGAGCTCAAGATCGAGCTACCACAGGAGATCAAGAAGGCCGTGGCGATGGGTGACCTGCGCGAGAACGCCGAATACCAGACGGCCCTCGAGAGGCAGAGGCTGGTCCAGTCGCGAATCGGGCAGCTCAAGCAGAAGCTCTCGGAGCTTTCACTTCTCCGGTTCGATCAGGTGCCCAAGGACCGGATCGGGCTTGGGTCGCTCTTCAAGGTGGTGGACGGCGACGACGACAAGCAGGTTCAATACGAAATCGTGATGGACGGCATGGCCGATCCCCCCCGCGGGAAGATCTCGCTGTCGTCTCCTCTGGCGCGCGGCTTCGTGAACAAGAAAGTGGGCGACGAGGTCACGATCACCGTCCCCTCCGGCAAGAGAACCTACGAGATCGTCGAGCTCAAGACGATCCACGAGCGCGAGTAGCGTTTCCCTCCGGCGCGACTCGGTACTTGAGTATGGTCCAGAGGATTTTCGCTCCCGCCTTCACCGTTCCCGACAACGTCCCGGTGATCTTGGACGACCCCACGCGCCTCCGGTAGGGCACCGGGATCTCGTGCACGCGCAGCCCGGCCAGCAGGGCCTTGACCTGCATCTCCGCGGTCCATCCGAATGTCTCGTCGCGCATGCCGAGCGCGCGCAGGCACGGGTAGCTGATCGCGCGGAACGGTCCCAGGTCGGTGTAGCTGAACCCGTACAGCAGCCGGATGAGCGTCACCGACAGGGCGTTGCCGTAGCGCGCCTGCGGCGGCATCGCGCCCGGCTCGAGACGACCGATCAACCGCGAGCCGAGGACGAAGTCGTGCTCGCCCTCGGCAATGGGGCGCACCAGGTCGAACATGAGGGAAGGGTCGTCGCTGAAGTCCGCGTCGAGAAAGACGACGATGTCGGGAGGGTCGTGCTCCAGGTGCGCGAGGCCCGTCAGGCAGGCCCGTCCGTACCCACGTCGTGGCTCGGCGAGCACCAAAGCGCCCAAGCCGGCCGCGACCGCGGCCGTGGCGTCGGTGCTCCCGTTGTCCACGACGATGATTCCGGCCAGCTCGATCCTCCGGCCGTCGCGCAACGAGGCAGGCCTCAACTCCGAGAGGCTCCTCAGCACCAACGGGAGTGATCGCTCCTCGTTCAGCGCGGGGATGATGACGGCCGCGAGGACGGCGCCCGAGCGCAGGCCGGCGTCGCGTGTTTCCTTGCCCGACGTCTCCACCATGGCCGGGCACCTTACCACACCGATCCTGGATGCTCGACTCCGACTCGATGACCTATCTCTTCGAGCGGTGGAGGGGTGGCACATCGTGGGTGTTCTTTCCTCGCACCAGGGAGCGAAGCAATCTCTTGAGGCGCCGCGCGGGCGCGAGGACAGGATGCTGCCGCCAGGGCCGCCGCGTCGGGCCGCTGTAGGTCTCGGGTTGATCCGCGCGCGGCAGGAGGATCGGGTAGCCCATCTTTGCGGCCCGCCGCCTGGCCCAACGCGTGGCCTGCAACCATCGCGGTGGCCAGGCATGAGGCACGAAGAGATGGTGGGAAAGAGCCCCGAATCCGTGCCGTCGCAGATACAGCTTGAATGAATGGCACGTGTAGCGATTGCAGTGCATCCCTGCCGTCGCTTCGTGGTCGTCGCTGTCGTCGCGCGCCTCCGGCTTGAGGCCTTCCACGAGGACGTCGTTGTCGGCCCCGAAGGCAGGCGTGTTGACCGCCAGAACGCCCCGCTCAGACATCATCGGCAGGAGCTCGAAGAGCAAGGACGACAGCTCCGCTCGTGGAATGTGCTCCACGCAATCGAGCATCATGACAATGTCGAACCGCTCGTTTTTCGTTTCCGCGGCCCACGTGCGAAGGAGCTCCAGAGCGTCGGCGCAGTGCAGTTCGGCGGTGATCCTGGCCTCCCGCAGGAACTCGCGCGCGATCGCGATCGCATCCTCGGAGAAATCCACACCGTGCACGTCGGCGGCGCCGTGCTCGGCGGCATACTTCACCGCCTCGCCGCGCCCGCAGCCCACGTCCAGCACGCGCTTCCCACGGAAGTCGATTCGCTCGAGGATGTCCAGATCGATGGCGCGCACCAGCCCCTTGTGGAAGTCCTCGATGCCATCAACGCCGTAACCTACCGGATTGCCGTCCTTGTCTCGGTGCAGGTAGTACTCGGCGGTGTATTTCTCTCGCACATGACCCATCGATGGTCGATCATACTGATCCGAAGGTTCCGATCAAGTGAGAGCTTCAATCGTTTCCCGGGCTTCACCGCCGCAGGGGACGCATGCATCACATCGCATGGCCTCGCGCGGCCGGATGTTGTATCGTTCGTGGCCCATCTGCTCTGGCTCAACCCGCGCAACACGCGCGCGAGGATCGTTGAGGGCTTGATGTGAGCCTGATCCCACAGCTCCTTGATTTCATCCTGCACGTCGATCACCACCTGGACCAGATCATCCGCGACTATGGAGGGTGGACATATCTGCTCCTGTTCGGCGTGATCTTCTGCGAGACCGGCTTCGTGGTGACGCCCTTCCTTCCCGGCGACTCACTCCTGTTCGCGGTGGGCGCGTTCGCCGCCCGCGGATCGCTCGATCTCATCTCCTGCCTCACACTGCTGGCGGCGGCCGGCATCCTGGGCGACTCGGTCAACTACTGGATCGGCGGGGCGGTCGGGCCGGCAGTCTTTCGCCGCACCGACAGCCGCCTCCTCAACCGCAAGCACCTCGAGAGGACGCACGCATTCTACGAGAAGTACGGTGGCAAGACGATCGTCATCGCGCGGTTTGTCCCCATCGTCAGGACCTTCGCCCCCTTCGTCGCGGGGATCGGCCGCATGTCTTACGCGCGGTTCCTTGCCTACAACGTGATCGGCGGGCTTGCCTGGGTGGGGTTCTTCGTCCTGGGGGGCTACTACTTCGGCAACCTGGACATCGTCCGCAGAAACTTCTCCCTGGTCCTGCTCGCGATCATCGTGTTGTCCATCATGCCGGCGGTCTTCGAGGTGATCCGAAGCCGCCGCGGGGCCCACCGCGGGTGATCAGGCGACAAGGGTAAGGGTCTTGAGCGCGACCTGACGGCCTCCTTGACTGGCCGCCGCGCACGGCACTAACCTCCGCTCATGTCGATCCGGCGCCGTACTCTCGCCGGCCTCCCGGCGGCGGTGGCCGCCGGAGTCCTCGCCCTCGCGTGCGGCGGCGGCCCGCCGGCCGGCGCGGGCGAGGGGGCTGCGGGCGAGGTCTGGTGGCCGCGCTTCCCCTTCGCGCCGGATACGCACGTCGAGCGCGACGTGGCCGTTCTCTACTCCACGGACAGCCTGGGCCCCAAAACGACGCTGGCGGACCTGGGTTATCCCGGGCGGATGATCTTCCGGCTCCACCAGGATCACCCCCAGCTTAAAGTCGTGCTGACCTCCTGCCCGGCGAGCCGTTACTCCGGCAACCGTCCCGTGGATGGCTCCACGGAGGCCGGGGCAAGTTGGCGGAGCCTGGCATTGGACCCGCGCTTCGACTGGATCGAGCTGGCGAACCAGGGCTACACGCACGCTCCCGAGGAGGATACGAACCTCAGTCACCACGAATTCTCCGTCCGGCAGAAGGGCTGCAACATTGACCACGCGCTGCTGGGGGCGCTCGACTACTGCCGCGCGCGCTTCCGTCTCGCGCGCGAGGCCTACCGCTCGCTGGGGATCCCCGACGCGCGCGTCACACTGGTGCGCTTCCCCGGAGGCGAGGACAGTCCCGCGGCGCTGCAGGCCGCCCGGGAGGCGGGCTTCCTTGCCGTGATGGGCTCGCGCCACCTCAACCAGACGGATCGTGATTGGTGGACCCCGACGGCGGATGGGCAGGAGATCCTGGAGATCCAAAACACGACTTGGCTTCCCCTGTTCGTGCGCTCGGAAGCACTGGAAACCGCTCTCACGCAGGGCCGGATCGATCCGGCCCGCGTGGCCGAAAGCCCGGGATTCCAGGAGGCGGTGCGTCGCGGGGAGGCCTACGTGGAGAAGGTGGCGGCAGGAGGCGGCATCCTGAACCTGGCGGATCAGTGGCGTGAGACGTTCAGCGTCATCGGCGGCGTCGCGCCGCGCTACCTGTTGCTCGACGCGGTGCTCGACTTCATCGAGCGCAGGCACGGGCCGCGGGCCTGGTACCCCTCAGGGCGCGAGCTGGCGCTGTGGCTCCAGGCCAGCCACCAAGTGGCCGTGTCATCGCGGACGGAGGGCGGCGCGCTGCTGGTACGCGCGGAGGCACCGCCGTGGTGGCGCGATGTCGCGCCCGAGGGGTTCGCGGAAGTCTCCTTTGTCGTGCGGCTGCCCGACGGATGGTCGGAGGCGGGGCGGGTCTCCCTGCGGCAGGGCCCCGGCGATTCTGCCTGGC
Organism: Acidobacteriota bacterium; assembly: GCA_045402695.1. Classification (GTDB taxonomy): domain Bacteria; phylum Acidobacteriota; class Polarisedimenticolia; order JACPZX01; family DASXTC01; genus JAWPNA01. Next base: position 12,931 of record JAWPNA010000272.1, read on the forward strand.
GTGAGCTGGGCGCCGACCAGCGCTGGCCCCACCCACGCGGCCTGGCGGTCATCTTTCCGTTGAGCGGGACGGCCACGCTCCGGATCGAGCGGGGCGCCTGAGAACGTATCGTTTGCGCATCAGCGAAGCACGATCGTGTACACGTCGTCGGGGTAGAGTCCCTCCACGCCCCGGCTCTCGATGACGTGATCGGGGCCGATCTGCCGGTCGCCGGCGAACACGCGGATGACCGCGGCGGCGGGATACAGCTCCCACGGCGCGCGCTCCAGCTTCAGCATGCCGTAGCCGAAGGCGGCGCCCGTGCGCGTCTCGGCCACCAGGGTCGCGCCGTCGGCCGCGAACAGCTTCACCGTGAACTCGCAACCGGGGATCTCCTGGTTGCGCTCGTCGAAGCATATCTGGTGATCACCCCCTCCCACCGCATCGCCGGGATGACGGCCATCCGGCCGTTGAAGTACGACCGTGACGTAATGCGTCTCGGGGCGCGGGTAAAGACGACAATCGTCGAACCACATCGTCGTGGAAGCGCCTTCCTTGTCCGGACCCATCGTCTTGATCTCCAGGTGCGTGCGCCGCGCGGGCACCTCGAAGGCGTCCCCGATCTGCCACCACTCGGAGCCGGCGCGAACGAAGCCGCGGCACTGGTTCGTGGCGCTCTCGCAGACGACCTTGGTGAGGTAACCCTCCGCGCCCGCGGACGGCAGCCAGTACACGCCCCTGTAGCCGCCGCGGTGCTCCGGAGGGATAGAGGCGCCGATCGTCGCGCGCGCGGCGCCTGCGGGGGTTGCGCGTAAGCTCAGCTCGAACCAGTGGTCGGGGCTCCAGCGCCCGCTGCCGCAAACGTGCAGGATAGCGCCGTGCAACCCTCCCTGCGGCGATGAGATCCCCATGCGGCAGACGGCCACGACGTCGCGCGTCGGCATGTCTACGCGGCTCACCAGGCCGTTGTAGCCGACCGTGCCGCGGGCGTGGATCCAGAAACGGCCGTCCCTCTGCTCCAGGCGCACCGTCTGCGGGTCGCTGTGCCAGATCCGCCAGAGCTGAGTGTCGATCGCGCCCGCCTCGAAGTCGTCGCGCACCGGGGCGCCGTCGTTCACGCGCTCGAGCGGCCCGCTGGTGCTATAGCGAGGTGGCCCTGCCACGCCGGTGGCCTTCGCGCCGGCCCCCACCTGGATCAGAAACGTGAGCACCGCGGCCGCCGCGCGGACGCGGCCGCCGCGCCGCAGGATGCGTTTCCCCTGGCGCTCCATCGTGTCAGCTTCCTCCGTACATCGTGATGATGCGCCGCGTCAGGATGTCGTGGATGTCCGACGCCAGCAGGGGCAGCAAGGCGAGGTTGAACAGAAGGACCAGCGAGACTTGCCGCCCTTTCAGCGTGAGGACGGGGCGGTCCAGCGCCCTGGTGACGGCGGCGAGGCTCAGCAGCAACGGCAGGAACTGCTGCAGCATCAGCCGGTTCACGCCGGAGTTGGTGGCGGAGGCCCAAGCGTACAGCACGGCATACCCGCCGAAGTAGAGGGCGGCGAACAGCACGACCCAGGCCCGCTCGCGGGCGATCCGCCGCGCAGTCCGCGCGTCGAGCAGGATGGCGGCCACGCCGAAACCGGCGAAGGGCAGAAGGTAGCGCGCCCAACCGTAGGACTTGACGGCGTTCCGGTGGATGCGGCCCAGGCCGTCGCGCACGCGCGCGAGGGCTTCGCCCATCGAGCGCTCGCGGAGGTAACGGCCGGGGCCCGGGATCTGTTTGGCCGGCAGCTTCGGCCATCCCTCCCGGTCGCCCGCCAGACGAGTGCCGGTCATCACCTGCTGGTGAGTGTCGTACCACATGTAGAACGTGGTGTTGACGTTGTAAAACCAGCGTCCGAACACCCGCTTGCTGGTGCTGATGTAGGGATAGAGCACGATCAGGAGAGCCGCAGCCGTGGCGGCCGCGGTGGCCAGATCCTTCCATGCCCTGCGCCCGCCAGGAGCCGGAGAGCTCTCGGTTTGTCCCTCCCTTGATTTCCGGAGCGCCCGCCAGACCCCCCGCCCCGCCATCAGGCCCAGAAACAGTACGAC
>JAWPNA010000490.1:0-7577 GCA_045402695.1 Acidobacteriota bacterium
GGCGGGAAGTCCGGAGAGCGTGAAGGCACCGTCATCGCCCGTCACCGCGAAGAACGGATGGGCCACCACCCCGATGTAGGAGGCCATCCACGGGTGTACGTCGCACCTGGCCTTCACCATCACTTCGGGTTTGTGGAAGTACCGGGTGGCCTTCTGCCCCTGGACCGACATTCCGAAGTTGAACGGAGCGTTCGCCTGCGAGACCGTGTGCACGTTGTGCAGCGTGGGATCGCTGTTGACCAGAAGCAGCGGCTGGCCCACCTGCAGACCGATCACGTGCGGGCGGTAGGTGCATCCGCGCTGATCGAGCTGCACCGGCTGGTCCGGGGGCGCGAAAGTCTTTCCCTCCAGCCCCGACGCAATGTGCACGAAGACGTACTGGACCGCGCCGTTCGCTCCCACCACCAGATCCTCTCGCACCGGATCCCCATCGTGGCCGGCATGGCAGGCGGCGTCCGACGCCATGTTGATCGCCTCCGGGGAGGGCGGGACGCCTCCGTACCTCACGCGCCCCATGATGGTCGCGCTTCCCAGGACGGTTCCCACGGGCAGCGCCCCGGCCGGCACGGGCGGGGGCTGCTTGCTGGGATCGGAGCACGAGAGGATGCCCGCCGCCGCGAACAGCGCGGCGGCGAGCGGGAGAGGTCGTCTCACCGGTTTGTCTACCCTCCGAACAGCGGCAGATGACTCGCGGTCCCCATGAAGAACAGCATCGGGATGGAGAGCCATGCGTTGGTGCGGGAGGCCAGGAAGGCCCTGCGTCCCAGGGCCGCCGACTCGGGCGGGATGGGCGTCCCTTTCTCGGCGTTCTCCTTGGTCCAGGCGATGATCCTCTTCTGGTGCCGCCAGATGATCCCCCAGACGTTGAGGAACATCAGCAGCCCCATGCCGCCTCCGATGCCGATGGAGATCGATCGGCTGCTGGCGAAGCCGGCGTGGTTCGCCACGATGTACGTCATCGCCGCCACCAGCACGATGAAGACACCCGCCAGGACGCCGCCGTTGTTGACCTTCTGCACCTCGATCAGGAAGTACATGATCGCCCACGCGACCAGGGCGGTCACGAGCCAGATGCCCAGCGCGGCATGCGATCCGGCCTCCGCCGTCACAATCCAGACGAAGTAGACAAGGCCCGACAGCACCGTGACCACCGCGCCCCAGCGGAAGTACCACAGCGCCCGCGGCATGAGGTTCGGTATCACCTTCCCCTTGGTGGGGCCGTCGAGGGTCTTCATGAAGTTGACGTTCACGAGGTTGAAGAAGTACAGGATCCCGATCCATGTGATGCCCGTGAGCAAGTGGATCCACCTCAGCAACATCTGCATGATCGTGGCTGTGTCCATCGTCACCTCACTCCTTCGAGAGAGCCGTCGAGAACCAGAACTCGTTCCCTCGGGTCGGTACGGAAGACAACTAAACTATTTGAGGGCGGGCGCCGTGTCAACCGGGCGCAATGCGAGCGGCCTTCCGTCGCGCGGCGCGGCAAAAGGCTCCAGGCGCAGGGCCTCGGCAAGCGTGGGCGTCAGGTCCACCGTGCGGCACTCTCCCGCGTCCTCTCCTGACGGGATGGAAGCGCCGAGGAAGATCATGGGGACCAGGCGGTCATAGTCGTAAGGGGATCCGTGCGACGTCCCGGTGGGCGAGGAGGTGAAGAGGCACTTCTCGCACGGCTGCAGCACCAGGTCGCCCCCCCGGTCGGCCGAATACGAGTTGCGGTAAAGATCAAGGAACAGATCGCCGCCCGGCGCCGACTCGAAATCGGCCGGCGCGTATGTCCGCGCCACTTCCGGAAACCCGGCCAGGACCCGCCGGGTCTCCTCGACGGCTCTCGCCAGTTTCACGCCGCGCCGTTCGAGCAGCGCGCGATCGTAGTAAAGGTGGCCTCCGATGTCCGACTCGATGAAGCGCCCTTCGCCCAGTCGTTTCTCGATCCCCTCCTCCAGACGGCGCTGGAAGCTCTTCTCATCGACTCGGCGCGCTCCGGCAAGCCTCTCCGGAAGCGGCAGCACGCCGTGATCGGCGCTCAGGGCGAACAGCACCGTGTGTCTCGACTTCGAAACCGAGGCCTCGACCTTGCCCAGGAACTCTCCCAGCCAGGCGTCCAATCTCAGCAGATGATCCAGGTGCTCCTGGCTGCCCGGGCCGTACAGGTGCCCGATGGTGTCGGTGGCGGAGAGCGCGACCACCAGGAGGTCCGGCGAGTCGTCCGCGCCGAGATGCTCTTCCTCGAGGATGCGGCCGGCAAGCTGAAGAGTGAGCCAGTCGAGCCAGGGGCTGAGCCGCACGTTGGATGCCATAGCCCCGATGCGATCCTCCGGCTTGTTCTTCGCTGGATCCTGAGCGGTGACGGGGTGCGGCGCGACGCGCGAATTCCGGGCATCCTCGAAAGGGTCATCGTCCGGCAGTGCGCGCGGCCTGATCGGATAGGTCCAGAGGCCCGGCACGCCGTCCCGGTAGAGACGCCCCGCGGTCGGCTTGGCTCCCCAGAAGTCGTCTCCCCACGCGGGCAGAGCAGGGAGGATGCCGGGGTGGCTCGTGAAGCCGCCGGTCTTGAGACTGAACCAGAAGGCGCCGTCTGGGTGGTGTCCGGCCGTGAGCACCGAAGCGCGGTCCTTGCCCGAGACGGTGAAGACCTGAGACGCCGGATTGGACCGTTTGATCAAGTCGGAGAGGTTTTCCCCCAGGAGGTTGGCGGCGGAGACGGCAGTCGATCCGTCGAAGTTCGGTCCGTCGAGGCTCGGCGCGGCGCCGACGCAGTAGACATCCTTGCCGGAAAGCCGATCGTGCCAATCGTTGAGGATGATCCCGCTGTGCGCCGGGTACAGGCCCGAAAGCAGCGTGGCGTGGCCCGGCCCCGTCTCGGTGAGCGCGTGCGCGTGGCGGCACTGGGTGAAGCGACGCCCTTCATCGAGGAACCGCTTGAAGCCGCCTTTGAACTCGGCGCCGATCTCCTCGAGCATCCCTCCACCGAGTTGGTCAACAATGACCAGGACGACGAGGGAGGGTCGATCGGGACCGGCCGGATGGGCAGAGCCGATGAGCAGAGCGCAGACCAGCGCACCGGCCAGGAGGCGCCATGACCTGATCATTTCTTCTTGAAGAGACTGTCGAATGCGGCGCGGGCGTCCGAAGCGGCGCCGGGGACCCCGGACCGGCGGCCCGTGGCGTCCAGGACGGTGTTGGCCTTGAACTGCGGGCAGTCGTTGGCCGATGTCTTGTCCTGGATCTGCTGCGGGATCGTCTCGCGGCATTCCCAGCGGGCGCCCGTGTCGAAGTGGGCGCAGTTGCGGCAGCAGTGAAGAGGCGCCGAGCAGCTCCCGCAGATTGACAGCTTGATGATCCCCTCCGTGTCACGGGCCACGGAGTTGCACTGATGGCACCTCAGCACGAGCGTGGCGGAGCGTTCCATCATGTGCCGGAGCTGTCGCTCCTCCGGTGTCTTCGGCGGGCGAGGCTCCTTGCGATCGGTCTTCTTGCTCTGCTCCGACTCGCGGTATCCCCTCTGTTTGTATTTCACGCCTTCTCCTCTGTCCCGGTGCGCACCGCCCCGTTCAATCTTTCAGGCAGGCTCAAGTCTACTCCTGTCACCCTGCATTGAGAAGCAGCCTGCCGATGGGCGGAAGGGCGGCGCTTCCGCCTCACGCCGGCTTCAGATAAAGCGCGCTGAGCGGCGGCAGCACGAGCGAAGCCGAGGCCGGCTGTCCGTGGGCCGGCGTGCCCGTGGCGCGCACCCCCCCGCCATTGCCCATGTCGCTCCCACCGTAGTGGCTCGAGTCGCTGTTGAGCGCCTCGCGGTAGAGTCGCTGCTCGGGCATCCCGATCCGGTATCCGACGCGCGGGACGGGGGTGAAGTTGAAAACGCAGACGATGTAGTCCTCGGCCTCGCGCCCCCTTCTGATGAACGAGACCACGCTTGCGTCGGCATCCGAGAAATCGATCCACTGGAAGCCGGCCGGATCGTGGTCGGCCTCCCACAGCGCCTTTTCAGCGCGATACAGGTGGTTCAGGTCGCGGACGTAGCTCTGCAGGCCTCGATGGCTTTCGTATTGCAGCAGGTGCCAGTCGAGGCCAGAGTCGTGATTCCACTCGCGCCCCTGACCGAACTCGCCTCCCATGAACAGGAGTTTCTTGCCCGGCTGTGCGTAGTGGTATCCGTACAGGGCCCTGAGGTTGGCGAACTTCCTCCAGGCGTCGCCGGGCATCCGGCCCAGCAGCGACCCCTTTCCGTGCACGACCTCGTCGTGCGACAGCGAGAGGATGAAGTTCTCGTGGAAGGCGTACAGCAGCGCGAAGGTGAGGTTGCCGTGCTCGTACTTGCGGTAGATGGGATCGGCGCCGAAGTACTCCAGCATGTCGTGCATCCATCCCATGTTCCACTTGAAGCCGAACCCGAGGCCGCCCATGTAGACCGGCCGCGACACCGCCGGCCACGAGGTGGACTCCTCGGCCACCATGACGACCGAAGGATGCATCTCGTACACCGCTTCGTTCAGGCTCTTGAGAAACGAGATCGCATCGAGGTTCTCTCGGCCGCCGTGGGCGTTGGGCACCCACTCGCCGGCTCGCCGACTGTAGTCGAGGTAGAGCATCGAGCTGACGGCGTCCACCCTCAGCCCGTCGAGATGATACTCGTCGAGCCAGAACAGGGCGCTGGCCTGCAGGAAGTTGCGCACTTCGTTGCGCCCGTAGTTGAAGATGAGCGTGTCCCAGTCAGGGTGCGATCCCTGGCGCGGGTCGGCGTGCTCGTAGAGGCATGTGCCGTCGAAGCGCGCCAACGCATGCTGGTCGCCGGGAAAGTGCGCCGGCACCCAGTCCATCAGGACACCGATTCCTTCCTCGTGCGCCCGATCGATGAAGGCGCGGAAGTCATCGGGCGAGCCATGGCGGCTCGTGGGGGCGAAGTATCCGGTCACCTGGTAACCCCACGATCCGTCGAAGGGATGCTCCAGCACCGGCATCAACTCGATGTGCGTGTATCCCATCTCCTTGACGTAGGGCAGGAGCTGATCGGCCAGCTCGTGGTACGTGAGCCAGCGATTGCCCTGGTCCGAGGCGCGCCTCCACGATCCGAGGTGCACTTCGTAGATGCACATGGGCGAGGTGTAGGGGCTGCGGCGGCCCCGGTCTTCCATCCACGCGCCGTCGCGCCACTGGTAGCGACGAAGGTCCCATGTCACCGAGGCGGTCTTCGGCCGGGTCTCCATCGCGAAGGCGAAGGGATCCGACTTGTCCAGCACGATTCCATCCTTTGTCTTGACCCGGTACTTGTAGAGCTGCCCGGCAGCGAGGCCAGGCACGAACAGCTCCCACACGCCCGAGGAGCCCATCGCGCGCATCGGGTGGTGCCGCTCATCCCACGCGTTGAAGTCACCCACCAGGCTCACGGCGCGCGCCGATGGCGCCCAGACCGCGAACGAGTACCCGGCGACGCCGTCCATGACCCGTGGGCGCGCCCCCAACGTGCGATACAACTCCCGGTGGCTCCCCTCTCCCAGCAGGTGCAGGTCAACATCACCCAGCGTGGGGAGGAAGCGGTACGGATCGTCGCATAGCCGGGTGCTCCCGCCCGCGCGCACCTCCAGCCGGTAGGCCAGAGGCATCCCGCGATCGGCGATGGTGACCTCGAACAGACCCTTCGCGCCGTTGACGCCCACCTGTCGCATCGGATGCCGCCGCCCCGTTTTCGCCGTCCCACCCGGGGGGACGGGCGGGCCGGACTCGATCAGCGTCACGGCTTCCGCGGCCGGCTGCAGCGTGCGCACCACCACTCCCTCGCCGCGGCCCTCACGAGGATGGGCCCCGAGGACGGCGTGAGGTTGCGCGTGGTCGCCGCCGAGGAGCCGTTCGATCTCGGACATGCTCGTATTGTCGCTCCCGGACGGGGAGTTGTCCAACCACGGCGTGCGGCGTCCCGCTCCGCGATGCGCGCGGGGGCCGCAATGTATTAATATGAGGGCGCTTCCCCATGAACGGGGAGCCTTCAGGTGACAAGATAATGGGCAACCGGGATCGCGCCGAGCAGCTTCTCCAGGAAGCGCTCAAAGAGCAGATGGCGAAGCGTTACGAGGCGGCCGTCGAGTTGTATCACAAGTCGATCACGGAATATCCCACCGCCGAGGCCCACACGTTCCTCGGCTGGACCTACAGCTTCCAGGGACGGCTTGATGAAGCCATCGCGGAATGCCGGCGGGCGATCTCCCTGGATCCCGCCTTCGGCAACCCGTACAACGATATCGGGTCGTACCTGATGAAGCAGGGCAAGCTGGAGGAGGCGATCGAGTGGCTGGAGAAGGCGAAGACCGCCCCGCGCTACGAGCCGCGCCACTTTCCCTACATGAACCTCGCCCGCCTCTACATGGCGCTGGGCCGCTTCGAGGACGCCTCCCGCGAGTTCAGCCAGGCTCAATTCCTCCACGAGACCCTCTCCCCGTCCGAGCAACCGCGCGGCGGCGAGACCGACGAGGCGGTTCACTGATCGCGATCTCCGCCGGTCGGAAGCGCTGACGACGGAAGGATCGAGGGGTCATCTTGGCGAAACGGGCTAGAGTCATCACGGGCCTCGAAGCGCTGGCCCGCTCGCGGCCGGCGTGGCTGAGGAGGCGGCGCATCGGCCTGCTGATGCACCAGGCCTCCGTGACGCGCGAGCTGATCTCGGCCAAGGACGTCCTTCACCGTCTGTGCGGAGCCAACCTCGCCGTTATGTTCGGCCCCCAGCACGGCATCGCCGGCGAGAAGCAGGACAACATGGTCGAGTCTCCCCACGCCACCGACGCGCGGCTGGGGATCCCGATCTTCAGCCTCTATTCCGAGACGCGCTCCCCCACGAGCCGGATGCTCGACCACATCGACACTTTGGTGGTGGACCTGCAGGATGTCGGCACGCGTGTCTACACGTTCGAATGGACCACCGCCCTGGCGCTGGAAGCCTGCGCCATGGCCGGCAAGGCGGTGGTCGTGCTCGATCGGCCGAACCCGCTCGGCGGGCTGGCGTTGGAGGGAAACCTCATCCGGCCGGGATACGAGTCGTTCGTCGGGCTGTACCCGGTCCCCATGCGCCACGGACTGACGCTCGGGGAGCTGGCGCTACTCGTCAACGAGCGGCTTCATGGGCGCGCCGGCACGCCGAGGTGCGATCTGACGGTGGTGCCGATGAAGGGGTGGCGGCGGCGCATGCGGTTCGAGGACACGGGCCTGCCCTGGGTCCTCCCCTCTCCCAACATGCCGGCACCCACCACCGCTGCGGTCTATCCGGGGCAGGTGCTGCTGGAAGGGACGAACCTGTCGGAGGGGCGAGGCACGACGCGCCCCTTCGAGTTGTGGGGGGCGCCGTTTCTCGACACCTCCGCTTTGCGCGCGCGGTTCGAGAAGCGCAAGCTGCCCGGCTGCCGCCTGCGCGACCACGACTTCGAGCCGACGTTCCACAAATGGAAGGGCGAGGTGTGCCGCGGATTCCAGATCCACGTCACCGATCCCGCCGCGTATCGACCGTACCTCACCACGCTGTGCCTCCTCCAGGATGTCGCGGCCTTGCACAAGGACCGGTTCGCCTGGAAACAACCGCCCTACGAGTACGTCAC
>JAWPNA010000052.1:0-9765 GCA_045402695.1 Acidobacteriota bacterium
GGCGCCCATCGCTCATGGGCGTCGAGCGGCCCATACGATATACCGCGTCGGGCGTTTCTGGCGAGCTTTTTTCACTCGAGGTCAGTTCTCGTAAAGCCCGAATCGCCACCTGCCGTCCAGCCTGTCCGCCGAGAGGACCTGGCGGGCATCACTTCGAACTGTACCAGAGCGCCGCGAGATTCAGCTCTTCGGCGGAGGTGGCAGGTCGTTGTAGTTGAGGATCACGTTGTACACAAGCCTGAAGTCGGAGTGGTTCAGGAACCGGTGAAGGGAGTTGAACGCGAACAGCACCACACGGCCCGATCCCACGGGCACATCGAGGATTGCCGGCTTCGCCACGAGATCATCCTCGCCCTTCACCATCCCCGACAGGCAGAGGGGCGCTGGTTTCTCGGAGTCGGCCTTCTTCCCCTCGTCCTCCTTCTTCTCCTCCTGCCCGTAGGGTGTCGGTTCCTTCGTCCCGAATTGCAGGACCACCATCCAGGCGTCCTTGTCCTCGACGGTGAACAGCGCCCCATTGCCGCGGAAGACGCTGGTGGTCTCGGGGTAACCGTACGCGATCGGGTGGTCGGGCCGGCGGAACTTCGCAGACACCTCCGAGCCGGGCGTGAAGAGCTGTCCGCTGCGGAACCGGTCCACGCCCCGCGTCAGCCCACCCTCCACGGGCAGCACTCCGGCGTCCGCCAGCGTCACGAAAATACCGCCTTCACCCAGGAATGCCTGCAGATGCGACATCCCGGCGAAGCCCATGCCGCCCGTGATGTCGGGCGAGGCGTCGGGGATGCCGTGAGACGGAAACCGGTCGGTCGTGGTGTAGGCCAGAGGTCCATGCTTGGGATCGATCCCGTGGACCAGCAAGCGCAGGTCGCCGTAGCTGTCGGGCATCAGGATCACATCGAAGCGCTGCTTCAGTCCACCGCGCTTGATGTCGTCATCGTTGATGTAGGTGTAGGGGATGCCGGCCTCGTCGAAGGTGTAGCGGACCCAGCCGGCGTCCTGCGTGGCCACCCAGTTGTGGTAGACGGCGAGGCGCGGAAGGTCCAGAGCGTGGCGTGCCACGTCGGGCACGGCGCCCGTGGAGACGAAATCCAGCCCGAGATCTGTGGCCACCATCCTCAGCGTCCCCCGCGCATCCGGCCCGCCGTGGATGATCCAGCTTCCCGCGGGGTACTCCGCATCCCCGACCTTGAAACTTCCCCCGGCAGCCTCCACCTGGATGTCCTTCAGGCGGACGCGCGCGGTCAGCAGCGTTTCCTGGCCCGTGTCCTTCAATAGAAACACCGGTCCGTCGCCAGACACCTGGCCGGGGTAGGCGACCGTCTCCGTCACCGGCGCCACCGGCGCGTCGAGCACCGACTTCTCGTCGACTCTCTTCCCGTCAACCCCATAGAGCAGTGGTAGCGTCCATGCCACGTCGTCGTAAGGGGCGTTGGGCTCTTCCTTGGGAAACTCCTGAGTCTCGAGCAGGTTGACCGCGTGGTTCCGATAGGGCTGAGACATCCGCACCACGTAGGTGCCGGCGGGATACTGGTCCTCCTGGATCTTGAAGGCGGCCGTGGCTCGGTGGACCTCGATGTGGTGTCGCCGGAGCTGGTTGATCAAGTAGGCCAGTCGCCCCCGGTCGCGCTGGTCTTCCTTGAAGACCCACGCGTAGGGAGGCTCGCTGGCCCCCTTCTCGAGGGAGCGCATGCCTTTGACCCAGAAGTTGCGCACAAGCTCCTCCGCGTGAAGCGCCGCGTAGTCAAGCGCCTGCAGCACCCCCGCCTCCATGTAGTTGGTGTTGTTGCGCAACGACCAGGTGAGGACCTTGTCCGGCGGCCAGGTCCGGTACCATTGCTTCGTGGTGACGTCCTTGCCCACGAAGCTCACGTCCTTCATCTTCCTCTGGAAGGTCTCGGCGCTGAGGTTGCCGAAGGTTTCGTAGAATCGCCCGATGCTGTTGTGGTTGTTGGCAAACGAGAAGAGATATCCAGGCCACCATCCGTCCCAGAATCCCCAGGTCCAGACCCCCGGCAACCCTTGCGCTTCGAGCTGCCCCACCTCGTGCATCGCCATCTGGCTCCATTCCGCGATCGTCACGGGATCAACCGCCGCTGAGTACGGCCCGTGGCCCGTCATGATGTACAAGAGCGGCAACGACTCGTGCAGGTCGTGGATCACCGTGGGGTGGAAGTCCCAGTACATGGTCTCCACGGCCTGCGTGAGCTTCGCGGTGATCTGGATCCCGTCACGGTTGTTGTCGTGGAAGATGTAGTGGCCCCAGTAGGGAGGCGAGAGCAGGCCGTCGTCGGCGATTTCATCCCAGTCGGTCTTTCCTTTGAGGTGACGGTAGTACCACTGCACCACGCGGTCGCGCCCGTCGGGCTCCGATACGGGATTGATCAGGACGATCACCCTCTCCCGGATGCGCTTGATGGCGGGCTGCTCCGATACCGCGAGGCGGTAGGCCAGCTCCATCAACATCTCGGGACTGCCGGTTTCGGGCGAGTGCAGGCCGCCATTGAGGTAGTAGACAGGGCGGGCCCGGGCCACGATTCTCTCCATCGCGGCGCGATCGGTGGCGCGCGGGTCGGCCAGCGCCGCGGTGTCCGCGCGGTACCGGTCAAGCTGCTTGAGCACGGCCGCGTCGCCGATGGCGGCCAGGATGATCTCGCGCCCCTCCTCGGAGCGGCCCAGCGTCCGCACCTCGACGCGGGCGCTGGCCGCGTCCAGCGCGCGGAAGTACTTGATGACGGTGGCCGTGTCGCTCAGCTCGCCGGCAGCTCCGGCAATGTGGCCGATCACTTCCTCGGGGGAGGGGACCGCCTTGGACTCGGGCACGTAGGCCACCGAGATCGGCAGGTACTTCGGGTCAGTGGTGTACTGCCTGATCATCTGCACGCTGCCCGGTTCAGGGACATCGGGTGCAAAGGGGTTTTCGGTGGCCGTCGCCGTCGCGGCGGCGGTCGGCAGGGCGCCGGCGGTCGTGAAGCAACAGGTGAGGAGTGCGACGGCGACCGGCCATCGAGCCGGCGCCACCCAGTCAATCGGCATGACGGACCTCCAGGTCAGGGAGAATGGCAGCCGAGCGTAGCCGGGTTCGGCACCGAGGGTCAAGAAAGGTCCGCGGAGATCCCTCACGAGGCGCCGGCCTTGAGCTTGAAGCAGTAGATGTACCTCCCGTTGTCCATTTTGACGGAGGTGAAGTCGTACAAGGATGCAGCGCGGGAGTCATTCGCCAAGTCGAGCAGCGGGTAGTCGTATCTCCTCGAGAACCCGGGTGGCCGATCGCTTTGTGACAAGCCCGAACTGCGGAAGATGATGAACTGCGGCCTGCGCGCGAGCACGTACTCCGTGTGATACCTCTGATGCCCCACGGCTCCCTCCAGGTCGGTTTTGCCCTTCATGGCGACCTCGCGATCCGTCAGGCCGAACAGGTCGAGCGTTCGCAGCCTGGAATAGTAGGGGATCGCGCCGACCACCTCGCTCCCGATGGTCGCGCCGGGCGGCAGGTTGCGTCGCAGCCACCGCCCCACCTCGGCCCATGCCCGTGCCAGCACCACCTCATCTCTCGCGGTCTTGCCTCCGAAGAGGATTTGGACCGAGACGTTCTGGATCCCCAGGATTGCGGTCATCCCGATCGCCAGCATCGCGGGGGCGAACTTCCTCAAGGCTCGCGCCCCGACAGGCGAGGCGCTCCCGGAGAAGACCATCAGCCAGGCGAAGAGCGGGAGCAGCGGGACGTAAAACCGCATCATGCTGAAGTGGTCCCCGCCGAGCGCGGTGACGCTGAGGGCCCAGATCACCACACCAGGCGCCGCGAGCATGAAGGCCCGCCGAGCCTCGTTGTTCCCGCGCGCCGTGAAGGTCGCCCTCAGAACAAGCAGCACCAGCACCAGGGAAAAGGCGAGTGCGAACCGCGCCGAGTAGATCCCGCCCGCGTGGATCCGCGACCACAGGGGCACGCCCACCTTGGCGTTGTAAGTGTTTGGCAGGAGCGCGCCGTAGTAGTACCAGCGCCAGAGAAGGTGCAGGGCCGGCATGGCCAGAGGCGCGAGAAACTGCAGCCATCGCCGCGCACTCTTCCCGATGAAGAGGAGGAAGGCGGGCAGAAGAGCGATCATCTCCGGCCGGGTAAGTGCCGCGAGAGCGAACGAGATGCCGGGAATCAGCAACGAGCCCTCCGTCCCGATCCGCGAGGCGAACGTGAGGAAGGAGGCGAGCACGAGAAACCCGAACAGACTCGTGTCCATCCCGGAGGCCGTCCAGTAGACGAATGCCGGGTTCGTCGCGAGGAACAGGGCGCAGACAAGCGCAGTGGCCACGCCGCCACCCGCCGCGGGCGTGGCGCCCCACACGAACACCATCAGGATGGTCGCCAGGCCCAGCAGCGTGGAGAGAGCCCACGACGCATCCGGCAGATCGAAGGGAAGCAGCGCGAGCAGGCACGTGGTGAAGAGCCACAGAGGGGACGTGTATCCCTCCACGCGCTCGCCGGGATTGAAGACCAGCCCCTCGCCGCTGACGAAGTTCTCGGCGTAGCGCATGAAGATATAGGCATCGTCCACCAGGCCGGCGCCGAGCACCGACTGGGCGCAGAAATAGGCGAGGGTGAGGACGAGCGCGCCCGCTGCGATCGCTTTGGTGGTCATCGGCGGCGAAAGTGTAGCTCAGTGTGGCCTGGGCGCACGTGCTGGCGTCTGGTAGCATCGAGATCTCGCGCGGCGCCACGACTGCGTCGAGTGGATGGAGACGTTATGGGGCGCTCCGGCATCACCCCGGCCCTGGTCCTCCTCCTGGTCGCTTCCATCCGCCTTGCATCGCCCGAGGAGAACGAGAAAGACAGAAAGAAAGTGGTTCCGGCGACGATGGCGGAGCTGGAGCAAGAGATCAGGGAGGTCCTGCAGGAGACGAAAACCCCGGGTGTGGGAGTGGCGCTGGTGTCCCGTGACAGGACTCTCTGGACCGCCGGGATCGGCATGGCCGACGTGGCCTCGGGCAAGAAGACATCGCCGGAGACCCTCTTCCGGATCGGCTCCATTTCCAAGATGTTCGTGTCGCTGTCGGTGCTGATGCTGGTCGAGGAAGGCAAGCTCCGTCTCGACGGCGTGGTGCGCGATCTGGCTCCCGAGATCGCGTTTCTGAACCGGTGGGAGGCCTCGGACCCGATCCGCGTGGTCCACCTGCTCGAGCACACGACCGGCTTCGATGACCTGGCGTTTCGCGAGTACGCCCATAACGACCCCTCCCCGATCACCCTGCGGGAGGCGCTGGACTACAATCCCAATTCCCGCCGGGCCAGTGGGCTCAGGAGCTGGACCTGAAAGGAAACGCCCCGCGGCGCCCTACCTCGTTCGCCGGTCACTCCATCCTCGCCGTCAGCAGCGTGAGATCGTCGGGCTGAGGACGGCCTCCGGAGAAATCCTTCACGGCATCCAGGATGCCGTCGAGAAGAGAAGCCCCATCGCCTGAATCCCTCCCGATCACTTCCAGCAGCCTCGCCGCGCCGAAGAAGTCATCTCCGGACGGAGCCTCCGTGATCCCGTCGGTGTAGAGAAGAACGCGGGCCCCCCTGGGGAAGGAGGCGGCTTCCTTCCGCCAGGGCATCACATCGAACGCGGGCGAGATGATCGGGCCGGTGGGTTTCAGCGCGGTGACTGTCCCGCCGGCCGTCCATAGGTAGGGCGGAGGATGCCCTGCGTTGACGTACTCGAGGCGCCCCTCACCGCCGTGCACTCTCGCGCAGATCATCGTGACGAATCGATCCGGGGGAAAGGGCCTCAGAGCGCGGGAGATTCTCCTGACGACCGCCAGCGGGTCGTGGCCATCGGCGTGGGCGGCATGGAAGGCCGATTTCACGATCCCGGTGAGCATCGCAGCCGAGGCCCCGTGGCCGGATACGTCGGCGATGAGCAGAACAGCGCGGCCGTTGCCCGCGGAAGCATAGTCGCAGAAGTCGCCTCCCACTTCCGAGCAGGGCACGTAACGGCAGCAGACCGTAACGGCGCCGATCACCGACTCCTCCGGGGGCAGGAGACTCTGCTGGAAGGCGCGCGCCTCGGCCAGCTCGTTCTCGAGTCTGCGCAGGTGGCGCCGGTTCTCCTCGGCGAGACGCCGTTGTTCCAGGCACCGATCCACGAGCGTGATCAGCACTTCGCGATCGAACGGCTTCTGCACGAAGTAGAATGCCTTTTCGCGGATGGCCCGCACGAGCTTGCTGTCGATCTCGGTGATACTGCCCGTCATCAGAATCACGTCGAGGCCGGGGTGTTCCTTCTTGAGCCTGGCCAGCAGATCGAAGCCGTCCAGGTCCGGCATCCGGATATCGAGGATCGCCAGGTCCGGCAGATCTCGCGACGCGAGCTCCAGCGCCTGGCGCGATGATGTCGTGCCGATCACCTGGTGGTTCTGGCCGAGCACCCGCTCCACCGCGCGCAGCATGCCGGGCTGGTCATCCACCACGAGGATCCGCGCTGGTTTCATACGCGATCACCCTGTTCTTTCGAGGGCGCCTGCGGCACAAGAAGCCGCACCTTCGTCCCTTTGCCCGGCTCGCTTTCGAGCCCGAGCGAACCGCCCATCTGCCAGATGATTGAGCGGCAGATGGACAGCCCGAGTCCGCTCCCGTCGGGCTTGGTGGTGAAGAAAGGCTCCTCGACACGTGCGAGGTGCTCCTTGGGAATCCCGTGTCCGGTGTCCTCGATCACGATTTCCACGGAGCTGTCCACCGAGCGGGCGCGCACCGCGACCCTGCCCCCTGCGGGCGTGGCGTCCCGCGCGTTGGTGAGGAGGTTGAGGAACACCTGGTCCAGATCGCTCTGTCCCCCGTTGACCGCCGGAAGGTGATCGGGGATTTCCAGGAAGAGCTCGATTCCACGGCGCTCGATGCTGTCCTTGAGAATCGCAAGCGTACTATCGGCTGCGAGGCGCACGTGCCCCTGCGCGGTCCGGCGGGCGCCTCCGCGGGCGAGTGTCAGCATCCCGCCGAAGATGCGTTGGCAGAGCTTGAGCGATCCCTCGATCTGCTCCAGGTCGCGGCGGAACACACCAGGATCGGCTGGACCGCTCGACAGATCCTCCTGCATCTGCTGTACCAGCGGCAGGATCGAGCCCATCGCATTGTTGACGTCATGAGAGACACCGCGGGCAAGGTCGGCCATCGCGTGCTTTCTCTCGGCCGCCAGCATCCGGGCCTGAAGCGTCTCGGTCCGCTGCGAGTTGCGAATGGCGACCGCGGCCTGTGATCTGAACCCCTCCACCAGCGCCGCCTCGTAGGCGCCGAAGCTGCCTGCGTGCCGCGCGGCAATTTTCAGCACACCAAGCACGCCGTCGCGCGTGGGGAGAGGCGCGCAGATCATGGAGGACTCGCGCAAGCCGTCCCCCTCGGTGTTGTGGTCGAGCAGGCGGGCCAGCGCCGCCACCGGTCGACCCTTCCATTCGCGCCAGCCGTCCGTCTCGCGGTCGAATCCGTACACCTCCTCTGAATCCAGAAGGGTCCGTATCTCGTCGGTGAGTGGCAGCCGCAGTCCGATGCGCGAGCTCTTCCCCTTGATCCAGGCGATCTGCTCGGCCTCGAGATTGAGCGTCCCCCCCTCTTCGTCTCTTATCAGGAGGGCCGATGAGTGGTCGTAGCGCGTGAGTGATCGCAGCCCGTGAAGGATTTGGTAGAAGAGATCTTTGGGACGCAGTTCCTCCAGGACCTTCCGGTCGATGCGAGCACGAACATCGAGCGCGTGCTCCCGGTCGATCATCTCGATTGCGTCGGATAGCGCCGCCGACACTCTGTTCAACATCCGGCCCGCGCCCTTCTCGAAGGGGGCTGGCCGGCTCAAGGCCATCGCGGCCCAGGCCCGCCCTCGCCGTCTCAACGGCGACACGACCATTCCGTGCGGGATGTCCGGGTGCTCGTTGCGGATGAATGCCGACAACAGAGCCACATCCCAGGCCCGCCCGTCTGGCAGGCCGAGCATCACCTCCGCGGTGGCCCGCCACGGACGGACGACGGCGATGCACCCGGCCTCGGCGCCGAAGTGCTTTCGCGCAGCCCTCAGAGTGTGCCGCAGCGCCTTGCCCACCTCGCGCGTCTGTTTGAGGTAGGCGGCCAGTGGATCGAGGAGGCTGAAGATCTCCGGCTTCCGTTCGGGCTTGATCATTGGCGTAGTGCGCCTCCTGAGGGAGAATGCACGAGATGATACTCGACTCCTCGGTACGGAGGGGAGGGGACGTTACTCTGCTTGCGCGATGTGCCAGAATCACGCCTCATCTGCATGCCCTGTGCAACCGGGCACAACGGCGAGGGGGGGGTGGAAAATGCGTTGTTCATCAGGTCACATCGCGATCATGGTAGGCATGAGCGTCCTCTGCGGCGTTGCTGGCACCAGCTTCGGGGCAGAGTCCGGATGGCCCGGATTGCGGGGGCCCAGCCACGACGGCGCGATCCGCAATGCGCGGTTGTTCGCAGGTGGCGACAGGGCGGCGCTTGCTCTTGGCTGGAAGCGGGCGCTCGGATCGGGCTACTCCTCGGTCGCGGCGGGCGATGGACGCGTCGTGACCATGTTCGCGTCAGGCGACGCCGACGTCGCCGCGGCCTTTGACGCCGAGGACGGCTCCGAACTCTGGCGGTATCGGATCGGCGATGCCTACAAAGGACACGACGGGTCGCACGACGGCCCGATCTCGTCGCCCTGGCTGTCCGGAGGGCGCGTCTACGGTCTCGGTCCCCGCGGCCACTTGTTCGCTCTCGAAGCGGCTTCGGGCAAGGCGACCTGGACAAAGAACCTGACCGAGGATCTCGGCGGCCAGAAGCCCCACTACGGCTTCGCAACCTCACCGCTCCTGGTCGATCGGGTGCTGGTGGTCGAGATCGGCGCGGGTCAAGGAAAGGCCATCGCAGGGTTCCACTCGGATGACGGCCGGATGCTTTGGTCGGTCGGCGACGATATCATCAGCTACCATTCTCCGATCGCCGCGACGATCGGTGGGCGGGTCCAGGTGCTGGCTGCCGGCAACAAGACGCTGTTCGGCCTGGACGCCGCATCGGGCAAGGTGCTCTGGAGCTATGCGCACCAGGGCGACGAGTCACCCACGGGAGGCGAGACCATCGTCCCCGTTCCCGCCGGCGACAATCGCTTTCTGCTGCTGAACAAGAGCGACTCCTCCTCGATGATCCGCGTCACTCAGAGTCGAGGCGACGCCTACGAGGTCAGCGAACTCTGGTCGAACAACTCCATCCGCGGCACATATGTCATCCCCGTGTACCACGATGGCCATGTGTACGGCATGAACGGGCGCATCTTCACCTGCGTGGATGCGGCGACCGGGGAGATCAAGTGGCGTTCGCGAGAGGCGGGCGACGGGTTCCCGACCCTCGTCGGAGGCCATCTGGTGATCATGACCAAGCCGGGCGCTCTGAGCGTGGCAGAGGCGTCCCCGACGGGTTACCACGAAGTGGCTCGGCTCGATCTGTTTGACGAACAGTCATGGTCCGCGGTGGCCTACGCGGATGGCCACCTGTACGCTCGCAGCATGTCGCATCTTGCCCGGGTCGACCTCGTCTCGGGCGCGGTCGAGCCCGGCGGCAGTCAGCCCTGGATCGCCGCCACGGATTTCGGCCGGTTCCTGGACGAGGCCGGAAAGGCATCCGACAAGGCCGCGGTCATCGACGCGTTTCTCGCGAAGCAGAAATCGTTTCCGATCGTCGAGGACACCGGCGCCGTCCACTTCCTGTATCGCGGCAAGGCCACGGATGTCGGCATCGTGGGCGACATGATCGGGTTCCGGCGGGAG
>JAWPNA010000241.1:0-2943 GCA_045402695.1 Acidobacteriota bacterium
GATCGAGCGACGCATCAAGCAGGTCGAGTCCGGGCACGTCAAGATGATCCCGTGGTCGGAAGCCCGTCGTCGTCTCCGCGCGAGACTGGATGCCGGCCGGCGACCTTGACCTTGAGCTGGAAGAGCCGTCTGGTGGCGCGAGCCGCCCATGTGAGGTCGGGGCTTTCACCCCGCCGGCACGCCCGCTGGCACCGGCGATGAACGTGGATCGGGAACTTCGGCATCCTCAGCTATCGAGCTGGGCCTCAGCGACGAACGCCTCCAAGACGGGAGGGTCAATGTCGAGCCCCTCGGGCCCGAATGTCTCGAGATGAAAGGAAAGGGCCGACTCCACGTTGCGAAGGGCCGCCTCGTACGTGTCACCCTGCCTCACGACCACGCCCTTGACACCCAGCGGATAGGCCACATACCCGTCCGCGTGCTTCTCGACGATGATCTTCACTTGTCTCACGCGATCCTGGTGGCCTTGAGTGTACCGCGCCACTACTTCTTGGCCGGCAACGTGAGGGGCTTGGCGATCGCTCGTTCTTCAGGGGCAGGCTGCGACGGAGGGTTGCCACCATGGCGGGCGACGTGCTCTCTCCACTGTTCGTCCATCTCGTCGATGTCTCGTTCGTCCGCCGCGATATCGGCTTCGATCTCGTCCTGATGCTCGTAGTAGTAGCCGAGGGCGTAGTGTACCTGGGCGATGTTCAAGGCGGGGTACTGCACCAGGATCTGCCGAGGCGTCTCGCCGGCTTTGAGCAGGATGGCGATGTTCTTGACCCGGATGCGGGTGCCGTCGATCACGGCTTGGCCGCCGCACACGCCCGGCGTCTTCGTGATCTGCGCGGAGGCGACGATCTTGGGCGCGGTGGCCATGACAAGCTCCATCCTACCGCTCCCTGGGGCGTCGCAGCGGCTAAGGCGTCCCCGCGGCGGGAGGCCTCCGGGACCAGGTCCGGCCTTCGATCCCCAGGCTCTTGGCCGGCGAATACCCGACGGAGTACGAGCGGATGACGCCGTCCCCGTCCACGAGCACGAAGGTCGGCGTGCCGCTCACACCATAGGCCAGGAAAGACCGGCGCAGCTCGTCGGTCGCCACGCGCTCCGGAAACGGCTTGTCGAACTTGCCGAAGAACACGTCGAGCGTCTCGCCGGGCTCGTCGGTGATCGCGAGCACGGGCGTGCGACGCTCGCCCTCAAAGGCCAGCAGCTCCGGCAGCGCCGCCTTGCCCGCACCACGTAGCCCAGAAGTGGAGCAGGTGCGCGCCCGTGCCGCGGAGGTCGGGCGGCAGCACGCCCCGGTACGCCGTGAGCTGCAGCGGGCCCCAGGCCGGGGCGGCGTTCGAGACGCGCGGCGGCCCGGGCAGCTCGGGCCACTTCATCGGGTAGGGCTTCGGGACGATCGTCAGCTCGAGCCGCCCGTCCATCCAAGCGTCCCCGCGCGTGTGCTCGCCCAGGTCGAAGAGGAAGCTGCCCGCGAGCTCGCGCGCCGAACGAGCCGACCAGCCGGTGGGAGAGCGCTTGGCAAGAGCACCGTCTCGCCCTCGGCCCGGCCGACATCGGCGGCCTCACTCCCGACGCGTTCGTCTTCACCGAGCGCCGCCTGCGCGGCGGGCGCTGACCTTTACAACTCGGTGGCGAGACGAAGGGCCTGCTCGCGCAGGTCCTCCTCGGTATCCCACTCCAGGGGGCGCAGGCCGAGGCGGGCGACGGCGGTCAGGTAGCGGCTGGACCGCCGGTCTCCCGTACCTTGAACTCCTCTCCGGTGATCGTCGCGACCGAGGAGTGATGCAGGGCCCACAGCCGAATCTTCTGCCTCCTGAGAAAATCTCGGCGGTCGCACAGAAGGATCAGCTCGTCATAGGTGGTCTGCATCCTGGCGGCCGGCGGCCAGTAGAGAACGACGTCGGTCACCTTGTGGCGCAGGAGGCGGTCGAACTTCTGGATGAGGTCCTCCCCCTCGCGGTCGGGGTCGTCCTCCATCAGGATGACGCGATGGTCGTGCGTGAAGACCTTCGCGAGGTCGCGGCGGACCTGCATCGGAGCGGGATCGGACGCTTGCCGTCTGGCGGAATCCCACATCCCCGGGCCGAGAAGGAAGACGACGGCCATCGTCTAGCGGGCGAAGCTCCGCAGCTCGGCCACGACGGACTGGCCCAACTCGGCCTTCCGCCGGATCGCACCGCGGCTGAACGCCTTGAATGACTCCAGGAACGCCGCGCCGCGCTTGCCGATCTCGTACTCGACGAGCATCCTCCCTCTCTGCGAGGGGGCCACGCGGGGCACGACCCACAGCCCCTTGCGCAGGAACTTCACCGCGCGGTCCACCTGGGCCGGGTTGAGGTCGAGCTCCTTCTGCAGCTCCCCGAAGCGCATGGGCCGGCGCCGCACGGCCTGCAGGATGCGGAGGTAGTCCCGGTGCGCGAGCAGTTCCATGATCATGCCGAGAGTATACTTACAACTCGTAATCACGTCAAGACCGGCGCGGCGGGCGCTGATCCCGACTGGCGTTGTGCTCGGGCGGAGAAACCCCGAGCACGCGTCTGGTGGCGCTGAGGGGATTCGACTCTCCTGGGCACGCCGCGGTACATGCGGAAGTCCACACCGGGCGCTCGGCGAACCAGTGCGGCCACGATGATCTGGTTGAGGTCGGCGTCCGCCTGAAAGCGGACCACGGTCAGGACGCGATGGCTGTGCGGCGAGCCGCTGCGAGCTTTTGGTAGAACATCGGGTCGGCCTCACGAGCCGCCTGCCGCCTGGCCTCAACGGCCCGACAGCCCGCTACGGCTCGACGCAACAGCCGGCTCCGCGGCCAAGACGAGTTTTGCTCTCCGCCTACTGGAGGCCCGGGGGGGGAGGCTTGCCGGACCACGTCCAGCCCTCGATCCCGAGGCCTTTCGCCGGCGACTACCCGACGGAGTACGAGCGGATGACGCCGTCCCCGTTCACGAGCACGAA
>JAWPNA010000356.1:0-10878 GCA_045402695.1 Acidobacteriota bacterium
GTCAAAATGGCGCGCCGCTCCTGTTCTGCGACAATAGAAACAAGTGACGAGGAGAAGGAGGAGACCCAAATGCCGACCCGAGCCTCGCTACTCTGCTGCCTGGCGCTGGCGCTTGCCCTGCCGGCGCGGGCCGCCGCCCCGGAACTCAACGAGGGCCTCCGGGAGGCCGCGATGAAGGGGGACGCGGCGAGCGTGAAGGACTTTCTCGCCAAGGGCGCCGACGTGAACGCCGCCTCGGAATTCGGCGCCACGCCTCTCATCTTCGCGGCCGACCGGGGGCACCTGGAGATCGTCAAGACGCTCGTACAGCGCGGCGCGGACGTCAATCGCAAGGACACGACCTACCAATCGGCGCCGATCATCTGGGCCGCCTACAACGGGCACACGGCGGTGGTGGCCTTCCTCATCGAGCACGGCTCCGCGGACGCGGGCGACTGCCTGGGCGTGGCCATCGAACGAGGGCACCTGGATGTGGCCAAGGCCGTCCTCTCTTCGGGAAAGGTGTCGAAGGACTCGCTGGGCTCCGCACTTTCGGCGGCCAGGCAGCAAGGCCGATCCGAGATTGCCGAATTGCTGGTCCAGGCCGGCGCGGTGCCGCTTCCCTCGGCGTCAGCCGTGGTCTCCCCGGAGATTCTCGCGACCTATATCGGGACCTACCATAACGAGGGGGGCTTTGAGATCGCGGTGTCGCTGGACGGTGGGCGACTTCTGCTTGCCTTCGCGGGCCGGGACCCCCTGGAGCTGTCTCCCAAGGAGGGGGATATCTTCCGGATTGTGGGTGCCGAGCCTACGACTGTCTCGTTCAACGTGGAGGGGGGCCAGGTCACCGGCATCACGGTAAAGCCGCCGGAGGCGGGCTCCATCTTCCGGAAAGCGCCAAAGACTCCGGAGGGCAAACCATGAGCCCCGTGAGCCCCATGACCTCTACGAGACGCGCCGCCGCGGTCTGCTGCATGATGGTTCTCGCCTCACCGGTTTGTCCCGGCAACTGGCCTTCCTTCCGCGGCGTCCGAGCCACCGGCGTCGCGGACGGCGAGAGGCCCCCCACCTCCTGGGACGGCGAGAAGAAGATCAATGTCCGGTGGAAGACTCCGATCCCGGGCTTGGGGCACTCGAGCCCGGTGGTCTGGGGCGATCGGGTATTCCTCACCACGGCCGTGGGGAGTGAGAAGGATCCCGTGTTCCGCCCCGGGCTTTACGGCGACGTGGACTCGGTGGAGAACGAGTCTCCCCAGACGTGGAAGATCTTTGCCCTGGACAAGGCGAGCGGGAAGATCCTCTGGGAGAAAACCGCCTTCGAGGGACCGTTTCCGGTCAAACGGCATCTGAAATCGACCCATGCCAACTCGACGCCGGCCACGGACGGAAAGCGCGTCATCGCACTGTTCGGCTCGGCGGGGCTCTATTGCTACGACCTGGACGGCAAGCTCCTGTGGAAGCGCGACCTGGGTGTCCTGGACGCGGGGTGGTTCTTCAACCCGTCCTACCAGTGGGAGCATGGGAGCTCCCCGATCATCTACAAGGATTACGTGATCGTGCAGGCCGACATCCAGAAGGGCTCCTTCATCGCAGCCTACGACGTGCGCGACGGCCACGAGGTATGGAAGACGACGCGCGATGAGATCCCATCCTGGGGGACACCCTCTCTCTGGGAAAGCAAGAACGGAGTCGAGCTGGTCGCCAATGCGACGCGATTCATCCGGGGATACGACCCGATGACCGGCAAGGAGCTCTGGCGCCTGAAGAACGGCTCGGAGATCTCGGTGGCCACACCGGTGCCGGCTCAGGACCTCGTCTACGTCGTCAATGGCTACCGGCCGGTCCAGCCGATATTCGCCATCCGCCCCGGCGGCTCCGGCGACATTTCGCTCAAGGAGGGAGAGAGCTCGAGCGCCGCCGTGGCATGGGCAAAGAGCCGAGGGGGGACCTACCTTCCCACACCGATTGTCTACGGGGATCACTTCTACACACTTTCCAACGACGGCACATTGACCTGTTATGGCGCCCGCACGGGCGAGAAGCTCTACCAGGCACGGGTCGGGGGCAAAGGGGCCTCCTTCAGCGCGTCGCCTGTGGCCGCCGACGGGAAGCTCTACCTTGCGAGCGAGGACGGGATGGTCTTCGTGGTCAAGGCAGGGCCGGAGTACTCCGATGCCACCACCAACCCGATGGGCGAGGTGATGATGGCCACCCCGGCCATCTCGGACGGAATGCTCTTCATCCGGACCCGGAGCCATCTCTTCGGCATCGCCGAGGCGAAGTGACACGTGTCCGCGCCGCCGCGCGGCGACTACTTGCTCTGGATGGCGAAGAGCCTGGAGCGGGTGGCGATGTAGAGGACTCCGTCTGAGGCAGCCGGGGTGGTGTAGATGGCGTTGCCCATGTTGACTTCGTGGAGCAGCTCCTTCTTCTTGCCCGCGCGCAAGACCACGACGTCACCGTCCTCGTCGCCGAGGTACACCTTGCCGTCCGCCACGAGCGGCGACCCCCAGACTTGGGCGAAGGTGTCGTGCGACCAGATGAGCTTTCCTGTCGCCGCGTCGAGGCAGTATAGGAAGCCCCTCAAGTCGGCGGCGTACAGCAGGCCGTCTTGCACCGCCACGGTGGAGAGAGTCCGGCTGAATTGCTCGCCGCCGAGGCTCCAGAGGACCGCGGTGGTCGTGACGTCTCCTCGACCATCGCCTCTCAGTGCGTAGAGCCGGCCCTTTCCCGGCCCGTTCTCCGGGTCCTGCCCCACACCGAGGTAGACCCGGTCCCCCTCGATCACGGCGCTGGCCACGAGGCTCTCGCGGGCGGGTCCCGCGGCGGAGGGCGCCGGGCTCGCGCCGAGGCCGCCTGCGTCGAACTTCCAGAGAAGAGAGCCGGTCGCCGGCTCGAACGCATAGAGCCAGCCATCGCCGCCGGGAAACAGGATCTGCGCCGTGCCGGCAAGGATGCCGTACGACGGATTCGACCATTGACCGTCGAGAACCCGCTCCCCCGGCGAAGCGTCCTTCCACTGGACCTCGCCCGTCTGCCTGCTCACCGCCAGGAAGCTCGGCGCCTGCGACGCCGTCACCTTGCCCCGCTCGCCCGCGCCATTACTGGTGAGGGTGTACACGATCTCCCCCACCGCCAGCGGCGAGGAGGCCGACATCCGGTGGGGCCGGACACCCAGCGACTGAGGCATGTCCACCACCCACACCAGATCCGCGTCGTTGGGGCCGCGTCGTGTCTCGCCGGTGAACGGACCGTCGTTCTCCCCGTCGAGGAACCCTTCGGTGTCCGCGGCGACCAGCTCGCCTCGGTTGGAGACGTAGTAGAGACGATCGCCTTCGACGAATGGGGTCGAGCAGACTCCCTGCATCGGCCAGTCACGCTCGCCGCCCTCGGCGAGCTTCTCGTGCACCGACTGCCAGAGGAACTTGCCATCCTCGACGGCGAACGCCATCACCACGCCGCGATCCCCCTGCATCGCGCACTCCCGCGGCCGCGCGTTGTTGGTGCCCACGAACACCTTGCCGCCGGCCACCACCGGCCCGCCATACGTCTCCGACCCGAGGTCGGCGACCCACCGGATGTTCTCCCCTGTCCCGGGGTTCCACCGATCCGGGAGCCCCGTGGCCGATGAGACCATGTTACGGCCCGGCGTCCCGCCGAGCATGGCGCGCTCGGAGTCTCGCTTCTGCTCCGCGGCCGTCGCCGGGAGCAGTGTGCTCAGGAGAAGAATCGCCGGGAGGATCCATTCTCTTAAGCTGGGTGGCGCGACTGTCGCTCGAGTGATCGGCCGGGTCATGAGCATTCTCCTGACGTACGCAGATTCATCGCCTGCGGCGGCCATCAAGTGTAACCCCCAGAGAATCCCACTGTGTGATGAGGCTCATGTCGGATGCCTACCCAGGGCTCCGGCGCGTTACGTCCACGTTCTCCCCGAGGCCGGTCTGCACGGATTATCTGTCGAGGATCAAGAACCTCTGCAGCGACACACCCGCGATCAACTGCACGACGTGCCATCGCGGGCAGGCTTTCGGAGCAGGGACCGTGGTTACCCAGGGTTCCTTGAGCGTCACCTCCGCTGGAGGATAACGATAGTCAGGTCATCCGGCGGGGCGGTCCCGTGGGCATGAGCCTTGAGCCGAACATCAAGGGCCTCCCGGACCTCGGCAATCGGACGGCCGGCACAGGAGGCAAGGAGATCTCTGAGACGGTCGTCGCCGAACATCTCGCCTCCGGGATCCGTGACGTCGGTGACCCCATCGCTGCAGGCGAACAGGAAGTCTCCGCGCCCGAGATCGACCTCGGCGACGCCGTGCTCGAGCGTCTCGAAGACTCCCAGAGGAAGACCGCCGGGAGCGATTTCATCGATCTGCCCTGACGCCCTCACCACCACGGGCAGCGGCGCGTGGCCGGCGTTGACGCAGAGGAGCCGGTTCGAGGCGGGATCGAGATCCGCGTAGAACAGCGTGACGAATCGGTTTGACGGGGCGCTGCGGGCGATGGCCCGGTTGAGGCCCTCAATCAGCTTCCTGGGCTCGGGCGCCGTCTCCACCTGGGCATGGAAGGTCGCCTGGAGCACCGCCATCAGCAGCGCGGCGCTCATCCCCTTGCCGGCGACATCGCCGATCACGATGGCTCGCCTCCCATCGACGAGATCGAGGCAATCGTAATAGTCTCCGCCGACCTCGTGGCACGGCATGTTGTAGCCGATGAACTCGTACCCTTCGATCACCGGTGGCCTGGCCGGCAGCAGTCCCTGCTGGATCTTCGCGGCCGCCAGCGCCTCCTCGATCAGCCGCCTCTTCTCGACCTGCTCCTCGAAGAGTATGGCGTTCTCGATCTGGATCGCCGCGACGTTGGCCAGCATCGTCAGGACCTTGAGATCATCGCTGGTGAAGGCCCGCGCCGCGAGAAACGAGTCGGCGTAGAGCAGTCCGATGACGTCCTTGTTGTTCCACAGCGGCACCGCCATCATGGTGCCGATCCCCTGGCTCTCAATGCTCGCGGCCTCGGCGAATCTCATGTCGTGCTGCGCGTCCGCGGTCAGCACGGAAACCCGCTGATCCAGCACCATGCCGGCGATGGTCCGGCTGATGGAGACGCTTTCACTTCCCCAGTCGCCTCGCACGGCCCTGCACACCAGTTCTCCATCTTCACGACGCAGAAGGGCCGCCCGGTCGGGTCTGACGGCCTCGAAGACCAGATCGAGGACTTTCGGCAGCAGGGTCGTCATCGGCTCGTGAGCCAACAGCTCCAGGTTGGCCTTCTCCACGACAGCGAGCCTTCTCTTGAGGACCTCCATCACTTCGGCGGCCCCGCTGCCCAAAGGCACTCTCCCCTTGAGCTCCGCGTCGAAATCGAGATCAGCGGCCGTAATCGTGACCGTGTCTTGCGCGGCAAGAGGCGCGTCGGAGTAGTTCACCGGGCCGCGGTCTCGGACGGTCCTCCTCACGGCAAGGGTGCAGTTCCCCACCATGAACTGGGCGCCCGGCTCGAGCCGTGCGGGCGCCTCGATCCGCGTTCCATTGCGGAACGTCCCGTTGGCGCTGCCACAATCGGCGATGACCCAGTGGCCGCTCTCGAGATAGAGCTGGGCATGGCGGCGCGAGAGCGACAGGTCGGACAGGATGATGTCGTTGGTCTGGGCTCGCCCAAGACTGTAGCGGCGGCTGTCCTCGAGGGACACCTCCATGCGGCCGCCGCCGGGATCGGTGATGACGATGTCGGTCAGGCACAACCTCCCCCCGGCCGCTAGCGCCGGGCCTTCTCAGCCGATTCTACCACCAGCCCAGCGGGCCACTGAATCCAAGCAGGAATCGGTTGCGCCCATGCCGAAGTCGAGAGAGAATGGGCGGCCGCACTCACCGGCAACTCCGCAGAGGAGGCATCGTGAGCCAGAAAGATCCGCTGGCCGCCGAGAGGAGCTTCAGACGAAGCTATGACTCCCTCCCGGAGATCTTCGCCTTCATCGAAGGTTTCTTCGACACCGGCGGCATCGACAGAGGACACCTGGCGGATGTGGACCTGATCGTCGAGGAGCTGTTCACGAACATGGTCAAGTACTACCCCGGAAACATCCATGAGATCCTGATCGGCCTGGAGCGCACAGGCAGGCGGCTTGCCGTCAGCCTCACCGACTTCGACGTCGATCCCTTCAATATCAACGATGCCCCTGCGGCGCAGGTCGACCGGCCCATCTCGGAACGGAAGCCAGGCGGCCTGGGGCTCCACCTCGTCAAGAAGATGGTGGAGCGGATCGACTACGAGTACGCGGATCGAAAGAGCAAGACAACCGTCATCAAGGCCCTGGAGTAGCATAGATGCTGGATATCCGGTTCGGAGAAAACGGAGAGATCGTGTTCTCGGGGAGATTCGACGCGTCACAGGAGAAGAAGGCGCAGGCGTTCCTGGATGCGGTGAAGGAGTCCAAGGTCGTCGATTTCAAGGACTTGGAGTATATCTCGAGCGCCGGACTCGGCACGCTTCTCCAGGCGCAGAAGCGCCTGAGGGTATCCGGGGGCGGGTTGAGGCTCGTCAATGCGAACAAGCACATCCGGGACATTTTCCGCTTCTCGGGCTTCGACAAGATCTTCGAGATCGAGTGAGTGCCACAGCCCTCAGGGGTCCGATCCGCAGGTTCCGTGGCGAGTGCCGGGCGCACTCCGGCTTCTCCCGCCAACTTTTTCTCCTCCAGGGTGTAGTGATGGATACGGCGGCTGACACGGAACTGGCCCGAGCATGCCTCTGCGGTGACGTCAGCGCCTTCGAGACCCTGGTGCAGAGGTACGAGCGGGCCGTCTTCAACCTGGCATACCGGCTCCTTAATGACCGCGAGGATGCGAAGGACATTACCCAGACTGCCTTCATCAAGGCCTACCAGGGCCTGGAGAGCTTCGACCCCCGCCTCGAATTCCGTAGCTGGCTCTACCGGATTGCCGTCAATGAATCGATCAACCTCCGCACCCGGAGACGGAGGATGGAGCCGTTGGCGTCGATCGCGGCCGTCCACGCCGCCGGCGGGAAGAGCCCCGAGGAGGACTGCGTCAACAACGATCTGCGGCGCGACATCCAGGAGGCGCTCATGGAGATGAAGCGAGACCACCGGGTCGTGATTGTCCTGAGACATTTTCTCGGGTGCTCGCACCAGGAGATGAGCCAGATCATCCAGAAACCGGTGAAGACCGTAAAGTCGAGGCTCTTCACGGCGCGGCAGATCCTGAAGGACCTGCTCATCCAGCGAGGCGTGATGTGACGGCCGTCGATCCTCGGACCCTTGATCTGATTCACGCCGAAATCGACGGCATCATCTCGGAGGGCGAGCGCTCCAGGCTGCAGGACCTGCTCGCCGGTGACGCGGCTGCGCGCGAGTACCTCGCGCGGATGATCGAGCTCACAGAGACCCTCGCCGGAGTCAAAGAGGTCGCCCCGCCCGATGGTCTGCGCCGCGACATCATGAGTTCGGTGCGGGCGGCGAGGATGCAACCCGGGGGAGGCACCCGCTCATGGCTGCAACCCCTGTGGCCCGGGCGACGCGCCCTTCTCCGATACGGCTACGCCTTCGCCGCCGGCCTCATCCTGGGGCTTTCCGGCATTCATTGGTATGTCACGGAGACGATGGATGTTCGCCCTGTCGCCTCGTCCGAGGTCGCCGGGACGATCACCGCGCCCGGAATTCCCTCTGGCTCCGAAGTCGTCCAGCAGAGCACGCTGGAGATGTCGGATCTGGGCGGAACCGTTATTTTGTTGCGTTCCGAGAGCGGATTCGACTTAGTATTTAACCTCGACGCAACTGGTGAGAAGGGACCCGCGCGCGTGGCCCTGGCGTACAACCCTCTCGAGGCGAGCTTCACGGGGTTTGACCAGGTCCGTGGCCAGGTGCGCGATTTCCAGGCCGCCGGGGGTGAGCTTTCGTGGGAGATGCTGGGACATCACGAAACAGCGATCCATTTCAAGGCCTGGGAGGAGGCCGGGCCGGTGATCGAGTTGCGGTTCTTCGTCGGGGGGGCGCCGGTCCAGAGCCTTTCGTTGAAGCTGGCTGGATCGCCGTAACCAACCTTTTTGGCGGTTGGTTGTATTGAGGGTGTAGGTTGCGGTTTCAGCCATTCGGTAACGGACTGGTTCATGTCGGGGAGGGGGATCTGATGACAAAAACTGCCAAGTCGTTCCTTTTTGGAGGGCTCCTGGTCATCGCGGTGGCCATGGTGGGGTACTACGGGTTCGTGACTCCGCCGGCGGATGGAGACGTCTCCGGCGCCATCGGGGCGGCTCAGCGTTACCAGGCGAAGCAGATAAGCGGCCAGGACGTCGTCCTGGGTGACGCGGAAGTCGCCCGATTCCTGCAGAGCGACACGTTTGACCGCATCATCAACGACAAGGAGGCAAGACAGATCCTGGCACGCCCCGATTTTCAGGTCGTGATGGCGAGCCCGCAGCTCAGGGAGATGTTCGCACGACCTGACTTCAGGGAGCTGATGGCTCGCCCCGATTTCAGGGAGTTGCTCGCGAGGCCGGATTTCGCGGAGTTGATGGCAAGGCCGGATTTTACGCAGATGCTCGCGCGGCCCGATTTCAAGGAACTGATGGCGAGACCGGATTTCAAGGAGATGCTCGCGCGGCCTGACTTCAAGGAAATGCTCGCACGGCCGGACTTCAGGGATCTGATGGCGAGACCCGATTTCAGGGAGTTGCTCTCTAGGCCGGATTTCAAGGAGTCGCTCGCGAGAGCCGAGTTCACCGACTTGGCGGCCCGGCCGGACTTCAAGGAGCTGATGGCGCGCCCTGATTTCAAGGAGCTGCTGGCGAAACCCGGCTTCAAGGAACTCATGGCGCGACCCGAGTATAAGGAGCTGCTGGCGAGACCCGATTTCAGGGAGCTGATGGCGCGCCCTGATTTCAAAGAGTTGCTCGCGAAAGCCCAGTTCACCGAACTGGCGGCCAGGCCCGAGTTCAAGGAGTTGCTCGCGAGGCCCGGTTTCAGGGAGCTCATGGCGAAACCCGAGTACAAGGATCTGCTCGCAAGACCAGATTTCAGGGAGCTGCTCGCGAAGCCAGAGTTCAAGGAGTCGCTCGCTAGAGCCGAGTTCACCGAACTGGCGTCGAGGCCCGAGTTCAAGGCGTTGATGGCCAGACCTGATTTCAAGGAGCTCCTCGCACGGCCCGAACTGAAGGAGCTGCTCGCGAGACCCCAGTTCAGCGAGCTGCTGGCACGGCCTGGTTTCAGGGAGTTGATGGCGAGGCCTGATTTCAAGCAACTGCTCGCGAGAGTCGAGTTCACCGAATTGGCGGCCAGGCCCGAGTTCAATTCGTTGATGGCCAGGCCCGAGTTCACGGAGATGCTCGCACGGCCGGGCGTCAAGGAGCTCATGGCGAGGCCCGACTTCAAGGAGCTGCTCGCACGACCCGAGTTCAAGGAGTCGCTCGCGAGAGCGGAGTTCACCGACCTCGCGGCCAAGCCAGAATTCAAGGCGTTGATGGCCAAGCCCGAGTTCAAGGACCTGCTCGCCAGGCCGGGCGTCAGGGAGCTCATGGCGAAACCAGAGTTCACGGAGCTGTTCGCGAGGCCGGACTTCAGGGAGTTGATGGCGAGGCCGGATTTCAAGGAGCTGCTGGCGAGACCCGAGTTCACCGAATTGGCGGCCAAGCCCGAATTCAAGGCGTTGATGGCCAGGCCCGAGTTCAAGGACCTGCTCGCCAAGCCGGGTTTCAAAGAGCTGCTCGCCAGGCCGGATCTCACCGAGCTGCTCGCGAAGCCCGTTTTCAGGGACCTGCTCGCCAGGCCAGACTTCAAGGAGCTCCTGGCCAGACCGGATTTCAACGAACTGCTTGCGAGGCCTCATTTCAGAGAGATGCTCGCGAAGCCCGTTTTCAGGGACCTGCTCGCGAAGCCTGAGATGAAGGACTTGCTGGCGAAGCCGGAAGTCAAGGCGGCCATGGCCAGGGCAGACGCCCGGCCCGACACGAGATAAGGGCCTGTTCCCTCTCCCCACTCCCGCGAGAAGGTACCCCGGATCGCTTCCGAGGTATCTTCTTGCCGTCTGCACGGGCAGCCATCTCATGCGGCGTTTCGCCACTTCCCTGATCTGCTTCGTGCTGCTCGTCTGCCTAACCTTCCCGGCTCATGCCCAGCTCGCATCCCTCGAGACCGAGGACCTCCGGATGATCTACCTCGACACGCTGCAGTCCTACCTGGCGCCGCACGCCGCCCGCGCCTACGAGAACTCCATCCGTTTCCATCGCCGCTTCTTCCAGTTCGAGCCGTGGGAGAAGGTGACTGTTCTGCTGACCGACTTTTCCGACTACGGCAACGCGGGCGCCACGGTCACCCCGAGAGACCTGGTGTCGGCGGAGATCTCTCCGGAAAGTTTCGCCTACGAAACGTATCCTTCCAATGAACGCATGAACACCCTGATGAACCACGAGCTGGTCCACATCGTGGCGTCCGACAAGACGGGCCGGCGTGATCGGTTCTTCCGCCATGTTTTTCAGGGGAAGGTCTCCGAGACCTCCGACGACCCCGAGACGATCCTGTACGGCTACCTGACCAGACCCCGTATGGATTCACCGCGGTGGTACCAGGAGGGTGTCGCTGTCTTCATGGAGACCTGGATGGCCGGGGGGCTCGGGAGGGCCCAGGGCTCCTACGATGAGATGGTGTTCCGTTCCATGGTCCGCGACGACACCACGTTCTACGATCCGCTGGGGCTCGTGTCCGAGGGAACCAAGGTGGACTTCCAGCTCGAGGCGAACTCCTATCTATACGGAACCCGTTTCGTGAGCTACCTGGCCTATCAGTATTCTCCCGAGTCCCTGGTCCGGTGGATCGGACGCACCGACGGAAGCAAGGCCTATTACGCGTCGCAGTTCAAGTCAGTGTTCGGCATCCCGCTGAAGGATGCCTGGGCC
>JAWPNA010000113.1:0-5865 GCA_045402695.1 Acidobacteriota bacterium
GGCGGGCGCCCTGGCGTGGAAACTGGTGCGTGACGCGCGCGGGCCGGATCCGATGGCGCCATTCCTGGCGGCCGGCTGCCTGGCGTTCCTCATCCACAACCTCGCCGACTTCACCGTCTATGTGCCCACCGTCGGCATCGCGTTCTTCTCATTGGCGGGGCTGGCCATGGGCAGCGGGAGAGCCGGCGCGCGGGGCTCCGTCGTGTGGCGTGCCGTCCTGGGGGCCGGCGCCCTGTGCCTGGCCCTCTTCTCGCTGACCGTGACGCGCGCCGGCGTGAAGCTTGGTACCGCGCGAGATCTGGTGGACTCGGGCGAGCAACGCTCCGCGCTGGCGCCGTCTGTAGAAGCCGTCCGTCTCGACCCTCTCGACCCCGATGCGCGATCGTTTCTCTCGCACCTCTTGCTGGAGCTGGCCCGCGGAGATCCCGCCTTGCCGCTTGCGGCGTCGCCGCTGCTGTCGCGGGCGGAGGCAGAGGCGCGGCGTGCCATCGAGCTGGATCCTCGCACGCCTCATCACTGGCACCATCTGGGCCAGGTGCTGCTCGCGCGCGGCGATCCTCAGGGGGCCTACCTGGCCCTCGATCGCGCGGTCACGCTGTACCCGATCCAGATCGAGTACCGCGAGGATCGAGATGCGGTGGGTACCGCTCTGTCGGGGGGCGCCCGGTGAAGGCGCGGGCCTTGTGGCTGCTCGCGTCAGCCGTGCTCCTGGCGCTGGTCGTGTTTCTCCCGTGGCGGCAGGGCGGCGCCGATCCGCTCGGCCTCTTCGTGACGCACACGCTGGTGTTTGCCCTGCTGGGCCTGGCCATCACCGCGCGGATGGGTGAGGGTGCCATCGTGCTGAAGGCTGGGTGGGAGGCAGCCGCCGGCCTGTGTCTGCTGGCCGTCAGCCTCGCGTCATTCCCGCACGTGGATTACCTCTTTGGGTCGTTTCTCTCGGTGTGGAATCTGACCATCGCGGTCCTCCTGGCCGGGGTGATGATGGTGATCGGGGACCGCGCGTGGAAGGCCACCGCGTGGGCCGCCGCCATCGTCGGCGCGGGGCAGGCCTTGTGCGTCTTCGTGATGACGGCCCCACTCAATCTGACCCCCTCCGCAACCTTCGCCAACGCCAACCAGCTCGCGGCCTACCTCATCATCGGCCTCTTCACCGCTCTGTCGATCGGTGTGGAGGCGATGCGCTCGGCCCGGGCGGGAACCGGGCCGCGAGGGTGGATGCCGGTCGCGGCGTCCTGCGCGCTGGCCGGGCTGGATCTTGCCGCGCTGCTGAGGCTGGGGGCTCGCGGGGCCCTGGCCTCGCTGATTGTCGTGGCCGCCCTGTGGGGGGTCGCGCTGGTGCCGAAAGAGCGCGGGCGACTGCGGGCGGGGCTGGCCGCCGCCTTGGCCGTGGTGGCCATCGCGGGCGCCGTCTCGATCGCGTCGCGGTTCTCCCGCATCGATGACCCGTACCTGTACGACCGCGCGCGCATCTGGCGCGCGGGCCTTGCCGCAGCGCTCGACCATCCGGTTCTCGGCATGGGGCCGGGGATGTTCGAGAATCGCGGGTTCGCGTACAACTTTCCCCTGGAGCGCGAGACCTTCAGGTACTCCAAGACGCCCCGCTCCGCGCACAGCACCTATCTCCAGGCGTTCGTCGAGACGGGGACTATCGGGCTCATCGCGGTCGCCTTGCTGGTCACGTTGCTCGCGCGCCGCGCCTGGTCGCTGCGAGGCGGGCACGTGGGCCTCGGTCCCGCCGCGGCCGGCCCCGCGATGGCCCTGCTGGCCTGCCTGTTGCAGGCTGTGGTGGACATACCGTTCGATGTCCCGGCGGTGAGTCTCACGCTGATCGTTCTTGTCGTGCCTCTGATGCTTCCCGGCGCCGTGCACGAGGCACCGTTGTTCGTGGCGATCCCATCAGGGAGATCACCGTCTGGCCGCCTCGGGATCCTGGCGCTGGCCGTGGCGGTCGTCCCCGCGTACCTGGGCGGCGTCCTGGTCCCGTACGCCGCGCATCGTTGCTACGAAATGGGCCTGGAGGCCAGCCGGCCCGGAGCGCCGGATGAGTGCCTCTCGAACGCCATCCGGCTCAACCCGTACAACCCTCTCTATCTCGCCGTGCGGAGCGAGTTCGTGTGGCGCCAGGCGCGCGCGCTCGACCTGCCGTCGCTGGCCGCGGCGCACCACGATTTGATGGAGGCGCACCGTCTCGACCCGGGCAGACCGGAGTTTCTGAACAAGCTGGGGCGTCTGCACGCGCGCGCCTGCTTCGACATCAACGCCGACCCGGCGGCCCGCGCTCGCGCCGAGGAGTTCTTCCGTCGCGGCATCGCGCTGGGTGGAAAGGACCCTCGCCCACATCTCGAGCTGGCGAGCTTTCTGGAGGCGGAAGGCAAGGGTGCCGAGGCCATCCTGGAGATCCGCGAGGCCCTGGGGCTGGAGCCCAACTTCCTCGGGGCGCATCTGGCCCTGGCGCGCGCGCTGCTGGACGCGGGGCGCGGGAGCGAGGCGGTGCAGGCGCTGCAGCGCCTGGAGGAGCTGCGGTGGAAGCTCGAGCGCTACGCTCCCAAGAACGGCTACGAGGATGATCTGCTGCACCTCGACGGGCCGGCGCTCGCGGAGCTGGAATCGCGGCTGCTGGGTGCGGCGAGCCGGGGTGATGATTGAGATGAAGCGCGGAGGTTACTCCTCTTCGCCCTCGTCCTCGGGCTTGCGCGCATGTCGAGGGGGCGCGGGCACCGCCGGGATCTTGCCCATCACTTCATCGAAAGCCTTCTTCAGAGGATCCTTCCTCCTCGGGCTCTTGCCGTGCCTATACGGATGCTCGCCCATGCAGGTGTGGCACCGGACCTTAAGGATCTTCTCGTCTAAGAGAGCCATGACGCCGTGGTTCATGATCAGCTTGCACCGCGAGCAGTAGTCATCCACCGTGTCGCCGAGCCTGACGCGTCGCCCTTCCATCAACGCCCTCCGTCTGAGTTGCGCGGCCCATGCCTGCGCTGCCTGACGGGTGGATGTTAGTGCTTCGCGCGGCGGGGGAGAAGAGGAGGACCTTCATGCATCGTGCGGGCTCGACAGGACGCGCGCGGGGCGTATGTTATAGTGGCGCTCGTCGCGCGACCAAGTACCGTCTGCTCAACGATATAGGAGATCCGGGGTGAAGTCCGAGCCCGCAATGTCACGCTCTCCGGCGGCGTCCCCGGCGCCCGTGCGCAAGGAGTTCCTCATCTTCGGGAGCCCGGCGCTGGAGGAGGCGGAGATCCAGGAAGTCGTGGCGACGCTGCGGTCGGGCTGGATCGGGACCGGTCCGCGCGTGGGCCGCTTCGAGGAGGCCTTCGCCGCCTACATCGGGGCGCGGCACGCGCTGGCGCTCAACTCGTGCACGGCGGCGCTGCACCTCTCGATGATCGCGGCCGGAGTCGGGCCGGGAGACGAAGTCATCACCACGCCGATGACGTTCGCCGCCACCGCCAACGCCATCGTCCACACCGGCGCTACGCCCGTGTTCGTGGACGTGGAGCGCGCGACGCAGAACCTCGACCCCGCACTGCTTGCGGCCGCCATCACGCCTCGCACGCGCGCCATCCTCCCCGTGCACATGGCGGGACGGCCGTGCGACATGGATCCCATCATGGAGTGCGCGCGAAAGCACGGACTGAAGGTGATCGAGGACGCGGCGCACGCCATCGAGGCAACCTATCACGGCCGGCACATCGGCACCATCGGCGACGCCGCCTGCTTCTCCTTCTACGTGACCAAGAACCTCGTCACCGGTGAAGGCGGCATGGTGACCACCGGCAACGACGCGTGGGCCGAGAAGATCCAGACCTACGGCCTGCACGGGATGTCCAAGGGAGCGTGGAAGAGGTACGGCGACGAAGGGTTCGTGCACTACCAGGTCCTTTATCCCGGCTTCAAGTACAACATGACCGACATGCAGGCGGCCCTCGGCATCCACCAGCTCGCGCGCATCGAGGACTACGGCCGCCGCCGTCGCGAGATCTGGGGCCGGTACGACGCCGCCTTCGCCGCCCTGCCCGCCGAGCGTCCCGCCCGCGAGGCTCCCGGCACCGCCCACGCCCGGCACCTCTATACGCTCCTGGTGGACATCGAGCGGCTCGGCGTCGGTCGCGACGCCATCGTGGAGGAGCTGAAGCGCGAAGGGATCGGCACCGGCATCCACTTCATCTCTCTGCACCTGCACCCCTACTACCGCGACCGCTTCGGCTTTCCCCCCGAGCGCTTCCCGCACGCCCGATGGATCTCGGACAGGACCATTTCTCTTCCTCTCTCCGCACGACTGACCGACCAGGACGTCGAGGACGTCATCACCGCCGTGAGGAAGGTCCTGCTCAAGCACTGCTGATCCGCCGCTGAATTGCGGAGCCGACACGCTCCACAATGAACCCACGGTGGCTTGCGCCGGCCCGGACGCCCGCGCTATAGTTTCCGGCAACCGCGCTTCAACCTTGTCCGATCTCGACATCGGCGCTTCTTCAGAAGGATCCGCGCGTGAATGCCTCGTCGATGGCAGCGGATTTCTCATACAATTCCCCATCACCGCACCGCGCGCAGGGCGGTTGCCTTCTGAGGGAGTCGGCTCCGCCGCCCCCGACCAAGCCCAGACTCCTGGACCGCGTAAGGGATGCGATCCAGGTGCGCCACTACAGCTCCCGGACCGAGCAGGCCTACATCGGGTGGATCAAGAGGTTCATATTCTTTCACGGCAAACGGCACCCGGCCGAGATGGGCGAAGTGGAGATCACGCAGTTCCTCTCGAACCTGGCCACGAACCGGGGCGTCAGCGCCTCGACTCAGAACCAGGCCTTGAGCGCCCTCCTGTTCTTGTACAGGGATGTGTTACACGAGAAAATCGGCTGGCTCGATCAAGTGGTCCGTGCCAAGGGGCCGCGGCGGCTGCCGGTGGTCCTGACCAAGTCGGAGGTCATGGCCATCCTCAATCACATGGAAGGAACAAAATGGCTGATGGCCGGCCTTCTGTATGGTTCGGGTCTTCGCCTCCTGGAGTGTCTCCGTCTCAGGGTAAAGGACGTTGACCTGTCGCGCAACGAAATCGTGGTTCGAGGCGGCAAGGGCGACAAGGACAGACGGACCATGCTCGCCGAGATGGTGAGGAGACCCCTGGCGCGCCACCTCGAGAAACTCAGAGGCAGGTACGAGCGTGACCGCGACGGAGGCGTGGGGCGCGTGACGCTACCCGCCGCCTTGGAGAGGAAGTACCCCAATGCCAGCCGCGAGTGGGCTTGGTGGTACCTCTTCCCCGCCTCCACGCTGTGGCGCGACCCGCGAACCGGACTGCTCCGCCGCCACCACATCCACGAGTCGGCGCTGCAGCGCAGCGTGAGGGAGGCCGTCCGGCGGGCAGGCATCACCAAGCCTGCGAGCTGCCACACCTTCAGGCACTCATTCGCCACCCACCTTCTTGAGGGTGGATATGACATTCGGACGGTCCAGGAATTGTTGGGGCACAGAGACGTCAGCACGACGCAGATCTACACGCATGTGCTGAACAAGGGTGGCCGAGGAGTGCGCAGCCCGCTGGACACGGAATGAGGAGATGTGGGAGGCGTGGGAGCCGGCGGGATACGATGCGCATTTCGCAGTGCGAAATGGAGGTGGGCTCCCACGCGAGGAAGCCGATGATCTGGCGTTTCAACAACATGGGCCTCGTGACGCGAGGGCGGCCCAGCCGTCATTCTCCGCGCCGTTCACCTTGCGATTTTTCGGACGTCGACTTGTAGTTAGAAGAAACAGGTCACCAGAGGTTTGAACCACATGGGTTGGTGATGGTAGTGACGGCCCTGCCTGGTCGGCTCTCGGAACGCATGCAAGAATGTCGAGGGGGTAGCCGTCGCAAGCTGGCGG
>JAWPNA010000189.1:0-20150 GCA_045402695.1 Acidobacteriota bacterium
TCGGCAAGATCGTCGAGCTGATCCTCCGCTCCGCGAGGTTTCCGATCGAAGATCGGTTGACCGTCTCCCTGGAGAATCCGGATCAGGTCAAGGAGCTTCTGGTTCGACTCGATGCCGAGACGCCGCTCACGAGGCCGTGGCTCGGCGTGTCAGCCATCGAGACGCACCGCTCGCGCAACCCTCTGGTGATCCGCGTCGCGCCGGGGAGTCCGGCCGAGAAGGCGGGAGTCAAGGTCGGCGAGACAATCGTTTCTCTGGGGGGTGCGGACGTGGCGGCTCCCCGCGATCTGAAAGATGCGCTCGGCCGACTGCGCGAAGGAGCCCAGGCATCTCTCATGGTTCAGACGCGTGGCTCGCAGCCGCGCGTCCTCAACATCTCCGTCGGCTCCACGCCGGTCCTGCCCGACGCGCCCGACTCGGGCCGGCTCAGGTCACGCCTTGCGGCCGAGCTGTGGTTCAAGGAGCGGATGGAAACGGCCATGGGCCGAACCGGCGGCCTCCAGCGCAACGTCGCTCTGCTCGGGCTGGGAGCGTTGCTGATGCAGTCAGGCCTGAATGAGTCGGCGTTAAAGGATGCGCTTGAGCGGGTGGACCTGCCGCCTGGCGCTGGGATCTCGTCAGGGGCCGTCAGCTATCTGAGGGGACTCTGCCTGCAGAGCCTCGGCCGGCAGCAGGAGGCGAAGCGGCAGTTCGAGCTGGCGGCGGCGCAGGCTGACGCAACTCTGGGAAGCAACGACGGCCCGCCGGTTTCGGAGCGCGCGAGGCGGGCACTCGCAGCCTCACCGGGAAGCTGAAAACGCCTCCACCCACCTCAAGGACAGAGCCAGGATTGTCCCTGTATCTCATTTATGGGTATGTAGTTATGGGTTTTTTTCTGGGTGGAGGTTTTTCTCTTGACACACGGAAGCGAGCTGCGTATATTCTGATTCGTAAAAATCGGAACTTACGGACAAAACGTCCCGGATTTTTGATGGGTTTGCCAGGCGGGATTCAGTCGGAAGTCTTGTCATCGCCAAGCTCTACTACAGCCATCCGAGGTCAAAGGCCATGAGCGAGGTACCCAAGGAATCACTGGCGGCAACGGAACAGGGGCAGGGGCGCACGCAGGGATCATCCAGGCTCCTCACCACCGGCGAGATCGCGCGGTACTGCGATGTCTCCACCAACGCCGTCAAGAAGTGGATCCGCAGCAACCGCCTGAAGGCCTTCCGGACGCCGGGCGGGCATTTCCGGGTTGACAGCCGGGACTTCAGGGAGTTTCTCGTCCAGCATCAGATGCCGGTGTACGACAGTTTCTTTGAGCTCGAGCCGAAGCGGATCCTGATCGTGGACGACGAGAAGGAAGTCCGGCAGACGCTGCGAGAGGTGCTGGAAGGACTGGAGGGTGCGGTGGCAATCGACATGGCCGAGGACGGGTACGAAGCCCTCCTGAAGGTCGGCGACCTGAAGCCGGACCTCCTGATCCTGGACCTGCGCATGCCGCGGATGGACGGCTATGAGGCATGCCGCCGCATCAAGTCAAACCCGGAAACATCAGGCACCCGGATCCTGGCCATCTCGGGGTTCATCGAGAACGGAGCCGAGCAGGAGATCCTGCAATGCGGCGCCACGGACTGGATGCGCAAGCCGGTGCAGATCGAAGAGTTCAAGAAGAAGATCGAGAAGCTGCTCAAACCGTAGGGGGGCGAGATCCACATGGGTAGCGGCCACATGGGAGGGGAGATGCCAGCAGCAGGAGGGATTCACTCGATGCACCACAAGCTCGAGATCCAGAAGGGACAGCAACCGAGGACCTTGACCGCTTCAGAGATCCGCACGAGGGTCGAGGACATGGCCGAGGATCTGGCCCTGATGATGCGCTCTGGCATGGACGGCAACGGCCCGGCCGGCACAGAAGCGTTTCCCCTAGATACTCACAAGTTCATCAGGCATATGTCCGAATTCATCCGCATGAACTGATCTGGCCCGAGGCGGCGGGGGGCCCTCCCCCCGCTGCTTCCCACCTCCCGATCTTCTTGATTCTCCAGCACGTTCGGCCGCCGAACGATACGAAACCTGTGTCAGGAAATGTCTTGACAAAGGTCACCCCCTGCGTAGAATTCAGGCACAGTTTGCAGACTGTGGACGAGTCATGTGTCCTGGCACGGATCTGGAGGAAGGGGATGCAAGGCATCACGCGAAAGGCGGGAGCGTTCGACAGGATTGTGGCCGCGGTCCTGATGGTGGCCATCGCCGGATACTGTGTTCCGGCAGGGGCCATGGCAGACACCCAACCGGCTCGCTCCGCGGAGATTCGCGGGAACGTTCTTTCGGCCGACGGGCTCAGAGGCGTCGCCGGAGTCAGCGTGAAAGCGGCCCATCTCGAAACCAGGCAGATCTTCACGAGCGGGAGCACGCGCCAGGACGGCACCTACACGCTGGTCGCCCTCCCGCCGGGCACGTACGATCTCGCCGTCGAGACACCTCAGGGCCTTTATGTCGCTGACATTCTCGTGGATGCCGAACCGGGACGCAGCTCCGTGGTCTCCCTCGCCCTAAAGCAGACCGCCGCCGTGCGGTCCGATCCGAATTCCGATCCGAATTCCGATCCGAATGGAGAGCAGGGCCAGCAAGGGCAGGATCAAGGCGAGAAGAAGGCCGACGAGGGAAAGCCGAAGGAAGACCAGCCACCGGCGCAGCCGCCGGAGCCCCAGGCCGAGAAGAAGAAAAAGAAGAAGGGGAGCGGCTTTTGGCGATCTCCTGGCGGCGCGGCCATCGTGATCGTCGGGGGCGCATTTCTCATCGGCGCCGGCGCCAACAGCTCCACCAACAACGACGACGAGCCCCCGCTGACGCAGAGTGGCGCGAGCAGCGACGGCGGCCTGCTCTAGCTCATTTGCGTTCCCGTCATGACCAAACTCAGAGACTCGATCGCGCTCTGTCTCGCATTGGCGATGCTCCTGTCCGCCGCGGAACCGGTTGCGGCCGCTGCGCAGCAGCCGGGCGTCGCTCCGGAGGGCGCGAAGCCGGAAGAGACGACCGGCGCGGTCCGAGGTACCTTGATTGACGCCAATGGACAGCCGCTGGCCGGCTATTTTGTGAAAGTTGTTGACAAGGCGGGCCAGGTCTACGAGAGCCAGCCCACGGGCTCCGATGGAAAGTACGAGATCGTGGAAGTGCCGGCGGGCACCTACACCTTTCAGATATTCGACCCGACGGGAAACCCGATCTCCGCTCGCATCCCTCCCGTCACTCTGGAAGCCGGCACCATCCTCACCCAGCCGATCGCGATCGTCCCGCACAAGCAGAAGAAAGGCGCACTGATCGCTTGGCTCGTGGGAGGAGGAATCACCGCCGCGGCGATCGCCGTGGCCGCCGCCAACAACGACGACAACGACGGCGGCAATGACAGGTCCATGTCGCCCGGCGGCGGCGCGGGCGCGGTGAACTGAGGCTCCCGCGCGAGCCGGGCCGCTCAATCAGCTCGCAGCAGGTACTCCGGCCTGGTCCTCCTCCCGATCCTGGTGAAGAAGACTTCTTGTGGGAGATCGAGCGGCTGCCGGGCGGTGTAGATAGACTCGAGGTCCGGCAGAGGAATCGTGGGCGGGTCGTCGAGCAAGATCGCCCGGTAGCGCCGCTCGCGGATCGCGAGTCGAAGATCCTCGGCCAACAACACCCCCGCGCCGCCTGAGTCGTTCCTCAGGACGTCCCTGATAGCCATCTCGTGAGCGCTCCCCCTCTTTCCAGCGGCCGCCGCCAAGTACGGATGCGTGACTGCGAAGACGTCTCCATCCACGGCGGTGATGAGTGAGACGACTTGACGGCCCGCCGCGGCGTCCGCCTCCGTGGGGACCATTTCGCGCGGATCGTAGAGAAGGGTCGTGAACTGGATGAGGCAGGCCAGCAAGAGCGAACAGTGCGCGAGCGCCCTGGTGCTCTCCTCGAGCCGCGCCGCCCAGCCGAACAGCACCGAGATCCCGATACCCATGCCGATGGCAATAAGCGCGAACGCCGGCATGAGTGCGTTGAGGTACCCACCGGCGTTGAGCCTCATCAACCAGCTGCCGCCCAACAGGCCGGCGGCGCACGCCAGCCCGAGTCCTCCGCTCCCCCGGCGGTCTCCGAGCAGACGGGCCCCGAGCCCCACCGCGCAGAGCGCGACTCCGATCGGCAGCGATCCAAGAAGATCCCTGCGCCAGAATGCTTCCAGCGCCTTGATGACCACCTGATGCATCGCGGGCAGGCGGAAGACATAGTACGAAAACCAGCCGTCGCTGCGCCCGTCGAGCACCAGCACGGTCACGCTGATCAGCACCGCGAACTGAAACACGAGGAGCAAGCCATTTCTGCGGCTCCGCCACACCGCGTGCAGGATCGCGGGCGCCACCATCGGAAGGGCCGACTGCTTCGCCAGGAACGAGAGCCACAAGAGGACCCCCGCGGCCATCCACGAGCCCAGGCTCGACGAGCTGCCGAGCAGGAAGAAGCCGGAGAGCAGAAGGAAGAGAGACAGGGAGTCGACGCGGGCCAGGTCCATCCAGGCGCCGGAGATCCGATAGGTGCCGGCGAAGAGCCCCGTAGCCAGGATCGCGGGCAGCCAGCAGCGCGTCTCTCGCCTCACCCAGCCACAGACGATCGCGAGGCATCCCACCGAGCAGACGAGCGAGACAAGGCGCAGGGCCGGCAGTCCCGGACCCAGCAGGCGGCTCGTCAGGCAGCCCAGGTAATAGTAGAGCGGAGTGTAGATAAAGGGGACGAACTCGGCGCTCGGCGCGACATAGAGCGGCCGGCCCGCGAGCAGCCGGCGAACGTGATCGAGCGATCCGCCCTCCATCCACTCCAGCTCGAAGGGATACGTCAGTCGGGCCGCCGCGACGCCGAGATACAGGAGAATGAAGACGGCGGCGGCCGCGACGCACGCGACGCGCAGGAGCGCCGCGATACGCGGGACGACTCGGCTCGACACGCTCTTCGATCCGGCAGGCGTCTCCATCATCTCCCCACGCTGAGTTCCGATACAGCGTGGTATTCTACCGTCAATGCGTTCGGGGTGGACCCGGCGGTGGCGGAGCGCACGGAGATCCCCGGGACACCAAACCAGGATCAGCAGGAGCGATAGCTGAGCTCGGATCCCCACCCTACTCGGCCGTCCAGACGGACATCGCTCGCCTTGTCCGCGGCCTCGCTGCTCGCGGCCCTCCACGCCGGGCGGATCTTCCAGTCCACCATCTCCGACGATGCCTACATCCTCTTCCGGTACGCCCGGAACCTCGGGCGCGGCGATGGCCTGGCCTGGAACCCTGGTCAGGCCCCGGTCGAGGGATTCACTTCGCTGCTTCAGGTGGTGCTGCTGGCCGGGGCGAACACCGTGGGAGCCGACATGGAATGGGCGAGCCAGGCGCTGGGGTTGTTGTCTTTCGTCCTGTCGATTCCCGCGGCGGCCTGGCTGGCCCGCGAAGTCACCGGCGGCGACACGCGTGCTGGCGTCCTCGCGGCATTCGCTCTGGCGCTGAGTCCTCCCGCAGCCGCGTGGGCGCGCGGCGGGCTGGAGACCCCCGCCTTCACCTTTCTTCTGACGGCGGCGATGGCTTGCTGGCTGAGCGAGTCGCGACGGACGCGCCGCC
Source organism: Acidobacteriota bacterium (assembly GCA_045402695.1). Taxonomy (GTDB): domain Bacteria; phylum Acidobacteriota; class Polarisedimenticolia; order JACPZX01; family DASXTC01; genus JAWPNA01. The sequence goes on from JAWPNA010000189.1 coordinate 5,604, forward strand.
GCGCAGGTAGCTCCGTGTTGTTTTTCCTGGCGACCTTGTCGCGGCCGGAGGGATTCGGAATCTGGGCGTTGACACTGACGTTCGACGCCCTGCGGGCGGCGGGAGACCATGGTAGAAGAAGTGTCAAGCGGGCGATGATGGAGTGGAGTCCCTACCTCGCACTCCTCTCCGGATACATGGCGTGGAAGCTCTGGTACTTCGGCGACATTCTTCCGAACACGTTTCACGCGAAGGCGGGCGGCGGGATCTGGGCCCTGCAGACGGGAGTGGTCTACGTGGCGGGATTCCTTCTCGCCCTGGGTCCGCTCGCCCTCATGCTCTGCGTGGTCCCGCCCCTGCTCAGGGGATGGCGCCGGATGATCCCCGGCGCCTACGTCGCATGCTGCGCGACCGCCTACTTGGCGGAGGTGGCCGTCATCGGGGGGGACTACCAGTATTTCTGGCGGTACGCCGTCCCCGTGCTGCCGATGATCTGCGGTCTGTGTGCGTCAGGCTTCCTGGAGGCGTGGGATGCCTGCTGCCGTCTGCCGCTCTCGCGGCGCCGTATGGCGGCGGTCGTCACGCTGACGCTCGCGGCCTATCCATGGTCGCGCGCTTCGCTGCACGAGGTTCGCGACGAGCCCGCGCGCCTCGCGCGTCCCTGGCGTCTCGTGGACCGCTCCCAGATCGAGGCGGGCGACTTCGTCCTGATGGGACGCATGCTGGACCAGGTGGTTCCGCCGGGCAGGACTCTCGCCGCCCTCGCGGTCGGGGCAATCGGGTACTACTGCGATCGACCGATCCTGGATCTGCTGGGTCTCAACGACCGGACGATCGCTCGCCTCCCGCTGGCGAAACCTGGACTGCGCAAGTGGGAGCCCGGGCACATGCGCGGCAGTGCGGCGGAATTGCTGCGCCGCAAACCGGACTTCGTGCTTCTCTCCCTCCGGCCGTCCGACTCCCCCGGGAGCGGCCCGCCGGAGCGGATCCTCTCGACCTACCCGTTTGTGGCTGACCTGATGGGCTCCGAGGAGTTCCGGCGAGCGTACGATATGGAGTCGCACGCCCTGCCCGACGGACGCTGGCTCAACGTCTTCCGCCTGGTCGGGGCGCGGGAAGGAGCCGCGGCGGGGAACCTGTCTCCCTGAGCCCTCTTCAGCTCGATGACCGTGGTTCAGAGGTCTGCTGGCTTGACGCGGCCTCGCGCCGGACACTACGCTTGAATGTTGAGAAACCGCTGATACTTCAGGAGTTGAGCCGGTTCCATTAAGCTGCGTTCCGGCCGGGATTCCGCGCGGACTCGGCCGGCTCGAACTCCAGGCGCATGTCGCGACGGATCAGTGGACAGGTGGCCCAGGCATGAAAACGGATCTGATGGTTGTCGCCGGCGCTGGAGGTTTCATCGGCGGGCACCTCGTCGCCGACATGAAACGGCAGGGGTCCTCCCGCATCCGGGCGGTGGACATCAAACCCTTCGACCAGTGGTACCAAGTCCACGATGACCTGGAGAACCTCCAGTTGGATCTCAGCCGGCGTGAGAACTGCGTCACCGCGCTGAAGGGAGCATCGATCGTCTACAACCTCGCCGCCGACATGGGTGGGATGGGGTTCATCGAGAGCCACAAAGCCGACTGCATGCTTTCGGTGCTGATCAACACACACCTTCTGATCGCCGCGCGGGAAGCGCACGTGTCAAGGTACTTCTATTCCTCCTCGGCATGTGCCTACAACATCGAGAAACAGCGATCCACCGATGTCGTGCCGCTGAAGGAGGACGACGCCTATCCCGCCATGCCCGAGGACGGCTACGGATGGGAGAAGCTGTTCAGTGAGCGAATGTGCCGCCACTTCCGCGAGGATTACGGCATCCAGACGCGCATGGCGCGTTACCACAACGTCTATGGCCCGCACGGCACATTCGACGGGGGTCGCGAGAAGGCCCCAGCCGCCATCTGCCGCAAAGTGATCGACGCGAAGCTGTCCGGGCGGCGAGACATCGAGATCTGGGGAGACGGACACCAGACCCGCAGCTTCATGTACATTGACGACTGTCTGCACGGCACCCAGCGGATCATGCACAGCGGCATCCTCGATCCAATCAACCTCGGCAGCAGCGAGCTGGTGACGATCAACCAGCTCGTGGACATCGTCGAGGAGATCGCGGGGATCAAGCTGAAGCGCCGCTACGATCCGGCGGCTCCGAAAGGCGTCAATGGCAGAAACAGCGACAACACGCTGATCCAGAAGCTGCTGGGCTGGGAGCCCTCGATCCCCCTTCGGGTGGGGATGGAGAAAACCTACCAGTGGATCCACGACGAGATGGCCGCGGGTCGGAGGCTCTGAAGCGTTGGATGAGATCCTCAGGACGCCCGTTCTGGGCGTCGGCGTCAGCGCGGTGAGCCTGGCATCCGCGGCCGCCGTCATCCTGGGATGGATCGAGTCGGGGCGGCGGGGCGGTGGGCAAAAGAGCTACGTGACCGTCACGGGCGTCCACGGTGTCATCGAGGCGCAGGACGACCCGGGCTTCAAGAAGATCCTCAACGGCAGCGGCCTGACGGTTCCGGACGGAATGCCCCTGGTCTGGCTGTCCAAGCTGGCCGGCCGGTCTCACGTGACGCGCGTGTATGGGCCCGATCTGACGCTGGCCGTGAGCCGCGCGCTGGGCGAGCGTGGCTTGTCGGCCTTCTACTACGGGGGTGCGCCGGGAGTGGCCGAGGCTCTGGCATCGGAGCTGGAACGGTGCTTTCCCGGACTGAGGCGCGCCGGCACCTACACGCCGCCGTTCCGTCAGCTCACTCTCGAGGAGGAGCAGGAGATCGCGAGGCTCATCAACGCCTCGGGGGCCGACATCGTCTGGGTGGGCCTGAGTACACCGAAGCAGGAGCGCTGGATGGCCCGAATGCGCGAGTCCCTGCATCCGCCCGTCCTGGTCGGCATCGGGGCGGCGTTCGACTTCCTGACGGGACGGGCGCGCCAGGCGCCTCGGTGGATGCAACGATCGGGGCTGGAGTGGCTCTTCAGATTTGCCACAGAGCCGCGGCGCCTGTGGAAGCGCTACCTCAGGAACAACCCGCTGTTTGTCTACTATCTCGCCTGCGAGAAGCTCCGCCTGAAACGGTTCGGATGAGATCCGGTTGACCAGCGCCGCGAAGCTCACCACAACGAAGCTCACTTGATCCCCTCGACATAGAGCGACTCCTCGGGGCGATTGTCGAGCAGCTCGAGATCGGGGCAACGGCTCTGCCTGTAGCCGCACTGGTACGCTTCGCTGAAACCAGAGCGCTTCAGGAGGGAGATCAGCGAACCGGCGTTGTAGTGCCAGTGGCGCAGGTTCTTCATCGATTTCCGCTCGGACACCTCGAAGATCCTCATGAGGAACCCATCCGGCGACGCGGGGTCGTACTCTCGCACCATGCGGTCGAGATCGGGGACCGCGATACGGCAGACGCCGCCCGGCTGCTGACCGCACTTCGAAGGCCTCTACCTTAAGCAGTGGTACGAGCAACGGGGGCAGGTTACGGTGACTCTGATGATGTGTGAGTAGATACGCATGGGACGTGCGATAGGTCATACAGGGAGCTTGAATCGATTCTGAACACCCATGAGCCTGTACCTCAACCTTTTCGGCGGGTTTGACAACGAGCGAGGTTCCGAGGTACCGATCGTTAAGGGGTGCGTGTCTCCCCTCACCGCGAACCCACAGCAGTTCTCTGGGAGCCGTCGGTGACATTGGTTGGGTGGATGTTCCCTGAAGAATTCGCCGGTCGGTTGTTGTAAATTGTTGACTTCATGTGTAATGTTTGATCGAGAATCATGAATCCTATTGTCTAGGTTTCTCGCGTCGGAATCGAAGTCTCCCAAGTCAGGAGCCGGATGGCTTTGACCGCAGGTAGACAGGTAAGCGACCACTACCGTGGTGATGCTGGGGAGCGGTATTCACAGCACTACCAAGCCGACCCATATCACCAGGGGTACCTGATCGACTATCGGTATTTCCAGCCTTTTTTGAGAGCTGATCAGGCTGTCCTTGATTTCGGATGTGGTAACGGGGGCATTCTCCGCCTAATAGCGACCCAAGTGCGGCAGGCTGATGGTTTGGAAGTAAACGAACGCTCGGCCTCGATCGCACGCGCACTCGGACTGACGGTCTTTACACATCTAGATGAGCTTCCCTCCACTGCCTGCTATGACGTTGTTCTAAGCAATCATGTGCTGGAGCATGTTCGTGATGTGCCGGCAACCTTGGAAAGAATCCGGGCCAGCATGAAGAAAGACGGCTTGATTCTCTTGAAGCTGCCCATCGATGACTGGCGTTCACGCGATCAACGCGGGTGGTCGAGGCGTGGAATCGACCACCATCTTCACACTTGGACACCTAAGCTCATCGGCAACGTTCTCTACGAGTCGGGATTTGACGTCGAGAACATCAGGGTCATCACATCAGCGTGGCACCCAAAACTATTCCCGTTGACCAAGGTCGGACTTGCAGGCTTGAGTTTCTGGGCACTCGCCGTCCTCAAGAAACGGCGGCAGCTGTTCGTCGTGGGCAATCCTGCAAGAGAAGTTGATCGAGTGATTCAAGAGCATCTCTAGGAAGGCTGTCATCCCTGCGCTCATCCGCAAGTGCGTGGAGGCACCCCGGACGAGCGCCTCCTCGATCAACTGCTCGGGCACGCGCTCCGCGACCCGTGAATTCCTCAATACCTGCGCGCAACTGCACTCCAGTCAGCCACTGGCTCGTTCTGTGCTGCTGTGTTCGCTTCAGTTCCCGCGAGTTCCAAGCTCCCGGGCCTCACGGAGCCGTTCTTCGGGCACCGGAGGAGCCAGTGGCACTTGTTCGAGCCGGATCGTTCGACGCCCATTCGATCGGAAAGCCGAACCAGATCTTTTTGCGCGAACTCTATCGTGCCGGGCGTGCGGGAGCGTAACGGGGGCCGAAGGCGGCGGCGCCAAAGAGGCTCGACTTGTCTGTCTCACGCCCTATAGCCCAGAAGGACGGCTCGATCCACTGCGCCCAGTCGTAAAAGGCGCGATTCCCCTCCACGTCATCGGCCAGTACAATGGCAGGTGTGGACAGGAAGCTCGTAACCGATTGAAGCTCCGAGGACATGCCCCTGTACGTATGCATGCTGTCGTGGATGAAGAGGTCCACCGGCTCCACGCGCGGGAGCAGCACCGGCAGGACGCGTCTGCTGACTCCTCGGTGAAGCAACCATCGGAGTCGCAGGCGATCCGGGATGAGACAACCGACGAACCGGTCAGCGCCAAAGCCGAGCGGCGGCAGATCAACGCTGTGAAGGTGCCCCTTGTGGTTGGCATCGAGCGCCTGCAGGATGAATGCCGAAGTGACTCCGTAGGCGACCCCTGTTTCGAGGACGGTCCTTGGCCCTATGGCACGGCATACTGCGTAGCAAAGTCGCGCCAGGGAGAAGTCAGCGTTGTGGACGAGGGTGTACGGCCCCAGAGAAGCCAGATCATCCCTTGCGTCGGTTAACTCGTCTTCGATCTGGGCCAATGGCGCCTCCTGGAGATGCGGCGCGATCTCGACACCGAGCGTTTTTTCGAGTCCTGCGATAAGATTCTCGAGTTCGAGCGGTCTGTACTCGCCCTTTCTGGAGAGGAGAGCATCGGCCTGAACCTCCAGAAAGGTCCGCATCCGGTCGTAGAACTCCTGCGGCCGTCTGGGAATGAGAGAGGCCAGCAGGAGAACTTTGCCAAGCCCGCCCGGCGTGGCGCTCATACTACCGCCCGCCGCGCCCGCGCCGCCTGGGATGCGAGGCGGTAGATCATGATCAGCTTCTCGTAGCAGCGGTCGGACGAGTAACGCGACTCGAATGCACTCCTTGCCGCCGCGCTCATCCGGGTTCTGAGATCGTCGTCTGACAGAATCCGCAGGCTGCGATCGGCCAGGGCTGTGGAGTCCCCGGGTGTCACAAGGAAGCCCTCCTGCCCGTCGGTGAGCATCTCCGACATCGCCCCGAGGCGCGAGGCGACCACGGGAACGCCGCAAGCCAATGCCTCGAGGATGGTGGTGGGCACGCCCTCGTACCACACGGAGGGGAACAAGAGGACGCGAGCGCACCGGACCGCTTCCAGCGTCTCGGCATGAGGGATCTGTCCGAGGATTTCGAAACGGCTGCCCATGCCTCGCGCCGCTGTGCGCAGCTCTTGTTCGAGCGGCCCGCTTCCGATCACCTTGATCCGACGCCCGTCCATCCGTCGGGCTGCGTCGATGAGCGTCGCGATTCCTTTCTCCGGCGACAATCGGCCCACGAATAAGGCGTAGTCCTCTGGGCGAACGTCGTGGCCCGGTGGGGTCGTGATGATGTTGGGTCTCACGTAGACCTTCTCTTCCTGAATGCCTCCCTCGACCACTTTGGCTCTCATGAAATCAGTGAGCGCGATGTAGATGTCGACGCACTCTCGCCAAGTTCGCAGTCTGCGATGCGTCGCGAGCATCAGAGCAACGGCACCGGTCTGGACGCTCGATCCTCGGTAGCAGCCGTGGAGGACCCCTCGCGCGAGCGAGTGGAGGCGGCAATCTTCGCACACTTTTCCATCTCGGAAGTATGTGCCTGGGGGGCACATGAGCCTGTAGTTGTGAAGTGTCATGACGACAGGGACGCCGGCCGCGTGAGCGGCACGGATGGCCGAAGGGCTTATGATCGGGAGGGTGTTGTGGAAATGAACGATGTCGGGCCTCTGCTCGTGTAGAAGGGAGCTGAGCGTGCGATAGGAGGGCCGAGACCAGGTGGTCTGCCAGAGTAGCTGCGCTTTGCGCCAGGGTGACCAGGCCAGAATTTCCTTGTTGGATATGGACCAACGACTGACGATATGGCCCTTGTCCACCAGAAATCTTGCGTCGGCCTCGACGGCGCGATCTTCACCGCCGGCAGAGATGTAGCTTTCGTGGACCAGGAGGATTCTGAGGCCCGTGGTCATCTGGCCATTGATCCTGGGTGCGCCGTCTGAGCGCTGCGAAGGTGCACGCGTAGCTGATCGGCGGCGAAAGCAGCGCCGATCATGATGCTTGCCTCAAACCTTGGAGCTCCAGCGAAGCCTGCGTTGAACATCCCTTCGATTGTGAGCAGGATCACGAGCGACAAGACCTTCAGCGCCAGCAGGGCGCTCTGGTTGGAGTTGATGGTGTTCCAGCCGGCTCGCAACGCTCTGATCAAGCTGGAGTACATCCCCCAGAGAAGGCCAAGGAGAATGCACAATCCCACGACGCCGAGGGTGACGAGGATCTCCAGAATGGCGTTGTGCGTGTGGGTCGCGGGCCATCCCTTGAATGCGACGAGGAATGCGACACGGCTCCCCGACACGTATCCCCAGCCCAGAATCGGTTTCATCTGGATCAATTCGATCGCCTTTTGCCAGAGCGGTACCCTTCCGGTAATCGTCGTGAGCTGGTATTGATCCTGACGCCGGCTCAGGATATCCCACGAGAGATCCAGGAGCCCCGGGGCCAGAACGAACATGAGGCCGATTGCGCCCGCTAGCGCCACGGCGAGTCGCGCCTTTCGAAATGCGCACAGGACGACGAGCATGGAGACGGCCGCTCCCAGCATCCCCCCTCGGCCAAGGGATGCCCCCATCATTCCCACGGAGAGCGCAAGCACAACCCACGAAAAACGAAGCCTCCGCTGGTTCAAAACGTCAATGAGAGCGAGGCAGGAGACCATGCCGGCGACGGCTGCGAGTTGCGTCGCAGGAAGAAGAAACCCGCCTAGACGGAATATCCCCGTCACCTGGCTGGTTTCGATCGAGGCTACCGGCCAGCATGCGGCGAGGATGATGAACTGGCCCAGCATCAGGAGCAGGCCGAAGTAAGTGGCGGAGACGAATCGCTGGGCTGACCCCACGGGGTCGGAGGAATCGACGAGGGCGCAGCCAAGGGCGAGGATCGTGAGCAGCTTGAGTGTCCATGCCAACGTGATCATGGGATTGGAAGCGTAGAGCGAGGAGCCGAGCGCGGCGACGAATAGAAGCGTCGCGTACTTGCAGCCCGTGCCACCGAGGCTTTTCAGCCGGGAGAGATTGTGCAGAAGGCGGCCACAGGCATAGACGAGAAGAACACACCAGATGCTGATCTCGGCGATGATTTCGCTCGAGATGACCCCTTCCTCGGCGAGCACATGAACGTCTCTGACGCGGGCCACGATGACGGTGTGGGACACCAGGATGGCCCACGCGAGCTGATCCAGGGCAGTCAGCGAAAACCGCTCGGTCCGGGCCAGCCGCCACATCGCCAACACGCTGAGAGCCGATAACATGAAAGCAGCCCAGATCCTGGGAGCGGCTTCGAAGTTGCCGAAGAGGATCAACGCCGAGATGCCGGACGCGGGTACCAGCATCATGGCGAGCCCCAGGGGGGAGGCTGCCTTGAACATTCGCGTGCTCATGGTTTCGCCCCCGCGCAGGCGGTCGCCCAGATTTCCATGAGTCTTCGGGACACCACACGTGCCGAGAAACTGGATTCGGCACGCCGGCGGGCGACGAGACTTCTGGACTCTAGATCGTCGGGATTGCCTACAGCACCCACGATACAGGCAGAAAGAGCAGAGATGTCGCCCTCGGTGACGATCCACCCGGTGTCCAGGAGCACTTCGGGGATGGCCCCACAGGCCGTGCCGATGACAGGCACTCCGGAGGCCATGGCCTCCACCAATACGAGGCCGAACTGCTCCTCCCAGCGATCCGTGGTCCGGCTGGAGAGAACGAAGAGATCGAGCGCGCGAAGAAACCGGGAGAGCTGCTCCTGGTTTCTCGGGCCCATCAGCCGCATCCATGGGCGGGCGGCCGCCGCCGCGCGAAGAGTAGTCTCCAGAGGGCCCGCTCCGAGGAGGATCAGGTGCAGCCGAGGTTCCGCGAGCGCGGCACGGTCCATGGCGGCGAGAAGATCGAGCAGTCCTTTCTCTTCCACGAATCGGCCGACATACCCGACCAGGAAATCATCCGGTTCATTGAAACCGAGTTCCCCCCTGATGGTGCGCTTCTCACCAGTTGCGGCGGGCCTGAACAGATCGGTGTCGACGCCCACCGCGGGCGCGACGGCGACGGTGCGGCCATCGAGGCCGTATCGCAAGGCGGCTTTCACCACGGCCGTGCTCCAACCCACGAAGAAGTCGCAGCGCCTGAGGACCCTTCGGGCGAGAAAGCCCCGGATGATCCGGCTGATCGCTCCGCCCTGTTCGGGCTTGGTTTCACAAGGCTGGACGCCGAACTTGGTGCGGCGGCGCGCGCGTGAAGGTGAGCCGAGCACCTGAAGGCAGGTGAGCGACCACGGCTCCAGGACACAGTGAATGATGTCGGGCCGAAAGTCCTTGATGAGCCGGGACACCCCGCGCATGAGGACATGCGTGCCGTTTTCGTGGGAACACCATGTGGCCAGCCGCGCGAGGCGAACGCCTGGAGTCGGCCACGGCGTATCTTCGACGTGGCCAGGCGCAAAGGGATGTCTCAGCCGGGCCGGCATGGCAAGCAATATCTCCGCCCCCTGGTCGGCCGCATGCTGGAACAGTTTTCTGGTATGGACATCCGCGTAGGTAGCGGCGGCAATGACCAGAACTCTCATGATCCCGGCACGACCTGCGCCGAAGCCTGCGCCGTTTGTCGCCGCGCTCTGTCCGCGGTGCCGGCGAGCATCAGGTAGGCGAGCAGTGTCGCCGACGAAATCGGTGCGGCCACCGCAACCCCGAGCACTCCAAGGGCCGGAGCCAGGGCCGCGAGGCTCGCGAGCCCCACAACCGCCGCCCAGGCATAGCCCGCGAAGACGTGACGGGTGTTGCCATCGACTTTCGCCCGAAGGATCGGCGCTCTGCCGAGCGCCAGGAACAGCGCATCAAGCAGAAGGACGCCCACGACGGCGACGCTTCCCGCATAGCGTCCTTTGTACAGCAGCTCGAGCAGCGCGGGCGCGGCCGGCATGAGCAACAGACCGTACAACACCACGGCGGCTGCGCCAATCGCCATGAAGAGGTTGAGGAAACGCCGGACGGCGGCCTCGCCACGGGCAGCGGCTAGCCGGGAGGCACGCGGCGCCAGGACTCCGTCGAGGCCGTTGAACGCGACGTTCAGAGGGGCCACGAAGTACTGGCACGCTTTGATGACGGCGGCGGCGGCCGGGGTGAGAAGTGTGGATGCCAGAAGGGCCGGGGCCTGACCGGAGCACCAGTACGCCCCGGATGTGGCCAGCAGCCAGCGGCCGTATTGCCAGTGTTGATTCCAGGTCGCGCGGAGGCCGGCGTGTACAGGCCGGAGAAGGTCGCGGCAGAATGGGAGCCCGGCGGCGAAGCCTGCCAAGGCCGCGATCCCCCACGTCAGAAAGACCGTGAAAACCGACAGTGAGCCTGTCGCCAGCAAGATCGCCAACCCCGTGAGGCGAAATGCGGAGCAGAGCAGATCATTCCAGAGCACTGCGGCCGGGTTGAGGCGAGCGAAGAACACCGCGCGGACGAACATTTGCAACTGGATCGGAAGGAGAGCCAGAGTGACCCCGGCCAACGCCAGTGGGAATGGAGAATCAGCCCCCCACAGCGCGGACATGGCATATGCGGTGAGGCCGATGCCCGCGGCCACGATCAGTGACACCATGACCTGCAGTCTCAGCAACGCGGCGAGGTATCGCGATTGAGTCTCTCCTGAAAGCGGCGCTCCCAGGATCACCAGGGGATCGGTGAGAAGCGAGAGCTGGACCGAGGAGCCGATCAGCGAGACGGCGAACGCGACGACGTAAACACCAAACGCCTGAGGATCCATCTCGCGGGCCAGTGCCAGGCCAACAGCGAGATTCGTGACTGACAGAAGGACTTGGTCGCCGATGCCGACGGCACCGGCCCTGATTCCACCTGGACCGGCCATCTCAATACGCCCCTCGGCCGCGCAGGACGGCCGGCAGCGTCTCGGCCAGAATCCGGATGTCCTGCCACACCGACCAGGTGCGGGCGTAGGAGACATCGTGGCGGATCATGTCGTCGAAGCCCAGATTGCTGCGGCCGCGCACCTGCCACAGCCCCGTGATGCCGGGCAGCACGCGCGTGCGCTCGCGGGCCCAGAAGGCATGCTCGCGGCTCAGGCCGTCCAGGTCGAGGTCGGCGGCGGGTAGCGGGCGCGGCCCGACGAGGCTCATGTCCCCCTTCAGCACGTTGATGAGCTGGGGCAGCTCGTCCAGGCTGTAGAGCCGCATGAACCGGCCGATGGGCGTGAGCCGCGGGTCGTCCCTGATCTTGAAGATGTGCCCGTCCTTCTCGTTGCGTGCCGCCAGTTCCGCCTTTCGGGACTCCGCGTCGGCCATCATGGAGCGGAACTTGTAGAAGGGGAAGTGGCGACCCCCTTTCCCCACGCGTGGTGCGACGTACAGCACCGGCCCGGAGGACGTCGCCTTGATGATCGCTGAGAGCGCCGCCATCAAGGGAGCCCCGACGATCAGGAGGCCCGTTCCGACAACGATGTCGAACACTCTCTTGATGAACTCCTGCGCGGGCGTGAACTGAAGGCCCCGCACTTCGAGCAGGCTCAACTCCCCGATCTCATGCACCCGGAGCCGCGAGGCTTGCACCTCCACGTTGGCGGGCATGCGGTGCAGCGCGACGCCCATGCGCGTGCAGGTGGCCGCCAAGGTCTGCATACCCATCCGATCGATCTCACTGTCCACGGCGATGATCCGATCCAAGCGATGCGTGTTGATCAGTGCGCCGATCTCGTTCAGCGCGCCGATGACCGGCACCGGGTTGCCCAGGGTGCCTCCATCCCCTCCTGGCGCGGCGACGATCACGCCGCGCAGGCTGATGCCGAGGCGGCTGGCCGACTCCAGATGAAGGGCCAAGGTCTTGGCCTCGGATCCCGTGCCCACGACCGCCACGCGTTCCTGTGCGTACCCCTTCTTGTGGAAGACCGAAAGCGCCACCCACAGGATTCCCCGCGCCGCCATCAGGGTCATGAAGCTGTAGGCGGAGAAGAAGATGACGAAGGTGCGCGAGAAGTCCGGGCCGAGATGCCTGATGAAAAAGGTCACCACGATGGTGAGGATGCCCACCGCCGCGACCGACTCGACCACCTGGGCCGCCGATCCGACCAGCACGCCGCGGCGCGGCCGGTACAGAGCCAGCCACCAGCTCATCGGAATCCAAAGGAGGAGGATCAGAACCAGCGGCGGCACCCGCACCACCGCCACCTCGTAGGTCATCTTGTATGTGTAGAAGTCGTTCAGAGCGATGCGTGTCTCCAGCGCCAGGAAAAACGCGGCGACCAGGGCGAGCATGTCCAGCAGCAGGAGCATCAGCCGGAACACTCTGCGGTCGGGGTACAGCATCAGACACCCATCCTTTCCATCGCGTCCTTGATGTCCCTGGCCCCCGGATCGATCGCGACCGCCCGGCGCGCGGCGCGCGCGATGAACTCCCGCTGCTGCTCGTCGCACTCGTCCCACAGAGGCGCCATCAGGCGCGCCACTCTGCCGAACGAGGCCGCCCGCCAGGGCTGAAGCTCGAGCGCCTTGCCGAATTCCGCGCGCGCCTTCTCGAAGTCGTCGCTCGCCTGGGGCGGAAGTCCGATGAGGACGAAGCGCCCGAAGCGCAGGAGCCCCGCCTCCATGTGGCCGCGGCCCGACGCCGGCGCGTGCGCCAGCCCCTGCTGCACCAGGTCGATGGCCTGATCGATCCGCCGCGCCAGGTACTGCTTCGATGCCAAGTCGGGCAGATCGCCGCCGGCCTGGACCTGCAGGAGCGCCTCGACGTCCCGCAGCAGCCGCTGCCGCGCCCGCGACGCGGCCTCGATGTAGCGGCCGGCGTTGAAGGGCTCGAGCCGGCACGCGGGACAGAGGTCCTCCGATGGATCGAGCGAGAGGGCGGACATCGCGAGGGTCTCAGCGTCCATGATGTCATCGTTCTTCGACGCCGGCTGACTGCTCATCTGCGCGGCGGCGGGAGAGGCCGCGGCCAGCGCCAGCGCCAGCAGGCAGGCGGCGCACGCGGCGCCCTCCGCGGCCCTCGTCCATCCGGCCCGGCCCCCGGCGGGATGCCGGCGCGCACGTCCCGCCCGCGCACCCTCGAACGCGGCGGGCCCTCCCTCCCTGAGAAGGAGTCCAGCCAGCACCGAGACGGTCAGAGCGTCGGCCGGGATCGAGAGATGGAAATCGGTGAGGCTGTGCAGAGCCAGGGCCGCGAGCCCAAGACCCGCCGCCAGCCCGATCTCGTCGGCCCGAGCTCCCGTGCGCGCGCGCGAGCGCAGCACCAGAGCCACCCCCGCCCCGAAAAGGACGAAGCCGATCACCCCCGCCTCGGCTGCGAACTCCAGGTAGTCGTTGTGGGCGAAGTCGACTTTCACTTGCGTGCCGTCCGTGCGGAAGGGGGAGAAGGCCACCTCCCAAGTCCCCATGCCGCTCCCGAACAGCGGGTAGGCGGAGAGCATCGGCACGGCCTGCTTCCAGACCTGGAGCCTGCCGTATCCGCTGCCGAACTCGTTGCCGAGAGACTGGAACCGCTGGACGACGGGGAGAATGTCGATCTGCGACGCGAAGATGACCACCAGCCCGGCCACCGCCACCGAGCAGAGCGCGAAACGCCGCGAGCGTCCCTGCAGGCCCAGGGCCAGCCCTCCCATCACCAGGGAGAAGGCGACGCTGACGATGCCGGCGCGCGAGCGCGACATCAGCAGCGCGGTGCCCATCAAGAACGCCCCCATCAGCAGCAGGAGCGCTCGGAAGCTCTCCTTGCCGGAGGCGGCCGCGAGCCTGCGTCTCACCGGCGCCGACAGATCGGCGGCTGGGCCGCCGGCGCGGTCCAGGCACAGAATCGCGAGGGCCAGCGCGACGGGGATCGCCATCTCGAGATAGCCGGCGTAGTTGTTGCGGCTGATGAAGGTCCCCGTGGCCACGTCGGTGAAGTACTTCTTCTGGAATCCGAAGATGTGCTGCCGGCCGCTGATGAACTCGAACAGGCCGTAGCCGGCCTGAAAAAGTCCGCCGGCCACCAGTCCGCCGGCCGCCACCAGTCGCCCCTTCAGGTCGAGCGCGTTATGCCGGACCATCAGCGCCGTGAGGCACCAGCAGACGATGCCGATGCACGAGCGCCACGTGGCGTAGGGATAAAGGGACAGAGCCGTCCATGCCGGCGTCACGGGAGAATACGCTTTCTTCATCGCGACGGAGGCCGGCGACAGGATCTCGACGATGGATATCGGCAGCGGGACGATCTGCAGCAACCCATATCCCAGCAGCGCCGCTCCCGCCAGAAGCAGAGGATCCCTCCAGGGAAGAGGGGTCTGCCCCGCGCGCCAGCGGCAGACCATCCAGGCGGCGGCTGTGGCGAGCAGGCAGATCTCCAGGACCGCCACGGGCACCGGATCCACGGATCCGAAAGGCAGCGGAGACGCGGCCACCAGGAGCGCCACTGTCCAGCAGATGAGGTAGCTGCCCCGGCTCACCGGAGATCTCTCCTACGTGCGCTTCCCGCGCCCGCGCGCTCGGCCTTCCGCCTCGATGTCGCCCGAGGCGCCCTCCGCCTCCGGAGCTCCCGCCCCCTCGGCCTCTTGCCCGTAGTAGGTGTAGTACGACGCTCGGTAGCCCCG
>JAWPNA010000245.1:0-4012 GCA_045402695.1 Acidobacteriota bacterium
CCACGACGATGCGATCAGGACGCTGCGGGGCTTCACGGACGACGACATGGCGACCGAATCGAACTACGTTGTGAAGGCCGTGTCGCGCTACAAGGAGCTGGGCGCGCCCGAGGCGCCGGCCGAATGGGCGAAACTGGACGACGCCGGCATCCAGGACCTCGCGGTCAAGGCCGCATCGCGGCTGGCCGAGGTCCGCAAGAAGGAAGAAGAGGAAGGAGCCGCGGCCGATCCCGCGACGTCCCGGCCGGTCCGTCCTCCGGGGCCCGAGCGATTGGAGGCGGAGAAGGTCTTCTTCGGGCTGCTCGTTGAACTTGCACGCCGCGGTCATCTGCTGCGCGAGTTCGCTTTCTCGCGCGGGTTCGCCGTCCTCATTTTCCGGTAGGCGGGGCGCCCGGCAGATCCAGCACCATGATCTGGTCGCGCCGGCTCCACTCGTAGGCGAGACGGGCGCCATCGGGCGACCAGGCCGGGTGCGAGGCGCGGCTGTCGGATGGGCGGTGACAGGGGAAGGGCCTCCCGCCGGCGGGGGGCACGATGTAGATATGGGACTGCTCTCCGGCAAGACGCGTGAACGCGATCCATGTGTTCTTCGCGCTCCAGGAAGGCTGCAGGTCCGAGGGCGGACCCCCCGGGGAGACGGCGGGGCCGGGGGAGCCGGGCGGGACGGAGCCGGTGGCCACCCGGACCGCCTCCCCCCCATCCACCGGGATCTTCCAGATCTCGCTGGAACCAGACTGATCCGACGCGAAAGCAATCCACTGGCCGTCGGGCGACCAGGTGGGGTCGCTTTCCGACCCGGCCAGGGAGGTGAGGCGGCGGCTCTGCCCCGTGCCGACCTGCGCGATCCAAAGATCAAGGCTGCCCGCCCGGTCCGAGGAGAAGGCGATCTGTTTTCCATCGGGCGACCATGCCGGCTGGAGGTTGCGCCCCGCCCCGTCCACCACCTTGATGGTCTGTGAGCTCTCGGGGTCGAGGATGTCGATCTCCGATCCGGCGGTGGATTCCCGCGAAAAAACGACGTCCCC
This sequence comes from Acidobacteriota bacterium, assembly GCA_045402695.1. Lineage (GTDB taxonomy): Bacteria > Acidobacteriota > Polarisedimenticolia > JACPZX01 > DASXTC01 > JAWPNA01. The sequence continues at coordinate 1,026 of JAWPNA010000245.1, forward strand.
CCCGGACCAGGACCACTGCGGGTCCGCCTCGCGGGCCTCGGTGTCGGTCAGCCGCACGACATGGCCGTTGGCAAGCCAGACGGCGTAAAGGTCGCGCCGGCCGTCCCGGTCGGAGAGGAAGATCACGCGCCGCCCGTCCTTGGCCCAGGAAGGGTGCCGGATGACCCCGAACCCCTCGACGACGTTCTTGCCCGAGCTGGTCACCCCTGCGAGTTCAAGCAGGCCGATGCCCGAGCCCCCGGCGCTGAGGTACACCATCCGGTCGGCGGCCCGGGAAAGCGATGGCGGGCCGGAGTCGATCTCGGCTTCCGCCGGCAGGGCCCAACTCCTAAGCTCCCCTTTGGCCACCGGGTTGTCGATCAGGAAAAGACGCTTCCCCTGGTTGCTGAAGGCGTGCACCAGGCTGCCGTCGGCCGACCAGACCGGCCCGCGCTGAGCGACGCGGGGCCTGCCCAGGGCCCGCGCCTCCCCGCCGGCGGAGGGGATCACCCAGACCCGCGGAGTGCCGTCCCTGCCCGACTCGAACGCCACCCAGTCGCCGTCTTGAGACCAGGCCGGCCGGCGGTCGGTGCCGCCCCCGGAGGTCAGGGGGAAGACCTGTCCTCCGGCGGCCCCCACGACATACAGCAGCATCGGCCCGGCTCGCCGGGAGGCGAACACCAGGCGCTTGCCGTCGGGCGACCATTCTGGGTCGAGATCGTCGGCTGGATCGTCGGTGACCCGTCGCGCTTCTCCTCCCGCGGCGGGCACGATCCAGATGTCCGCGTTGCCGGATCGATCCGACACGAAGGCGACCTGCCGCCCGTCGGCCGAGAAGCGGCCCGATCGATCGTTGCTCGGCCCGGTGGTCAGAGCGCGGGGAGCGCCTCCCTCGGTCGGCACCATGTAGAGGTGCAGGCGATCGTCGCCATCCAGGGCGCTGAACACGACGGTTCGGCCGTCGGGTGAGAGCGCCGGCGACCCCAGGTGCTCGAACGGGACCTCCAGAGGGAGAGGCAGCAGAGGTGCCGGGGGCGGGCCGCCGGCAGGAGGTTGCTGGGCCCCAGCGGGCGGCGGGGACTGCGCCGCGCTCAGGCTCGCCGCCAGCAGACAAAGCGCCACGGCGATGGCGTTCACGCGGGGGAGCATCGCCCGCAATATACCCCCCGGTACAAAGCGCCGCAAGCTACAATGACGCGCGCTCGCAACGCGATCCATGAGGACATGAGGAGAGGCCACGTCCGCTGATGAAGCAAGACCCGCGCATCCCTTTCTCGGAGCGGCCGCATCCGCGCTCCTGGCGATCCTGCTTTACGCCGGCACACTGCCCGGCCCCTTTCTCGGAGACAGCGTGGCCGAGATCAGGGACAACGTCCGCGTCCACTCGTTGCGGAACGTCCCCTCGCTGCTGGTCACCGATTTCTGGGCCGCAGGCAAAGGAAGCAATCCGCTCTACCGTCCGCTGACCGCGGTGGCCACCACGGCGGTGTACGTGGCGGGCGGAGGGCGTCCCCTGCTCTTCCACGCGTGGAATCTGATCCTCCACGCATCGGCCTCCGCCCTGGTGGCGATGCTCGCGGTCGCGCTGGGGCTCGGCGGGCCGGCATCGCTCATCGCCGGAGCATTGTTCGCGTCGCACCCCGTGCACACCGAGGCGGTCGGCTGGATCTCCGGCCAGTCCGATCTGCTGGCGTCAACATGCCTGCTGGCGGCCTGGCTCGCCCACATCAACCGTCGTTTCCTCGTCGCCATGGTCTGCTTCATGCTCGCGCTGTTCTCGAAGGAATCGGCCGTCATCTTCCCCGGATTGGTCCTCCTCGGAGAGATCGCGCGACCGGCGCGCGGATCGCATGCATCCGCCAGGATCCGTGACACGATTCCGTGGAGCCCTCTCGCCGGCTACGCCGCCGCCCTGGCGGCGTACCTGGGACTGAGGTACGCGATCCTGGGCCATCTCTTCGGTGGGGGCACGTTGGTCGCGGGAGATCCACTCAATCCGCTGTTCGACGCGCCGGCCGTCACGCGCGTCCTCACCTCGGGGAAGGTCCTGGGAGTCGCGCTGAAACAATCGCTCTTTCCCCGTGTTCTGTGCGTGAACTACGGGTTCAACCAGATCCCTGTGGTCGCCGGCCTGTCAGCGCAGTCCATCTTCATGGTGACAGCGGTCGTCTGCGGAGTGGGACTTGCCGGCTGGGCGGCCCTCCGATGGATGGAGCCCCGGCGACTCCGGACGGTCGCGCTGGGGGTCGGTGTGTTCCTGATGGCCTTCCTGCCGACAAGCAACGTCTTTTTCCCCGTCATCTCGATCTTCGGAGAACGATACCTGTACCTCCCGGTGCTCGGGGTCTGCCTGGGAGCGGCCGCTCTGCTGGACGCGCCGCGCGGGCGGTGGGCCATCGCCGCCGGCCTGATCGTCCTTTCGGGAGCCCGCACGGTGGCGCGCAACACGGAGTTCCTGGACCCTCTCGCGTACTACACGGCGGGGACCAGGGCCTGCCCCCAGAGCGCGGGAGCGCACTACTGGCTGGGGATCACGCTGCGCCAGGCGGGACAGTTCGACAGATCGGAGCAGGAGCACCGCAAGGCTCTCGCCATTGCGCCGAGCTACCCCGACGCGCACGGGGAGCTGGGGCTCACGCTCATGCTCTCGGGCCGGATGGAGTCGGCCGAGAAGGAGCTGGTCGAGGCGTTGCGCCTCAAGCCGGCCGACTGGCAGGTGCGATCCAACCTCGCGGACCTGTGGATGCGGAGCGGAAGGATCGACGACGCGCTGCGCGCGTACGCCGCGCTGGCCGATGAGTTCCCGGGAAACGCCGACGTGGTGGGCAACTACGCAGGCGCGCTCCTCGAAGCGGGGCGCGAGGCCGAGGCGCGCGCCATCTTCGTCCGCCTCGCTCGGGACGCGCCCGCAAGCGCCGCGGGGCCGAATGGGCTGGGCGCAATTGCGGCTCGCGGCTTGCGATGGGAAGAGGCGGCGACGACCTTCGGCGAGGCGGCGAGGCGCGAGC
>JAWPNA010000438.1:0-2167 GCA_045402695.1 Acidobacteriota bacterium
TTGTCTCTTGACGGACGGGGGCCCTATAAGTGTTAGGCGGTCCCTGAATCACAGACCCACCGACTTCTTGGCGACCTCGCCCAACACAGAAACGAGGACGTCTCTAAGCGCTTGGCTTCCGGCCTTGCCCACCTTCAGGAATGCCTTCTTCACTCGCATGGCTGCAAGTTCGGACGAAGGAGCCTCACGTACGAGCTCATCCACACTTGCCTTCAGTTTGGCCCGTTCGTCGTCGGTAAGTTCATCGAGTTCGTCGATGAGGTGAGTTGCCGCCTGCAGCTTTGCAACTGTCCATGGATACGGAACGCCACACTGGTGACAGTGGCGCGGGGCCGTCCAGTCGCTCCGCACGAAGACACCTTCGATGAAGTAATCGCCGCGGATATGCGTGTTGCAGTTGGTGCATGACATGACCGTCGGCGCACCACATTTCGAGCAGAATGCCTGGCGGTGCTGGGGGTAGGCGTCGGCGGAGTCAGTGATCTCATGCCCATTCACACATACCTGACCGACTCTGTAGACTCCCGTCACGATCTGCCTCCAACCGCCTAACGTGCCGCATCAGGCGCGGCGAGCAAACACCAATTCCTCGTGCAGGGACGCCCCGCCTCGCCGGCGCCTGCATGCGGAAGTTAGATGACACGCCTACGGCCTTGTAGCATCAAGGGCTTTCTTCCGCCGCTCCTCGCTCGCGATGACAAGTTTGCTGATCGAGTCAATGGACACCATGAACATCTCCGTCTTCGTCCCAAGAAGATACGCAATAGCGGGTCTCTCGAGCGCAGTCACAAGAACGTCGCAGGCTGCGTCCTGCCAAACGGTCGCCTTCCACTCGACCTCCCCCCTGGGAGCACCAAATGCATTGAAGTATCTCACTTTGGCGACCGGTATCTCCCGTTCTCTGGGAGGCCCCCAACGCTCGCTCAGCGCCCCCACCACAGCTGAAGGTGAGGTGTCCGTCATGTCTATCATTGCAACGACTGAAATTATAGGGGAGGTATCGGCATCAGACTCCGGTAGGACATAGTTGTAAACCCCATGCATCCTGCTCTCCGCCGAAAAGTACCAATCGCGTCCGCGATCGTCCGGACGGAACCAGTTGCGACCATGCTTCGCGTTCGAATGCGTTTCCTTGAATCGACCCAGCGTCATACCGGGCGCCAAGCCCTTCATCGACCAGCGTTCACAACCGTTCTCCGCACTCTGAGTGCCAGCCTCTTCCGCCGCGCTCGACGTGCCAACGAAGAGCACCGAAGCAACGAGTAGGCGCGCGAGAGCGTTCCCGTGCTTGATCAAGTCGTTCATCAATCGTTCCGTGTCATCTAACGCATGCGTAACCCGCGGCGGGCGAGGGAAAGCGCTCGCTGCTTCGGAGACCTTCCGCCCGCCGGCGGGTTCACGCAGATGTTAGCCGGCTCCTTGGATTATCTGCCAGTTCGCCCGTTCATTTAGTTAAACCTGTCAGCCCGATCATCCGGAAGACAGAGATTCCGGAGCCATAAGTGCAATTGCTCTCTGGCTGCGGGCCTCTGTGCCCGCGCCCGCCCGGAAGCTTGGGTGGATAACAGCTGGTGTTGAGAGTTACATAGAGCTCACCGTGGACTAGGTCGATAGCCAAGTTGACGAAGGCTCCGAGGTCGCGGGTGCTGCCTGGAGCTGATCTTCCTGCGATGCTGGCCACTTGTTCTGTGCTGCCGTCCTTACGTGTTCGCCAGACGGCCGAGCCAGCAATGCCCCGCGGGCCGTCACCCTTGAGCCGGGCGATGAAATACACTGAACCGTCAGCATCAACTGCCTGAACCATTGGTGATCTGAAGCATCGGAAGTCAGGTGCTGTATCACCTTCTTGATCAGTGAGACCACATTGCTCCGCAGCAATAGCTGAGAGAAACGGAGCTGTTTTCAACCCACGTACTCTTATGGCAACATCTTCCCAGGTTAGGCGATGGCCGGGTTCCGCCGCCATGGGCATCGAGAGGAACAGGAATGTCAGCAACGCGCCGAGGTTCTTCATACGTCCAGCCTTTCAGTTGGCCGGCTAACGCTTGCGTTCAGCCGCAAACCCGCCGCAGCGCACACTGCCCGAAAGAACTACAGCCGGGAGGCGGGTTTGTCGGCTGCAACGCCTGGTTAGGCCGCAGTTCGCGGCCGTGAGTAACGAGGCTGC
>JAWPNA010000072.1:0-2679 GCA_045402695.1 Acidobacteriota bacterium
CGATCTTCGCGCGCGAGCGAGCCGCCCGGATCCTCGCGCGCGCGGGCCAGGGGACCCAGAGCGGGACGCTTGGAGAGAAGCTGCGCCAGGTGGGCCCCCAGCTTCAGGTCGGGCAAATCGAGGATCGCTCCTGCCGCGGGATTGCTGGTCACGACCGCCCCCGCCCGATCCATGGAGATGACCCCGATCGTGACGTTGCGCAGAATCTTCTCGATGTAGTCCTTGCGACGTTCGAGGTCACAGCGCTGCTCCTTGATGGCACGAGCCATGACGTTGAAGGAGGCGATCAACTCACCCGTTTCGTCGCGCGGATGGGCGTCCACCGCGGCGTCGAGGTCGCCCGAAGTGATGCGGGCCGCGGCGGCGCTCAGGAGCCGAATGGGCCTCGACACCCTGCGCGCCAGCGCGTAGCCCACCGCGCCGGTGAGCACCACCATCAGGAGGCTGGTGATGAGGAGCACGTCTCCGACCTCCCGGGAGCGCTGTCGCGCCTCGGCCGCGTGAGCGTCCAGCGGAAGCGACAGCAGCCCGGCCCTCTGCCCGCTTCCCGTGACAATGGGTGTCGTGATCGTGCGGTAGTCGTAGCCGCGCAGCGTCTCGTGACCCATCACCAGGCGCCTCCCCTCGATCTCCAGCGCCCGGTAAATCCTGCCCTCCAGCCTCGGGGGGAGAAGGCCGGAGCTGAACAGCTCGCGGCGACTCGTGGCGATCAGCTCGCCTCCGCGGTAGAGGTTCACGTCCTTGCCGACCTGCAGGCTCAGCCAGTAAAGCGTGTCGTCATCCGGAGGAGTGGGTTTGTCTCCCAGATCGAGCATCGTGCGCACGAGGCTGCCGGCCGACTGGAGCCCCTGCCGGCCGCGATCCTCGATGTCCTGCTCGAGCTCCGCGTTGATGTAGCGCGACACCAGGACGGAGAGCACGACCAGAGGGATCAGCGTGACCGTGGTGAACGTCGTCAACAGCTTGCGGTAGTGGCTTCGCCCCAGTGTGGCGGGCAGGCTGGACCACAACCGGCGCAGGCGGCGGGGCTCGGCGAGCAGGGCGGCGGGAGCCAGGATGAGGACGAGCAGCTCGAGTCCCAGAAAAAGCATCCGAAGGCTGCGAGCCGTCCGCTCCATCGGCGTGGGACAGGGGAAGCCCAGCGCATAGATCCGGCGGTCACTGCCGAAGAAGATGTACCGGGCCGGCTTGCCCCCTTCGACCTGATCGGACCAGGTGTACGCGCCCGGCACCACGAGAAGGTCGGTCCAGTGCTCGGGAAGCCGCGGGACTTCGGACTGCGCCTGCATGTCGGGGTCACCCGAAGAATCATAGACGACCTGTCTGACGCCTCGCGCGGTGGGTGGCAGAGCTTCGATGCGGCGCGCTTGGGGCGCGAGCGCCCGAGCGTACGGGGTCTCCGGCGTGAGGAAGGGGAGGTTGTCGGGCTCGTCGAGGATATGCACCGTGACGGTGCCGGCCAGCCGCCCATTGTCGTACACATCATGATGCGCGTGCAGGATCCTCTTGGTAAGAAGACCGATGAAGGAGGTGGGCTCCGAGATCGGTTCTCCAGGCGGCATATCGTGCGGTTCGGGATTGCGCGCGTCGAGCGCCGGCGGCAGGTTGCGCGAGAAGCGGCTGACGAGGTTGCCGTCCTCGTCCGTGATCTTCAGGGAGGCGTCGTATCCCGAAGTCCCCAGCGGCGTCCTGAGCCACAGGTCGAGAGCGAGCGACACCTGCGAGCGATCCTCCTCCGTCGCGATCCTCTCGGAGAGGTCGGGCATGACCTGCAGCGCATCCATGGTTTCGCGCAACGTCGCGTCACGCGCTTTGTGCTGACCCTTCACCCAGGGCATGAACGTCCCCTCGAAGATCGACTCGATCACGATGCGGCCGGCGGGCACGAACAGAGGGTCGTACGCGATCGCGGCGAGAACGATCCCCGGCAGGAGGGCACTCAGCGCCCAGCGTGAGAGCGGATCCCCCGGACCCGGCGCGAGCCTCCGGGCCGCCTTCAACGCGCCGCCGCCGGCCGCGCCGATCAGGTTGATGGCCCCCTGCGCCAGCAGGAAGACGGACAGCAGGCTCAGCAGGATCGACGCCTGCATGAGAAGGATGGGAGGGTGTGGGGCCAGGGGCGACACGTCGAGAAGGTCCACGGCGGAGTTGCGGACCAGATGCACGGCGATGAGGGGGGCGTACGACCATGTAAGCCACGCCAGCGCGGCCAGCCCCGCTGCGCCGGTTGCCGCCAGCGCCCATCGCCATCGCGATGAAGCCGCGGCCTGCGCGGCCAGCCCGCCCGCCGAGTTGAGCAGCAGCGCGGTGGCGAAGACGGCGATCATGGTGAGGAGCAGATCGCCGGGAGATCGCAACAGGTGAAAGAAGCCTGCGGAGGCGAAAAGAGAAGGATCGAACCAGTTGGTGCCGGAGACTGTCAATCGCAATGGAAACCACGAAAGCGCCATCCTGCCGCCCCACACCACGGCCAGCCCGGAGACGAGCCGGGCGGAGGAAGCCGGCGCATGCCATCCGCCGGACCGCGGGGCTGGCCTTCCGGGAAGGAAGCAGACCAGACAGAGGCACGCGAAGAATGCCGCCAGGATGACGGCCGCGGCCTCGCGGTGCGCCGCGTCGATCCGACGCCTCAGGTCGGCCCGTCCCTCCGCCTGAAGCCGCACGTAGCCGAGGAAGTCT
>JAWPNA010000416.1:0-3663 GCA_045402695.1 Acidobacteriota bacterium
ATGCCGTGGCCGTCGTCGAGAATCAGCCGGCGGCAGCGAAAAAGCCTGGCGAATCAGTGAAAGTGACCCGAGGCGATGGACAGGGTGTATCTCTTCCAACGGAAGATGATAAAGATCGCGGACCCATCCGTCCCAAACCGAAAGATCACGGCACAGATCCTCGACGAGATCGACACACAGATCGCGCGGTACGCGCTCATCCAGATGATGACGTCGTTCCTCGTGGGCCTGGTCTCAGGCATCGCATTCTGGTGGATCGGCCTCGATCAGGCACCCATTTAGGGGATCGCAGTAGGACTGCTTGACACGATCCCGTACTTTGGTCCCGCGATCGTCATGGCAGGCCTCTTCACAGTCGGCTTCCTCCAGTTCGGCACGATCGGGATGAGCCTCTACGTTGCGGGCGTGTCTTTCGTCATCATGAGCCTGGAAGGAGTCCTCCTGACGCCCTGGCTCACCCTGCGGGCGGTGCGGATGAACGGGGTCGCGCTGTTCCTGGGACTGATGTTCTGGGGGTGGATGTGGGGGGTCTGAGGCCTGCTGCTTGCCGTGCCGATGATGGTGATCATCAAGTCAATCAGCGATCGCATCGAAGATCTGAAACCTATAGGCGAGCTGTCCGGAACTTGAACGTGGGAAGGTGTCGAGCCATTGGTGCAACGGCCGACGCCCCCGCGCGGGCGAACCCCCTTCAGGGTCTTCCTGATGGCCGACTCAGATATCCATCGATGCCGAATCAGGAACGTCCTGACTTGCTCGGCTCGCAACACTGAAGTACAAGTGTACCTGTGATTGCGACTCAGATAGTCTTAGCGAGAAACGAAGCAGGCACGCGGCACTCCATGGTGCGGGGAAGGCCGCCCAAATGACCAATCCAGCGCCTCTTCTCGCCGTCGTCCTGCTGGCTTTTCTGGTCGGGGCGGCGATCCCCGTCCTGTACCAGTTGTACCAGGTTCTGAGGAGGGTCCGCGCCTTGCTCGACACCGCGGGCCCGCGCCTTGAGAGAGCCCTCGATGGAGTGGGTCAGGCGGCGGACCGGTTCAACGGGATCGGCTCGACCCTCGAGGCACAGGTGCAGACACTCAGGCCGTTGTTGGAGGCCGTCTCCAAGTTGGGCCGTTGGATTGATCGCTCCGGAAGATGGTTGGGGACAGCCATGACCGTCGGCGGCGCCCTCGGGCCGGCGGTGTCGGCCGGAGTGCGCGCCTTCTTCTCGGGAACCGATGACCGGCAGAGAACCAATGGTCATCCGGCTCACCGGAGCAACAAGGAAAACGGCCCCGACGACAAACAGCCACGATTGACACAATTAGGAGACACTGCATGACCTCTGAGAGCCCTGTCAACGGATTTGGATGGTATCTGGGTGCGTTTGTACTGGGCGCCGCGGCGGGCGTCACGATCACGCTCCTCACCGCGCCGCGCTCCGGGCGTGAGACTCGTGAGCGGCTGAAGAGCGCCGCCCTCGACCTAGAGAAGATGGTGGAACGCGTCCCCGGCGCGATCCAGAGCGCCGTCACCAAAACCGTCAAAGCCGGTCAAGCGGCCTTCGAACAAGCCGCGACGAAGTGACCTCGTGCTGTATGCCTCGTACAGATCGCTCTTTTTGCCGATGAACAGGAAAGCGGCCACCCGTTCTTTCCGGAGCAAACACGTCGCTCAGGCAATGAGCTCCCCGAAGGCGGTGCTTCTGCCGCGGTACGCCCTCCCCGAACTTGATTACGACTTCAGCGCACTCGAGCCCCACATCTCCGGTAAGATCATCGAGCTGCACCACGGCAAGCACCACGCCGGCTACGTCAAGAACACCAACCTCACCATCACGCTCCTGGAGGAGGCCCGCGCGACGGAAGATTTCACCCGCGGCGCGGCGCTCGAGCGCGCCTTGGCGTTCAACCTGTCGGGCCACGTCCTGCACTCGATTCTCTGGAAGAACATGACACCGAAGGGAGGCGACCGCCCGGACGGAGCGTTGGCGCGCGCCATTGACAAGAACTTCGGCTCTTTCGAGAAGTTCAGGCGGCAGCTGACCGAGGTCGCGTCGACCATCATGGGCTCCGGGTGGGCTGCTCTGATATGGGAGCCGGTCGGCGAGCGCCTGCTCGCCACGCAGATTTACGACCACCAGTCGAACCTCAGCCAGGGGGGCGTGCCGTTGATGGTGATCGACGCCTGGGAGCACGCCTATTATCTTCAATACCAGAACCAGAAGACGGCGTTCTTCGAGGCGGTCTGGCACCTGTGGAACTGGAAGGACGTCGCGGAGCGATTCGCGGCGGCCCGACGCCTCAATCTGCTCGTGCCCGGAGGTGCCTGCGGGTAGCGCTGGATTGAATAGAAGTGCTGGTGCCGATCCGCGTGGCATCCGTGCTGGCGGGCTGACGGCAGGCCGGCGGGCACCGTGGAGCGTTCGGGTCTGAGAATAAGGAGAACACGATGAGGAAGCGAATCATGGTTCCCGTCCTGTTCGTATGCGTGCTGGCCATGCTTGGGGCGCCCCCGTCGACAGCGTTCGAGGAAATCGATCCAGGAATCTACCGAATCGATTGGAAGAAGATTGACGACCTGCTGACCATCCGCAGCCATGCGGACCTGAACGTCCTCGTCCTCGAGGACAACAAGACGAAAAGCATCTCCGACGCGCACATGAAGGTGCTGCGGCAGTGGGTGGAATCCGGAGGTGTCCTCTGGGTGGCGGGAGACGGCCTCGAGAATTCTCTGGCGCAGACGGTCGCGCCGTTTCGCTTCGAGACCTTCGACTTCGTCAGGTCGTCCAGCGGCAATCGCGGCGGCGAGCTCATCGTCAAGGGACTCTCGCCCTGCATGACGATCGCGGACCACGCACTCATGGCAGGCGTGACCCAACTGTACCTCTTCGCCCGGAGCAAGTTTGACGGCACCGAGCGGGCCGAGCCGCTCGTTCAGATGGGCGACACCGCGGGAAACAGCGGCTGGGTGCTGGTCGCGGTCCGGGTCGGGCGTGGCTTCATGGTTCTGGACGGGACGGCGCGCAAGAGCCATTGGCTCTTCCGGAGGCTGAAGGGATTCGACGAGGCTCATCCCAACAGCCTCAAGCAGGACTCAGGCTGGAACAGCTACGACTGGGACAAGTTGCGGGTCAACGCGCGGGACCACGCCCGCCAGGCACTGGCTGGGGGCGAAGGGAGCTAGTGTCTCAGAAATACCTTTACATTTATCGACACTCTCCTGCACCTTGTCGCCATGAGAAATCCAGATGAAGCTCCTCGGATAAGTGCCGAGCAACGACAGGTCCTTGAAACGATCCATCGATCGCGAACGCGCAGACGATTCCTCCGTGAAGGAGTCGTATCTCTCACGCAGGATGCCCCGCGGCCCGGGCGTCCGCGTCTTACTGACATCAGCAAGGTGGACACTGTGGTGCAGGCGACACTTCATAGCAAGCCTACGGTCGCGACCCACTGGAGTGTTCGGACCATGGCTGCCGTGCAAGTCATCAGCCCAGCGACGGTGCAGCGCATCTGGAATGCTCATGGGCTGCAGCCGCATCAATGTCGACACTTTCAAACTCAGCCGGGGCTGACGGTTTGTGGAGAAGCTGCGCGACGTGGTGGGACTGTAGCTGAATCCTCCCGAACACGCCCTGGTGCTGAGCATCGACGAGAAGAGCCAGATTCAGGCGCT
>JAWPNA010000405.1:0-4953 GCA_045402695.1 Acidobacteriota bacterium
TGTTCCTCCACGCCGACACCCTGCTGCCGGCGGGCGCGGCGGCGGCCGCCGCGGAAGCCGTCGAGATGGGGTGCGTCGGAGGCGCCTTCCGGCACCGGTTTCTCGAGGATGACCCGAGGCTCTCGATCATCTCATGGTGGGCCAACACGCGGTCGCGCTTCGCGCGCCTCTTCTTCGGCGATCAGGCCATCTTCGTGAGACGCGATGTCTTCGAGGCGCTGGGAGGTTTCCGGCCTTTGCCGATCATGGAGGACCTCGACTTCTCCTCGCGACTGAGAAGGCGCGGCCGCACCGCGCTTCTGCCGCTGCGCGTGCGCACGTCCGGCAGGCGGTTCCTTTCCGAGGGTGTGGGGCGCACGTGCATCAAGATGATGTGGCTGAGAGCCGCCTACCGTGCAGGCGCCGACCCCTGGGGCTTGAGGCGGCACTACCGTGAGGTGAGATGAGGGACCGCCGCCCAACTCCGCCCGCCGCCGGCCTCCCCAGACCCGGCCAGCCTGCCGCCGCGGCGTCCCCTCCGGCTTCGCGCGGCCCCCGCCCCTCCCGCGCGCTCAAGATGCCCAGCCGCGGGCCGATGGTGCCGTCGGGCGAGGGCCGGTTCAGGCTGGTGAGCCCGTTTGAGCCGACCGGAGATCAGCCTCAGGCGATCGCGGCGCTGGTGGAAGGGACCGATCGCGGGCTGAAGCACCAGGTGCTGCTGGGTGTCACCGGCTCGGGCAAGACGTTCACGGTGGCGAAGCTGATCGAGACGGTCAACCGGCCCACGCTCGTCATCGCGCACAACAAGACGCTGGCGGCCCAGCTCTACCAGGAGTTCCGCGCGTTCTTCCCCGACGCGGCAGTGGAGTACTTCGTGTCGTACTACGACTACTACCAGCCCGAGGCGTACGTGCCCTCCACCGACACCTACATCGAGAAAGAGTCCACGATCAACGACGACATCGATCGCCTGCGCCACTCCGCCACGCGGTCGATGTTCGAGCGGCGCGACGTCGTGGTGGTGGCATCGGTCTCGTGCATCTTCGGGCTGGGCTCCCCAGAGGCGTACCAGGGCATGCTCGTCATGATCGAGAAAGGCGAGCGCCTCTCCCGCGAGAACCTCCTGCGGCGCCTGGTGGAGATCCAGTACACGCGCCGTCCCCACGATCTGGAGCGCGGCTCCTTCCGAGTGCGGGGCGACGTCATCGAGATCTGGCCCGCCTACGATGAACGGGCCGTGCGCGTCGAACTGTTCGGCGACGAGGTGGACGCGATCACGGTGATCGACCCGCTGCGCGGCTCGGCGCTGGAGAAGCTGCGGCGCGTCCCGATCTATCCTTCGACCCATTACGTGACGCCGCAGGAGAAGCGCCACGCGGCGCTGTTGAGCATCCGCGAGGAGCTGCGCGAGCGCCTCGGGCAGCTTTCGGCCGGCAGCCGGCTGCTGGAGGCGCAGCGGCTGCAGCAGCGCACGTTGTTCGACCTGGAGATGATCGAGGAGATCGGCTACTGCCAGGGAATCGAGAACTACTCGCGTCACCTGACCGGGCGCGCGCCGGGCGAAGCGCCTCCGACCTTGATGGACTACCTGGCGAAGGACTGCCTGCTGATCGTGGACGAGAGCCACGCCACCCTTCCGCAGATCCGGGGGATGTACCGGGGCGACCGGGCGCGCAAGGAGGTGCTGGTCGAGTACGGGTTCAGGCTTCCCTCCGCGCTCGACAACAGGCCGCTCACCTTCGAGGAGTTCGAGGCACGCGCCGGCCAGACCGTCTACGTCTCGGCCACGCCGGCCGCCTACGAGCTGCAGCGCGCGGCCGGCTCGGTGGTGGAGCAGGTGATCCGTCCCACGGGCCTGATGGATCCCGAGATCGTCGTGCGACCCGTGAGGACCCAGGTGGATGATCTGCTCGGCGAGATCCGCGAGCGGGTCGGGCGGGGGGATCGGGTGCTGGTCACGACACTCACCAAGCGGATGGCCGAGGACCTCACGCAGTACTACCGCGAGCTGGGCGTCAAGGTCGAGTACCTGCACTCCGACATCGAGACGCTGGAGCGCGTGCGGCTCATCCGTGATCTGCGCAAGGGAGGTTTCGACGTGCTGGTGGGAGTGAACCTCCTCCGTGAAGGGCTCGACCTGCCCGAGGTGAGCCTGGTGGCGGTGCTGGACGCCGACAAGGAAGGCTTCCTGAGATCCGCGGGCTCCCTGATCCAGGTGATGGGCCGTGCCGCGCGCAACGTGCGAGGCAGGGCCATCCTGTATGCCGACCGTCACACCGACTCGATGAAGCAGGCGATGGCCGAGACCCAGCGCCGCCGCGAGATCCAGACGCGGTACAACGCGGACCACGACATCACCCCCGAGTCGATCCTCAAGCCGGTGGACGACAGCCTCATCAGCATGTGCGACGCCGACTACCTGGACGTGGAGCTGGAGGAGCCGGCCCCTCCGGCCGGCATTGACTTGAGCCGGCTAGGCTCCATGGAGGAGGTGGAGCGGGAGATCGTCCGCATCGAGAAGCGCATGAAGAAAGCGGCGGCTGACCTGGATTTCGAGGATGCGGCGTCGCTGCGCGACCAGATCGCCTGGCTGCGCAAGCATGCGGTTTTCTCCTGATGCCGGAGCCGGAGCGCGAGCGCCTCGCCGCCAAGGCGCGGTCCCTTCCCGAGCGGCCCGGGGTCTACCTCTTCAAGGACGCGGCCTCGTCGATCCTCTACATCGGCAAGGCGCGCGTGCTGCGCGACCGGGTGCGCAGCTACTTCCAGAGCCCCGCGGGGCAGTCGCTCAAGATCTCCCGCATGATGGAGGAGGCGGCCGAGCTGGACGTCATCCTCACCGACTCGGAGGTCGAGGCGCTGATCCTGGAGAACAACCTCGTCAAGAAGGAGCAGCCCCGGTACAACACGCTTCTGCGGGACGACAAGAACTTTCCGTACCTCAAGATGACGATCCAGGATCCCTACCCGCGGGTGGTGCTTGTGAGGAAGGCCCAGTTGGACGGCAGCCTCTATTTCGGTCCGTACCTGCCGGCTTCGTACGCGCGCCGTGCGCTCAAGATGGTGGCTAAGTTCTTCAGAGTCGCCATCTGCCACGAGAGGCTCGACGGCACGCGCCCGAGGCCCTGCCTCTACTACCAGCTCGACCAGTGCCTGGGGCCGTGCGCGGGGCTCACCTCCGAGGAGCCGTACCGCAAGGCGGTGGCGGACGCGCGTCTGTTTCTCGAGGGGAGGAGCCAGGAGCTGGTGGAGAGCCTGAAGCTCAAGATGGCCGGCGCCTCGGATCTGCGGGAGTTCGAGCTGGCCGCTCACTACCGCGACCTGATCCGCACCGTCCATTCGTTTTCCGACCGTCAGAACATCGCCAGCGTCGGGTTGGAACACCAGGACTACTTCCACATGCACCGGGAGGGAGAGCGCGCGGCGCTGCAGGTGTTCAGCATGAGGCGAGGGCTGGTGCAGGCGCGGCGCGAGTTCACCTTCGAGTCGGTGCAGGAGGAGGACGCGGCCTTCCTCTCCTCGGTGCTGCAGCTTTACTACGCGGAAGGGACCGACGTGCCGGAGGAGATCTACCTTCCGCTGGATCCGGAGGACAAGGATCTGATCGAGTCGTGGCTTGCGTCACTCACCGGACGCGCGGTGCGATTGCGGGTGCCGCGCCGCGGCGTGAAGGCCAGGTTCCTCGATCTCGTCCGCAGGAACGCGCGGCTCGCCTTCGAGAGCCGCTTCCGGTCGCCGCACACGTACGGTGTCGAGATCCTCGAGGCGCTTGGCGAGGCGCTCGGGTTGGCCGAGACGCCGTACCGCATCGAGTGCTTCGACATCTCCCACATCCAGGGGGCCGAGACGGTGGCGTCGATGGTGGTGTGGGAAGGAGGCAGGCCGCGGCGATCCGACTACCGCCGCTTCCGGATCAAGACCGTCGAAGGGGTGGACGACTTCGCCTCCATGAGGGAGGTGGTCTCGCGTCGCTACGCGCGCCTGCTGAAGGAAGGGAAGAACCTGCCTGACCTGGTCCTCGTGGACGGCGGCAGGGGACAGCTCTTTTCGGCCGCCGAGGCGCTTAGCTCTCTCGGGATCACCTCGGTGCCGATCGCGGCGCTCGCGAAGAAGGAAGAGATCCTGTTCGTGCAGGGGCGAGAGGATCCCCTCGCGCTGGATCATCATTCGCCCATCCTGCACCTGGTGCAGCGGGTTCGCGACGAGGCGCACCGGTTCGCGATCACCTATCACCGCAAGCTGCGCTCCCGTCGCACCATCGCGTCTTCGCTCACCGGCATCCCGGGAGTCTCGGAAAAGACGGCGCGCAAGCTCCTGCTTGCGTTTGGCTCCATCGACGGCCTCCGCGCGGCCGGCCCCGAGCAGCTCAAGAGCGCCGTGGGCTTCAAGGTGGCCGAGGCGGTGAGCCAGTACTTCAAGGAGGAGGGCGAGGAGGGCGCGGCGGGTGGGAATGGAGAGGAGGGCAGTGCGCGTGGCCGCTCCTGATCGTCCGTCAAGTGCACCGCTCGAGCTCTGGATGGGGGCCCTGCGCGAGCAGGTCGAGGCGGCGTTGCCCGCGATGCTCCCGGGGCGTCACGAAACCGCCGCCCCCGTGCACGACGCGATGGCGCACGCGCTGCTCTCGCCGGGCAAGCGGATCCGTCCCGTCCTGACGCTGGCCGTCGGCGAGATGTACCGCGCGCGACCCGCGCGTCTCCTGCCCGCAGCGTGCGCGCTGGAGATGGTGCACGCGGCCTCTCTCGTCTTCGACGATCTGCCTTGCATGGACGGCGCCGCGACGAGGCGGGGTCGGCCCACTTGTCACGTGCTGTTCGGCGAGGCGACGGCGATCCTGGCAGGCGTCGGATTGCTGAACCGCGCCTTCGCCATCCTTGCCGGAGAGGGATCGGCCGGCGCGACGCGCGATCGGTTGCGCGCGCTGCTCGCGCGCCGGCTTGCCGCCGCGATCGGGACCGACGGGCTGATCGGCGGGCAGAC
>JAWPNA010000017.1:0-2706 GCA_045402695.1 Acidobacteriota bacterium
GCGGCGCACGTGCTCTTCATGACGATGGTGCCCCGGGGCCGCACGCAGGAGAGCGCCATGTCGAGGCCGCCTGGTGTGCCGGTCGCCTCCACCACGACGTCGAATCCACGTCCGATGGCGTTCTCGGGCCCTTCGAGGACCGCGAGGCCCAATTTCCGGGCAATCTCCAACTTGGAGGCATGGCGCCCCGCGACCGTGACCTGACAGCCGTTCGCGGCAAGGGCCTGCGCCGCGAGCAGACCTAGCTTGCCGTCGCCCAGCACGAGCAGGCGCACGCCGCGTCCCGCGCCGATCTGATCGAGGATCTCGAACGCCGCCGCCAGTGGCTCGACGAACACCGCCTGCTCATCGGAGAGAGTGTCGGGAACCACCCGCAGGTTCGAGATGGGCAGCGTGAGCCTTTCGGCGAAGGCACCGTCCTTGCCGAGGATGCCCAGCACACGCCGGCGAGGGCAGTGCCGCGCCAGCCCTCCCGCGCACAGGCGGCATTCCTGGCAGCCGATGTTGATCTCGCCGGCGACCCGGGCGCCTATCAGCACCGAGTCGGCAGGGCCAAGCACGGACTGCACCTTCCCGACGAACTCATGCCCGGGGATGCCGGTGAATCCCATGTAGCCGCGGGCCAGCTCCAGGTCGGTTCGGCAGATTCCCGCGACGCGGACTTCCAGGAGCGCCTCGCCAGGGCCCGGCTCGGGATCCGGGGCGTCCACCATTCTGACCGCCCCATGGCCCTCGAGGAGCACGGCCCGCATGGAGCGGGAGTCAGGCGGCGAAAGAGGCCAGTGCCTCCGCCTCGGTGTGATAGGTCTCGAAGTACTCGTCGAGCTTGGTGAGGGCGAGGAGATCCTGCACGCGGCCGGCAGGGTTGACGAGCTTCATGACGCCCTTGCGCTCCACCACTCGCTTGTAGCAGGCCACCAACTCGCCGATGCCGGCGCTGTCCATGTAGGTGACACTCCCGAGGTTCAGAAGGATTCTGCTCTTGCCGTCCTTGATGGCGCCGTCGATCGATTCCCTGAGGACCAGATCGCCCTTGCCAATCGTGATCTTCCCGTTCAGGTCGATGACGGTGACCTTTCCCACCTCACGCGTGTTCGCTTTCATCGATTCTCCTCTTTCGCCCGCGCGTCCGGCGCCAGCTCAAAGCGGCAGGCATGATAGCACATCATCCGCGGCCCCCTCGCCGCCCCGCCCTGCGCGAAAGCAGCTTCACGAGGCTGACGGTGGTCCCCGCGCCCGGCCTGTGGATGAACCGCACCTCGTCCACGAAACTCTTCATGAGAAACAGGCCCCGTCCGTTGGTCTTGGACAGATTCTCGGGCAACCGGGGGTCCACCGCCCGCCGAAAGTCGAAACCTTTCCCCTCGTCGCTCACTGTCACTTCCAGTCGATCGGCGGTGAGGTCGAAGGCCACCACGACCGGTTTCTCTTCGGCGAGGAGGTTTCCGTGCTTCATGGCGTTGACCGTCGCCTCCCGCAGGGCCAGGCCGAGATTGAGCATGGCATCCTCGTCGATGCCGGCGAGACGGCACACCTCGTCACTGGCCGCATGCACCAGGTTCGCCAGTTCAACGCGGCTGTTGAGGGTGATTTCGATGCGCAGGGGCCCCATGCCTCGGCGTTCGGCCAATCTGACTCCGCGCCGTCGGAGAGCGCGGACTGATGTTGAGAACGGACCACAGGGTATCCCTGCGGCTCCCACGTGTCAAACCAAAGTCCACGCTCGACGGGCACTTACGGGCACAGCTTTCCTTGACAGGCGTGAAGCGACCACCCTACCATGGCGACGTTCCATGCGCAGCGTATCTCTGCTCGACACAAGGAGGCCCCGCGTGGAGTTTCTCACGATCATCGGCAGCGACGGCCGCACCTTCAGGCGCGACATCGATCAGGACATCCTCAAGGTCGGACGCTCCTCGAAGAACGACGTGAACCTGTCGTTCGACCTGTCGCAGTCCCGCTTCCACGCGGAGGTGAGCCGCATCGGCGGCAAGTACTACGTCAGGGATGTCGGGAGCCGCAACGGTACCAGCCTCAATGGCAGGCCTGTCCGCGAGCAGCCGATAGAGTTGAAGGTGGGCGATCGTATCACGCTCGGCGAGACCACCATCCTTTTCTCAGCGGCGAAGGATCAGCGGGTGGCCATCGAGGACTCGCCCCCTGTCTCGGCTGAGACCTCCACGGTGACCATTCCGCTCGAGGAGATCATCGGCAACCCTCCGTCGCCGAGGACCGAAGCGCCCGCTCCTGGCAAGCCCCCCCCTCTCGAGGACGCCAAGCTGGCGGTGCTCCTGCGCGCCGGGATGGAGCTGATCAACTACCGGCCTCTGGACGAGGTCCTCGAGGAGATCATGGATCTGGTCTTCGAGGCCATCCCCGCGGAGCGTGGATTCATGATGCTCCTCGAAGGGGACCAGAAGGAGCTGGTCAGCAAGGTGGTGCGCGATCAGAAGAAAAGCTACGGAGGGAAGATCTCGCTCTCGCGAAGCATCGCCAAGACCGTGGTGGAGAACCGGCAGTCGGTATTGACCACGGACGCCCAGACGGACGAGCGCTTCAAGATGAAGGAGAGCATCGTGCTGCAGGGGATCCGATCGGCGATGTGTGTGCCTCTGTGGAACAACCGCGAGGTGATCGGCCTCATCTATGTGGACAGCATCCACCTCGGAAAGACCTTCAGCCCCGAGGACCTCAAGCTACTGACCC
>JAWPNA010000263.1:0-5303 GCA_045402695.1 Acidobacteriota bacterium
GCACCAATCCGTGGACCGAGATCGACGACGCCTCGTGCCTCAGGTGCCACGAGCGCCGCCTGCTGTCGGGCAAGGAGCTGTTCGGTGATGTCCTGTTCGACCATGCCGCGCACCTGTCCGGAATGCGGCGCGGAAAGAGCCTTCGGTGCACCTCCTGCCACTCGCAGATCGTGCAGGGCAGCCACATCGCGGTGACTCCCTCGACCTGCATTCTCTGCCACTTCAAGGGGCAGGCTTCGGGCACGGGGACCGCGCGATGCACGCTCTGCCATAGCGTTCCGGACAAAGTGATCCGCCACGAGGCGTTGACCTTCAACCATGCCGATGTCGCGCACTACGGGATGGACTGCAACTGGTGCCACGCGCGCCCCGAGGGAAGCGATGGCGAGGTGGCCCGCGAGCGCTGCGTCACATGCCACAACGATGCGCCGAGGCTCGCCGAGTTCGGCAACCCCGAGCTGCTGCACCGCAAGCATGTCGCCGAGCACAAGGTCGACTGCATGGACTGTCACGTGGAGATCCGGCACGTCGGGCAGCCGCGCATCGAGGCCGCGGCCACGGCCTGCAACACCTGCCACCTCAAGGGGCACTCGCCGCAGATGAGTCTTTATACTGGCGTGGGTGGCCGCGGGGTCTCACCGATGCCGAACCCGATGTTCCTCGCGGGGGTGCGCTGCGAAGGGTGCCATCTCGAGGTTCCCGGCCTCGGCTCGGACGTGCACCGTGCATCGGAGATCTCCTGCATGTCATGCCATGGCGCTTCGTACCGGCGCATCTTCCTCGCCTGGCAGGAAGGAGTTCTGTCCCGCACTTCAGGACTGGCGCGGCAGCTCGAGCAGACCTCGGCGGCGCTGGGCGAGCCCGCTCCCGCGGCGCTCGCGGATGCGCGGTTCAACTTGGATCTCGTCAGCAAGGGACGCGGCATTCACAACGTGGACTACTCCTACGCGCTCCTGAAAAAGGCCCACGAGGACATGAACAGCGCCCGCGCCGCGCGCGGGATTCCGTCTCTGGCTCCTCCCTGGAGCGCCGCGCCCTACGACTCCCCGTGCCTGTCGTGCCATCAGGGGATCGAGGAGAACGCCCAGACGATCTTCGGGCGCGAGTTCGCGCATGCGCCCCACGTGATGCGGGCGAGGCTGGAGTGCTCCTCGTGCCACCGCAAGCACGAAGAGAGAGCACCGGGCGAGGTGGTGACGTTTGACGCCGGCGGTTGCGAGTCGTGCCACCACAAGGACGCCGGAATCGATTGTCTCACGTGCCATGCCGGCATCAAGCAAACCACCGTCAAGAGCTTCCGCGGAGACTTCGACCACACGCTGCATGTTGACGAGGCAGGACAGGCCTGCGCGGATTGCCACGACCTGACGGCGGGCAGGACGGTGAGGCTGAAGCAGGACCACTGCGCCGAGTGCCACCCGTAGGGCTGGACGGCCCGTGTCAGGCTGCTCGTGGCACGGGATTTGATACGTGTATCGGCGAGTCCATTTCTCGAGGAGACCGACCATGAAGACCAGCGCGATCCAGAGCATGAAGGCGGCGGAGATCATGACCCGGGATGTCGTTTGCCTGAACGAGGAGCTCGACATTCACGACTGCGAGAAGATCATGCTGGAGAAGGGTATTTCCGGCGCCCCGGTCGTCGATCTCGAGGGAGATCTGCGCGGCGTGGTGTCGAAGACCGACCTGGTGTCCTACCACCACAGCCAGAGCGACGAAGAGGTCAGCGAGACCGACTTCTACAGGCTCGAGGACGTCCGGGGAGCGCACGTCGTGGACTTCAACACCCCGGCGGCCCGGGACGTCATGACGCCCGTGCCGTGCGTTGCCTCCGAATCCACGTCGCTGGGGGAGCTTGCCGGCCTGATGGTGCGCAGGCAGGTTCATCGCGTCGTCATCTGCCGCGGCCGCAAGGTGGTGGGAATCGTCAGCTCCATGGATGTTTTGCGAGCCATCGCGTCAGGATCGGGCCAGGCGGGGGCGGAGCCAAAGCAGGGTGGGTAACACCAGGTTTGATCCCCCAACTGCGCCATTTTGCCCACCGCCTGCGTGCTCTCACACCCATGGCCGGGCTTGAAGGCTCATCCGAGAGAAGGCAACGGGCATGAAGCATGGCACAAGGGTTGCCATTCAACCTGCCGGAGGAACCGAGGAATGAGCCACGAGAGGATCTTGATCGTCGAGGATGAGAAGCTCCTGCGATGGTCGCTGCGCGAGGGACTCCAGCGGCGTGGGTACGAGGTGTACGAGGCCGCCACCGGCGAGCAGGGGCTAAGGATGGCGGATGACCCGGGCATGGACCTGCTGCTGCTGGACCACAACCTCCCGGATACCGACGGCCTCGAGGTTCTCAAGAAGATCATGGCCCATCACTCGGGCATGCCCGTCATCCTCATGACCGCCTACAGCAAAGTCGAGACGGCCGTCGAGGCGATGCGGCTCGGAGCGTTCGACTACATCAACAAGCCCTTCAACCAGGACGAGCTGGCGCTGCGGATCTACAAGGCGCTGGAGACCAGCCAGTCGCAGCGCGAGGTCCGCACTTGGCGAGAATCCCAGAAGGAGCGCCATGGCCCATCGAGCATCCTGGGCGCCGGCCCGGCGATCTCCCGGGTCTGCCGGCTCGTCGAGAAGATCAGCCGTTCGGCGGCCACCACGGTCCTGATCACCGGGGAAAGCGGGACGGGGAAGGACCTCGTGGCCAAGGCGATCCACTACTCGAGCGATCGGGCCCACCGGCCCTTCATGAACATCACCTGTTCCGCGCTGCCGGAAACCCTCCTTGAAAGCGAGCTGATGGGCCACGAGGCGGGGTCTTTCACCGACGCGCGGCAGCAGAAACAGGGGTTCTTCGAGCTGGCCAACGGCGGGACGGTCTTTCTCGACGAGGTCGGCGACATGGGGATCCTCCTGCAAGCGAAGCTGCTCCGATTCCTGCAGGAGAGGACGTTCAAGCGCGTCGGCGGAGTGAAGGACATCACAGTGGACGTGAGGGTGATCGCGGCCACCAATAGAGATCTCGAAAAGGCGGTCGCCACGGGCAAGTTCCGCGAAGACCTCTACTACCGGCTGAGGGTGATCCCGGTCGAGCTGCCTCCACTGCGCACGCGCCCAGAGGACATCCCGATCCTCGCCGAGCACTTCCTGGCCCAGTTCAACCGCGAGTTCAAGAAACACACAAGAGGGCTGACGGAGGAGGCGACAGGCAAGCTGGTGGCCTATCCCTGGCCGGGCAACGTAAGGGAGCTGCGTAACGTCCTCGAGCGTGCCATGATCCTGGAGACCAAGGAATACCTCGACGTGGACGACCTGCCTCCGGAGATCGTCCGTGGCGGAGAGCCGCTCAACGGACCGGCCCGCGCCGGGCAGGCGGGCGGAAACGGCCCCGGGTTCGTGCTCCCGGACGGGGGATATCCCCTCAAATCGATCGAGCGCGAGATGGTGCGCCAGGCGCTCGACAGGGTGCAAGGCAACCAGACACGCGCCGCGCGGCTGCTTGGCATCTCGCGTGACGCGCTGCGCTACAAGATGAAGAAGTACCAGTTCCTGTGACGGGCACCGTCCGTCCCCTCGGCTAGACATCCCGAGTCTGAAGTTCTGCAACTCATGATTCACCTTGGCCCGGCGAGGCGACGCTCCCTCGGGGACGGGGTTGCGCGTCGCTCCGCGCGACGCTCCCCCCTGCCTCTCCCTCGCCCTGCCGCCCCCAGGGCGGCAACCGGGCTCGGTCCGAGAGCCCCCTTCGGAGCGTCGCCTCCGCCGGGCCGATGGGAGGAATGACTCACGGAACCTCCGACTCACCACACTGCCGGATCAGCGTGAGTCGAGCGGCAGGACGGTGACGGGGCCGAGCGACTCGAGGTCCTTTTTCACCTCCTCGGCCTTGCCGAGCACCAGGATGACCAGCCGATCCGAGGGAAACCTCGACGCCACATGCTTGATGTCATCCACTGTCACGGCGTCAATGCGATCCAGGTAAGTGTCGTAATAGTTCCCAGGAAGATGGTAAAAGGCGATCTCGGCCATCGCGTCGGCCATCGCGTCGGGAGATTGATGCTCGATGGCGAAGCTGCCCCTCAGGTACTTGCGCGCCTTGTCCACCTCCTGGACGGAGGCCCCCTCACGGCGGAACCTGTCCAGCAGATCGAGGGCGACCTTGATGGTCTCCTGCGTGGTGGGGCTCTTCGTGAAGGTGGAAATGATGAATGGGCCTTCGCTCACCAGCGGGTAGAGCCTGCTGGCCACTCCGTACGACAGGCCCCGGTTCACGCGGATCTCCTCCACGAGCCGCGACGTGAACCCCCCTCCCAGCACCGTGTTGGCCACGTGCAACGACAGGAAGTCCGGGTCGTCGCGCCGGATGCCGATTCCACCGATCCGGATCTGGCTCTGCGTGGCGTCCTGCTTGTCCACCAGATAGATGCCGCGGCGCGCGGGGTGGCTGGGGGCCGGCGGCAGCCTGCGCGCCTCGGCCGTGGCGCTCCAGGAGGAGAAGCGCTGCTCGATCCGGTGCAGCATCTCCTCCGCCTTGAAGTCGCCCACCGCGACGAGGATGACCTCGGACGGAGCGTAATGGGCCGCGTAGAAGCGCCGCACGTCGTCGCGCGTGAGCGAAGCGAC
This sequence comes from Acidobacteriota bacterium, assembly GCA_045402695.1. GTDB lineage: Bacteria > Acidobacteriota > Polarisedimenticolia > JACPZX01 > DASXTC01 > JAWPNA01. The sequence continues at coordinate 4,621 of JAWPNA010000263.1, forward strand.
GGTGTCCTCCCAGCCCGGTGTGGCGTGGCCGTAAGGGTGCCCCTTGTACAGCAGCTCCACGAATCTGCGGCTCGCGAGAAGGCTGGGATTCTCCTTGACGGCCTGCAGGTCGCCGAGCGTCTCTCCCTTGAGACGATCGACCTCCTCCTGGGCGAATATCGGCCGCATCAGCATATCGGCCATCAGGTCGAGGCCCAGGTCCATGTCCTTTGCGAGGAACTCCGCGCCGAGCCGCGTGGCGTCAGAATCCGCCGAGCCAGACAGCGAGCCTCCCACGAAATCCACGGCGTCGGCGATCTCGCGCGCCGAGCGCGAGCCGGCCCCCTTGCGCAGAAGCCCGGCCGCCAGGCTCGCGATCCCTTCCTTGCCCTCGGGATCCGCCGCGGCGCCGGCGCCGACGATCAGTTCGAACTCGACCAGCGGCAGCTCGTGGTACTCCATCGCGTAGGCCCGAAGTCCATTGCCGAGAGTCGTGTGGGCGGCGGGCGGCAACTTGAACCCGCTCAACAGCGCTTCAGCATCCGATGACATGATGGCTCCCGCGATGACGAGACCGGTTGATATCGGCCGCGGCCTCAGGGCCCGGCTTCCGGCACCAGGGTTGCGACCGTGCGCCGATCGGCCGTCAGGTAGATCTTCGCGACGCGGGCGACATCCTCCTTCGACACCCCGTCGATCCGATC
>JAWPNA010000432.1:0-9740 GCA_045402695.1 Acidobacteriota bacterium
ATTGAAGCCGGAAAGTCTGTCCCCCGGAGGACGTTTTTTCCGCGGTGGTCAATTGAGGCCTGAGAACGCTCGCTGTCGAGGGCGCCGGGCCCCAGCCATGATTCGGCGTTTCCTGCTGCGGCCGGGGAAGAGACGGGGAGGGGGATGACCATGAGGCTGATCGCGCGGTACAGGCCCGGTGCCCAGGCCGGTACCGCCAGGCGCAGAGAAGTCTGAACGAGAGGCACCGGTCTTCACAGCAGCGATCCATGGTGGACCGCTCGCTTTCCAGGAAAGGAGGACACCGTGAAAGTTCGGACGAACGTCCGTGGTGGCAAGTTAGCGGGGAATCACAACATCGTCGTTCACTGAAGGGAGGGTCCCATGAAGCTCAAGACGGCTGTCAAGGCTGGCAGGCTAGTCGGAAATCACAACATCGTCGTTCGGTGACCGCCGGGGTCCGCGAGCTCCTTGACACGGAGTCGCGGGCTCCTTTCCTCTGTCGCTGCGCGATGTTTCGAAGCCGCGGGTGCCGTTGTCGGCCGAAGGGTCGGACTTCGGAATGCTCCGGACTTGCGACGAGCCCCTGTAACGCAGGGCGTCGGATCCGTCTGAAGCCTCTGAAGGCTGATCGCGCGGTACAGGCCCGGTGCCCAGGCCGGTACCGCCAGACGCAGAGAAGTCTCAACGACAGGCACCGGTCTTCACAGCAGCGATCCATGGTGGACCGCTCGCTTTCCAGGAGAGGAGGACACCGTGAAAGTTCGGACGAACGTCCGTGGTGGCAGGCTAGTGGCAAACCACAACATCGTCGTTCACTGAAGGGAGGGTCCCATGAAGCTCAAGACGGCTGTCAAGGCTGGCAGGCTAGCGGGAAATCACAACATCGTCGTTCGGTGACCGCCGGGGCCCGCGACTCCCTGTCGAGTGCTCGCGGGCCCCTCTTCATCCAGAGCGCGGACACGCATCAAATGACAACAACGGCATTCTCGCGGACATTCGCACAGCTTCTCGCCGACCGGCGCGGATCCTCAGGCTGGCTGATCGGCGCCGGGGCGTTCCTCCTGGGCGCCTGGTGCTGGTGGGCTGCAAGCGCGGAGATGACACTCTACGAAGTGTCCACGGCGGCCCGTGTCGAGCTCGACGCATCGACCTATCCGATACAGTCGCCTCTGCCAGGCCGGGTCATCGAGGCCGACCTCCGGGTCGGCCGAATCGTTCGCCTAGGTGACGTGCTGGTCGAGATGGACGTCCTGCCGGATGAGCTGCAGCTCCGGCAGGAACAGGCGCGCGCGCGCGGCATCGACCCGGAGGTCGCGCGGCTTCGATCTCAGATCGCCGCAGAGGAGGCTGCCCGCTCGGAAGAACAGGAGGCCGCGAACCTCGGCGCCGAGGAAGCCGGCAACAGGATCGAGGAAACCGAGACGGAGGCGCGGTACGCGGATGCCCAATGGGCGCGCGTCGGGAAGCTGCACGCGCAGGGATTCATCTCGGAGCAGGACTTGGAGAGGGCGAGGACCGACGCACGGAGGTTGGTGGCGACCGTCACGACGCTCCACAGCACCATGCGGCGGGTGCGGCAGGAGCAGACGACGCGGGATCGCGAACGCGACGTACGCATCGAGCGTCTGTTCTCCGAGATCGCTTCTCTCGAGGCTCAGCGAAGCACCGTGGAGGCCGGGATCGAACGGCTTCGGTACGAGGTCGAACGCCGCCGAGTTCGAGCGCCGATCGACGGGACGATCGGCGAGTCGGCGTCGTTGCGACCCGGCGCGGTCGTGGAGGCGGGCGACAGGCTGGCGTCAATCGTCCCCAGTGGTCGGCTTCTGATCGCCGCGCAGTTTCCTGCCGCCCGTGCGCTCGGGCGCATCCGGGCGGGGCAGGCCGCGGCGCTGCGTCTCGACGGCTTCCCGTGGGCGGAGTTCGGCTCGGTGCCGGCCACGGTCGCCCGCGTCGGAAAGGAGATCCGCGACGGGAGCGTTCGAGTCGAGCTGACGATCGAGCCCCGCTCCGGCTTCCACGGTACGCTCGAACACGGCATGCCCGGCTCGCTCGAAGTGGCCGTGGAACGCCTGAGCCCTCTCTCTCTCCTGCTGCGGACCGCAGGACAGGCGCTGACGGCGGGTCGATGAGACGCCGTGTGTTCGTGCCCGAAGTCATTCAGTCGTCGGCCCTGGACTGCGGGCCTGCGGCGCTCAAGTCGCTGTTCGCCGGCTTCGGGCTGTACCTGTCGTACGGCCGGCTACGGGAAGCGTGTCAGACTGACGTCGACGGCACATCGATTGACACGCTCGAGTCGGTGGCGCACGACTTGGGTCTCGACGTTGAACAACGTGTGATGCCCGCGGATCTGCTGTTGCTCGAAACCTCGGGCTGCATTCCGGCGATCGTCGTCAAGCGTCTTCCCGGAGGCGCGACACATTTCGTGGTCCTCTGGCGCGCGCATGGCCCGTGGCTGCAGATCATGGATCCTGCCGTGGGGCGCGTTTGGGTGCATCGTCGCCCGTTCCTCGAATCACTCTACGATCACGAACAGGAGGTCCCCGCGTTGGCGTGGACGGAGTGGTCGCGCGACGCTGTCTTCACGGCCGGGCTGGTACGCCGGATGCGGGAACTGGGAGTGGAACCGGAGCTGGCGGGCGATCGGGCTCGGATGGACGCTTCCCTGCGGCTCGCCCGTACCCTCGTGGAGGCGGGAGCTTTGAGTCACGGCTCCGAGGCGAGGGAGTTTCTCGAGATGTGTGCGGCCAATCCCGCCCAGATCCCGCCGGAGTATTGGACGGCGCGGGCGGTCCTGTCGGAGGGGGATCAGATTCGATTGCGCGGGGCCGTCCTCCTCGTCGCGGCCGGCCGCAGGACGGAGGCGAATCTGGAGTCGCTCCCGCCGTCGCTGACCGCGGTCCTTCACGAGGCGCCGCCGCGCGCCTGGGCGCCGCTTTGGGAGGCCCTGCGCGCGAACGGGAGACGCTCGCTCGCCCTCATGACCCTGGGAGTGCTCGCTGCCGCGGCCGGCACCGTGGTCGAAGCACTCCTCTTCCGCGGACTGATCGATCTTGTCCGTCACCTGAGCCTGAGCGGTCAGCGGATCGCCGCTCCCGCCATCGTCGCCGGGCTGGTGGCCACCTTCCTTGTCATCGAGTGGGCGACCACGGCGGGCCTCCTGACGATGGGCCGGCAGCTCGAGCTGCGGCTGAGGATGCGCTTTCTGATGCAGATCCCGAGGCTTCGTGATCGCTACTTTCAATCCCGACTGATCTCCGACATGGCATCCCGCGCCCACGCGCTTCAGCTTCTGCGCCAGCTCCCGGAGCTGGCCGGACAGAGCGCGCGTCTGACAGCGGGCCTGTTCTTCACGGCCGCCGCCGTGGCCCGGTTCTACCCGGGAGCCGCGTTGCCGGTGACCATCGCGGCAATCGTGAGCGTGGGAGTGCCGCTACTTTTTCAGCCCATGCTGATCGAACGCGAGCTGCGCTCGAGGGAACTCAGCGGATCGCTGAGTCGCTTCTACCTCGACGCCTTCCTCGGATCGCGCGCCATCCAGGCGCACGGCGCGGAACGCACGCTGCGCGCGGCGCACGCGTCACAGCTCGCGCAGTGGGCCGAAGCCGGATTGCGGCAGCACGCTTTGATCGCGCGGGCTGAAGCCGCGCAGTTGGCCCTTTCGATGGCGTGTGTCCTTTGGCTCGGTTACCAACAGGCTTTCCGCACGCAGGCAGCGGCGTCCTTGCTGCTGCTGATCTACTGGGCGATCTCGATCCCGTCGATTGGCCGGCAACTCGCTTCCATCATCTGGAGCCTGCCTGCGCTGCGAAACACGTCGATTCGGCTCCTCGAGCTGCTGGGCTCGCCCGTGGAGGAGATCGAAGAGACTCCATTCGAGACGATCCCGCAAGGCGTGGCGGTCAACCTCCGCGATGTCACCGTCGTCGCCTCCGGCAGGACTGTCCTCGATCGGATCCACGTGCACATCGAGCAGGGCGAGCATGTCGCCATCGTGGGCCCCTCCGGCGCCGGGAAGTCCTCGCTCGTCGGCCTCCTCCTCGGGTGGCATCAGGCGGCACAGGGTAGCGTGTGGGTCGAAGGCGCACCGCTTGATGCGAGACGACTGGCGCAGCTGCGCCGCGAGACCGTCTGGATCGATCCCCAGGTGCACCTGTTCCGGTCGACGTTGTACGAGAACCTCTGCTATGGCAACGGAGAAGACTCCGGTGCTCGAATCCCCGAGGCTGTGAAGGATGCCGGGCTCGTCGGCGCGCTGCACCGCCTGCCCGATGGGCTGCAGGCTTCACTCGGCGAGGGTGGAGCCTTGGTCTCCGGAGGAGAAGGGCAGCGCGTGAGGATCGGGCGGGGGCTCGCACGGCCGGACGTGCGGCTCGCGATTCTCGACGAGTTGGCCCGCGGATTGCCTCGCGAGGAACGCCAGCGCCTTCTGCTCCACGCCCGCCGGACCTTCGCCGGCGCCACGCTCATCGCGATCTCGCATGATGTCGGCGACACGCTCGACTTCGATCGTGTGCTGGTGATGGAGAACGGCCGGATTGCGGAGCAGGGCCAGCCGCGAAAGCTTGCGGAGACGCCAGGATCCCGCTTCCGGGGGATGATCGAAGAGGAGCGGCTGGTCCAGCACAGCATGTGGTCGAATCCGAAGTGGCGGCGCGTCAGGATGACCCGCGGCGTGCTGCAGGAAGCCGTCTTGGAGCACGAGTGGACGCCCGCCTAGCCAGCTACATCGCGCGCCTGCCGGCGCGGCCCGATCGGCAGTGCGTCGATCCGCTCGCCGGCACGGCGCCGCCCGGTGTGCCGTTCGGGCGGCAGCTGCGCGCGGCCGGGCTGGCTCGGCGTTTCGGCGCCTTGATGTGCGTGCACATCGTCGCGACGACGATGCTGATCGTGAGCTGGGCCTGCATCGGATCCGGAGCGCTGAGCGGGCGAACAGATCAGGGCTGGCTGGCCGCCTGGGCGCTGTGTCTCGCCGCCATCGTCCCGCTTCACGTCGCAGCCAGATGGCTGGAGGGCGTCATCACAATCGGCTGCGGCGGCCTGCTGAGACAGCGACTCCTCGCGGGCGCGATGCGGATCGATCCGGAGGTCACGAAACGGAAAGGGCTCGGCGGCCTTCTCTGCGAGGTCCTGGAATCCGAAGCGATCGAGCTGGTGGGTGTGAACCGTGGTTTCGAGCTTGCCGTGGCGGCCCTCGAGCTCCTTCTGGCGCCGTTCGTGCTCGCATGGGGCGCCGCCGCAGGAATGGAGGTCGCTCTGCTCCTGAGCTGGGTCGCCATGGCGCTGATCCTGCTGGCCGCGAACACGCGGAGGCGTTCGCGTTGGACGACGGTTCGCCTCGACATCACGCATCGATTGGTGGAGCAGATGACCGCTCATCGCACGAAGGTGGCGCAGCAATCCCCCTCGGATTGGCATCGACAGGAGGATGACGATCACCTTAGGTATGCCGACCTGTCGAGGTCGCTCGATCGCTCCACGACGATGATCGAAGCCGGGCTTCCACGCGGATATGTCATCGCCGCGCTGGCACTGTTGCTGCCGTCGTTCGTGTCGGGCGGGATGACGGTCGTTCAGCTGGCGATCACGCTCGGGGCGGTGCTGTTCGCGGGCGATGCGCTCCAGAGACTGACGTCGGCGTTTCCAGGCATCGCCGCCGCCTACATCGCCTGGCGCCGTGTGAAGCCGATCTTCGATGCGGCGGCGCAGCCGCTCCAGGGTCCCCCCGAGGTCGGATCCCACGAAGGCGATGGAGCCAATCCGCCACCCACCCGGTCCAGCGTGCTCCGGGCGGAGGACGTGATCTTCACCCACGAGGGGCGCATCGAAGCGGCTCTGAAGGGGTGCAGCCTTACGATGGAGAAGGGCGATTTCGTGCTGCTTGAGGGCGAGTCGGGGGGCGGAAAATCAACGATCGCGTCGCTCCTGACCGGCATGCGGAAACCCTCCGCCGGTGTCATCCTCGCGGGCGGACTCGATCTCGCGACGCTCGGCGAAGCGACGTGGCGACGGCGCGTCGCCGCCGCTCCACAGTATCACGAGAACCACATCCTGTCGGCGCCGCTCGGATTGAACCTGCTGCTGGGGCGTCCGTATCCTCATTCCGATCACGACCTTCAGGAGGCCCGTGAGCTGTGCGACGAATTGGGTCTGGGGCCGCTCATCGACCGCATGCCCGCGGGACTTGATCAGATGGTCGGCGAGGCCGGTTGGCAGCTCTCCCAGGGCGAACGCGGCCGCGTCTTTCTGGCGCGCGCGTTGCTGCAGAACGCCGATCTCGTCGTGCTCGACGAGAGCCTGACGGCCCTCGATCCCGAGAATCTCCATCAGTGTCTCGAGAGCGTCTTCAGGCGCGCCGGGACGCTCCTCTTGATTGCGCATCCATGAGCGTGGATCGAGCGGTCGAGCTGCAGCAGCGGAGCTGGACTCTGCAGTCCGAGGGCAGGTTCGACGAGGCCCGACTCGTCTGTCGTGAAGCGATTGATTTGCTGATGGAGACGGAGGGACCTGATTCGCCCGACGTCGCGAACCTGCTCAACGATCTCGCGGAGATCGAGCAGGATGGGCAAAGACTGTCCGATGCCCTGGCGACGGCCGAACTCGCGCGATCGATCGAGGAGAAGCTGGGGGGCCGGTTCACCGGCGAGACGGCCGCGCGTGTTCGCGGCCGGACTCTGGCGGTTGCCGGAGCGATTCGACGCGTTCAGGGCGACTACGCCGGCGCGGAGCGCGACCTCGGGGCGGCCACGGCACTGGCGATCGCGGAGTTCGGCGAGACGTCAGCAGAGGCCGCCGAGGCGCAAAACAACCTTGCCGTGCTCTACAAGTACTGGGGCCGCTTCGACGAGGGGCTGCGATTGTACGCACTGGCTCTCAGCTCGTACGTGGCGGTTCACGGCGAGGAGTCGCTGGAGTGCGCCACCATCTATCACAACATCGGCGGCATCCTGCATGCTCGAGGCGATTGCGCCGCGGCCGAAGCGCCCGCCAGGAAGGCGTGGGATATTTCGCGACGGCTGCTCGGCGAGGAGGACGCGCGATCGATGATCGATGCGGTTGCGTACGCGGGCGTCCTCGATGGTCTTGGGCGGTTCGAGGAGAGTGTGTCGATCTACAGCCGCGCGCTCCGGATCTTCGAGGATGCCTTCGGTCCGGACCATGAGGAGGTCGCCGCGGTCCTGCACAACCTGGCTGCGTGCCGGGCAGCCAGGGGAGGCCACGAGGAGGCCGAGGCATCGTACCGGCGCGCTCTGGCGATCCATGAACAAGCGCTCGGTGCCGACAGCCCCAGTGTCGCGCTGACCTGCAACAACCTGGGCAGACTCCTGATCGACCTTGGCCGGAGTGCCGAAGCAGCGCCGCTTCTGGCTCGTGCCCTGTCGACGTTGAGCCGGCTTCCTGAAGGGCATCCGCATCTCGAAGCCGCCCGCGAGAACTTCCGCCGACTCGGCCTCGAGGAGCGTCGTGGTGACGGCCGAGGCTGGTGAGGCACAATCCGTGCCTCTCCACGGTCTGGCCGACCGGCCAGCGCTTCGCTGGATCCTCGGCGCCGCAGGCGGAACAGGCTCTGGCGCTCTTGCTCCCTTGCCGACCACCTGCAATAGGTGGCGGAGTTCGCCATCGATGTCGCGCGGGTCGACCACGGTCTGCGCGACCTCCTGCCGGAGTAGGGTCCCCAGCCGGCGGCGTAGCCGGTGGACCGCAACGCGGATCGCGCCTTCGTTCATGCCGAGATCAGAGGCAAGAAGCTCATAAGGTGTCTCCTCGCCGGTCAGGTGGCCGCTCAGCCGGCGATAGACGTCGCCCCTTCCGGCAGTCTCGTGTTCCTTGCCCAGGCGGCGCAAGGCGCGGTCGAGGATCGTCCGCGCCCACCTCGATTCGAAGAGATCTTCCGGACTGAGCCCGGGGGCGGGCTCCAGGAGGTACCGTCGCTCCGCGTCCTCGATGTCGAGGCGGAGCGAAGGATAGGGAATCCTATCACGCTACCGGCTCACTGGAGTCGTGGCAGGGGCTCTGCGGGGCGGCCAGTGCCGCTGCAGGGGCCAGCGGGGTCCCTGGGGACCGCTCACCGGAAGGCAGCTCCCGCCGTGGCGTCCCCGAGTGGCCGCAGCCCGACCCGATGGCGCATGTCTCGCCCCGCCCCCGGACACACCGCGGCCACCGCGCCCGTGCTCCCCGCGTACGGTTCGGGTAGGCGCCGTACAGCCGCGTCAGGTGCATCCCCGGCGGCGGCATGCGCTGGCAAAGCCGCGCCAGCATGTCCAGCGGGTCCAGCGTGACGGCCTGCTCGCCGCTGACGGCGTGGACACGCCGGCCGCGGTAGGCGGCCTGGGCCCCGTCATAACGCAGCCGCTCCACGGCGATCGGCGGGTGCACCAGGTAGCGGCACAGCCGCTCGAGCCCCGCGGTGTCCCACGGCTCCGCCCGGATCGCGTGGTGCACCGAAAACCCCGAGTGCCTCCAGGCGAGCACGGTTCCGGGGGCCGGGAAAGCCGGTATTGGAGCCGGAAAGTCTGTCCCCCGGAGGACGTTTTTTCCGCGGTGGTCAATTGAGGCCTGAGAACGCTCGCTGTCGAGGGCGCCGGGCCCCGGCCATGATTCGGCGTTTCCTGCTGCGGCCGGGGAAGAGACGGGGAGGGGGATGACCATGAGCGGCAAATCGAACAGAGCACGGAGAGGCAGGGACGTTTCCCGGTGGGTTCACTTCGGCATCCTTCCGGCTCTCCTGTTGGCAACGGCGCCGGGAAGCCGCGCCGGCGCGGCGTCCACCCCTGCCGCCCCGACGCCCGCAAGCTCTCCAGCGGCGTCATCGGCGTCCCCGGCAGCCGGGGCCGCGCCCGCCGGCTGGCTCACTTCAGCGCAGCACGATCTGGAGCAACGGGAATACGAGCTGTCGTGGCAGGCGTCCCCTGTGGTGGATGACGTCGAAGCCTCCTGGCACGCGCCCAACCGCTCACAGGGCTTCCGGACCTATTTCACCTCCGAAGGCATCCGAGTGGTTCCCCGAACCGAGTCGACACCCTCATGGCGCTGGGGTCTGTCACTCATCGGGTGCGGCCGGGGTGAAATGACATGGGTTGTGCCGCAGGCGACGCTGTCCCCCTCCGGACACCGGATTGATTACCTCCGCGGCTCTCTCGATGAGCGCTACGAGAACACCCCGGGAGGCCTCGAGCAGATCTTCACGCTGTCTGCGCCTCCCGGGCACGGGGGCGGGGACGAGGGCGAGGTGAAAGTTCGGGGATGGTATACGGCACTGAGGAGGCCGGCGGGAACAAGGGCCGCCTCCGAGCCCGATCCTCATGCAGATCCTGGAGGCGAAGCGCCGTCGGATTTGCGGGATTGGATTCACTTGGACCTCGCTTTGTGGGGCGATTTGTCGCCCCGGGTGTCCGAGGACGGCCAGGCGATCGACTTCGTCACACCGTCTGGAACGCCGGTGCTGCGCTATGCGCAGTTGAAGGTGACCGATGCTCGCGGCGAAATCCTGCCGGCATGGATGGAAGGGTACGCAGGGGAGGGGATGCGCGGCATCCGGCTCGTCATCGATGCCCGCGAGGCGGTCTACCCGCTGACCGTCGATCCCCTCGCGACGAGCCCCGCCTGGACCGCCGAAAGCAACCAGGCGGGCGCCCAATTCGGCTGGGCCGTCGGCACGGCGGGCGACGTCAACGGCGACGGCTACTCGGATGTCATCATGGGGGCGTACAGCTACGACAACGGCCAGGCGAATGAAGGCCGCGCCTTCGTCTACTACGGCT